>CABZPW010000007.1 GCA_902527765.1 Rhodospirillaceae bacterium
GATTTATAAATAAAATTTATCTCTAGCTGTAGACATATTTCCTTAATTCTTGAGGCCATATCAAAAGCATGATCTTTGCTTTCAATGGCACATGGTCCTGCAATTAGGATAAAAGGATTGAAATTATTAATTTCAAAATTCTTAATTTTTACTGATTTATTTTGATTTTGCATGTTTTTTATTATTTAATGAAGCGTTAATAAAAGAATTAAATATTGGGTGTGGTTTTAATGGCTGAGAAGATAATTCAGGGTGAAACTGAACCCCTAAATACCATTTATGCCCTGGTAGCTCAACTATTTCTGGTAACATTCCATCTGGTGACTTACCTGAAATTATCATTCCATTTTCTTTAAAAAGGGATTCATATTTTATGTTCATTTCATATCTATGCCTATGTCTTTCTTCAATAATATTTTTATTATAAATTTTGCTTATTAAAGATTTATTTTGAAGAATACATTCATAACTTCCTAATCTCATGGATCCACCATAATCTGTATTTATGGTTCTTTTAACATTCTTGCCATCTTTAATCCACTCAGTCATTAAGCCTATTATATTCTCTGCATTATTAATTTTGAATTCACTGGAACTAGCATTTTTAATATTAATAACATTTTGTGCATACTCTATAACAGCTAATTGCATTCCAAAGCATATCCCAAGAAAGGGTATATTATTCTCTCTTGCAAATTTTATAGAACTTATTTTACCTAAAGTTCCTCTTTTTCCAAATCCACCTGGAACCAATATGCCATTAAGATTTTTAAGAGAACTTTTAACATTTATAGATTTTTCAGCATTAATCCAAATTATATTTATTTCTGTTGAATTGTGTATACCACTATGATACAGAGCTTCAGAAAGAGATTTATAAGCATCTTTTAACTCTATGTATTTGCCTATTATACCTATATTTACTGAGTTTTTAGGGTTTTTTTGTAAATTGCTTATTTCACGCCATTTCTTCAAATTAGCTTTTTTATATTTCTTAATATTTAAATTATAAAGAACCCTTTCATCTAAATTTTCTTTATTCAGCACTAAAGGCAATTCATATATATTAGTTACATCTAATGCCTGTATAATATTTTTAGAATTTATGTTGCAAAATAATGCCATTTTTTCTTTGTCCGTTTCAGTGATTTTTCTTTCACACCTACAAATCAATAAATCAGGTTGTATTCCTATACCTCTTAACTCCTTTACAGAATGTTGAGTTGGCTTAGTTTTTAATTCATCGGCAGCATTAAGATAAGGCACTAAAGTTAAATGAATGAAAATGGTTTGATTTTTTGACATTTCATTTCTAAGTTGCCTTATAGATTCAAGGAATGGAAGGCTTTCTATATCTCCTACAGTTCCTCCTACTTCAACAATTAAAAAATCAATTTTTTTCAAATCATTAAAAATTCTAAATTTTATTTCATCAGTTACGTGAGGAATAACCTGAACAGTATTTCCTAAGTATTTACCTTTTCTTTCATTTTTAATAACATTTTGATAAACACTGCCAGCAGTAATATTATCGTGCTTAGTAGCAAATACTCCTGTAAACCTTTCATAATGTCCTAAATCTAAATCTGTTTCTGCTCCATCATTAGTTACAAAAACTTCTCCATGCTGATTTGGATTCATGGTTCCAGGATCAATATTAAGATATGGATCTAACTTTCTTAACTTCACCTTAAAACCTCTTGACTGAAGATTTGTTGCTAAGGAGGCGGCGGTTAAACCCTTTCCCAGAGAAGACACAACACCTCCAGTAATAAAAATGACTTTGGCTTTTGAATTAGATTTATTAAATATAACAGCCTACTCCGAGTCTGGAACAATAGGTTTACTGTTAATATCATCTGAGAAATCTTCTATGGTAGTTTCATTAATTATGGACTTTTCTTTGAGATTTCCGGATAAAATAGCTAAAAGCAGGCTATTACCTAAAAATAGAGCCGCAATGACTGCTGTTAATTTAGTTAAAAAATTAGCAGAACTTCTTCCCGTAAGCATACCAGAAAAGCTACCTCCACCTATACCACCAAGTGCACCACCATCACTTCTTTGCAACAAAATAATTACAATTAATGTTAAAGCTAAGATTGCATGAATTATTAAAAACAAATTAAACATAAATATCTTTTCCTTTTAGTTAAAGAGTATCATAAATTTTACAAAATTCACTAGCAATTAATGAAGCACCTCCAATTAATCCACCATCAACATTTTTTAAAGAAAAAATGTCAGCTGAATTATCTGATTTAACAGAACCTCCATACAATATAGGTATTTTTGTAATATTAAAATGTACTTTCATAGCTTCCTTTATTTTATAATGAATATTATCTATTTCTTGCATTTTTGGCGTAACATTTGTACCTATTGCCCATATCGGCTCATAGGCTATAATAACATTTTTAAAATTTATACTTTTATCAAAGGCTTTAGTAATCTGCTTAATAATAAAAGGAATGCTCTTTCCTTGCTTGAATTGAGTTAAACTCTCTCCAACGCAAAAAATTACTTTAAGCTTTTGCTCTAAAGCTCTATTCATTTTTGTTTTTAATACTTCATCGGTTTCATTGAATATTGTTCTTCTTTCTGAATGTCCAATTAAAACGTATTTGCAACCAATTTTTTTAATCATTTCAGCTGATATATCACCAGTAAAAGCACCATTTTTAAATTGACTACAATCTTGACTACCGAAAATTACATCATTTTTAACTATATTATTTTTTATATAAAGAGTTGATTGCAAAGAAGGTAATATTATGTATTTCTTATTGCTCTTGTTTTTAATTTTTTTTCTAATAGCTTTAATAACTTTTAAACCATCATCAAAGTTTTTATTCATTTTCCAATTAGCTATTAAAAACTTCAATTTATATTTCCTTTCAAATTATAAAATTAATTGTTTTATATTTATATAAAAATGTTAAATGTATTATTATGATAAAAAAAATTGGAACGTCTATAAAAAACATAAGCACTAAAATTCTTATAGCATTAATTGCATTAAGTTTCGCTGTCTGGGGTATAGGAGATATATTTACTGGAAGCTCTAACCCTACTGTTGCTACGGTTGGAAAGTCTAAAATAAAATTAAATGATTTTAATTTAGAATATCAAGCTATAATAGAAAATCTTAGGCGTAGCTCTGAAGAACCAATATCTGAAGAAATTATTAAAACACTTGGTATACATAATTCAGTTCTAAATAATATGATAAATAACGAGTATATTTATTTAATTTCAAAAGATTTAGGTATCTCATCATCTGAAAATTTTTTAAGAAGTTCGATCCTAAAAAATAAAAACTTTCACGATCAACTAGGTGTTTTTAATCAAGATTACTTTAAATATTTCCTGAATAGAAATAATATTTCTGAGAAAGAATTAATTATAATTAGCGAGAAGGCATTAATTAATGATATATTTTTAAAAACTATTAATAGCTCTCAAGGAACCTCTAATATTATAGCCAACAATATAAAGAAGAAAATAGATTTAGCTAGAAAAGCTGAAGTTTATGAAATTGACACCACTGCAATGATTATAAAGGAAAAGATAACTGATGCTGAAATAATTAAACACTATGATGAAATAAAGTCGACTTTATTAGTTCCAGAAACAAGAGATTTAAATATCATATCTATAGGAAACACAGATGTAGACAAAAATATTAACATAGACAATGATAAATTATTAGAAATTTACAACACTAATATAGACTTTTATAATACACCAGAAAAAAGAAAAATATTACAATTTATATTTGACAATGAATTAAAAGCTAAAGATTTTTTAAAAAAAACCAAAAATTTAAATAACATTAATAATTATATTAAAAAAAATAATATTAATCGTGCTGATGTGGACTTAGGTTTTTTAGCAAAAGATGAACTAGAATCTGATCTTGGAAATATAGCTTTCAATTTAAAAGAAAATACTTTTTCTAATACAATACAGTCTACGTTTGGTTGGAAGGTAATTTATTTAGAAATGATAAAATCAGAAAATAATTTAAGTTTTGATCAAGTTAAGAATGATATAAAAAATGATTTAACCACTAATATCTTAAATGAACGAGTATATGAAAAAGCAAATGCTTTTTATGAAAAATTTATAGAAAGCAATGATTTAGAGGCATCACTTAAATATGCAAATTTAGATAAAAAAGCCATAAAAGAAGTGGCGATTAATTCCATTAAAGATATAAATATAGAAAATAATATTTTGTCCGAAGAAGAGTTAGCTAAAGTTATTTTTAACTTGAATGATAATGCCCTTTCTGACCCAATAGAAAGTAAAAATAATAATTTATTTTTTATACACCTAGAAAAAATTAATAGGTCTGTTCCCAAAACCTTAGACCTAGCTAAAAAAGAAGTTATAGATAGTCTTTACAATAAGAAAAAAATACAACAATCTAAGAAAATTGCTGATACAATTTATAGTGATATAATTAATAACAAGCAAGCTAAACAAGGTTATTTAACATCTAGCAAAACTAGCTGGATTACAAATGATAGTAGAATAAATGATACTTTAGACCCTAAAATTAAAAATATTATATTTAAAACTAAATTAAATTCATATTCTAAAATTAACCAGTTAGATGAGTTCAAATATGTTTTTGTAAAACCTACTTTACAATCAGAGAAACATTTAGCTAAAGAAAAAAGAACTAAACCTGAGAATATTTTAACTAATATTGATAGTAATATTAAAAATGATATTATAAATGCACTTCTTTCTGATATTAAAATAGAGAAAAAAAGCTCTATAAATCAAAATTTTATAAATTCTTTTTGATATGGCAATCATATATCCAAAAAAAAGTGATTTTTTAAAAAGGACTAAAAAAAAAAATAATCAACTACTATGGACAACATTAAAATCTGATTTAGATACTCCAGTTTCAACTTACTTAAAATTATGTAATAAAAAAACTAATAGCTTTCTGTTGGAATCAGTTCAAGATGGAACTTATAGAGGAAGATACTCAATAATAGGCTTTGATCCTGATATTATATGGAAATGTAAAAATGGATTTAATAATTACGACTGGAGGGGTATCCGTAGGAAAAAAAGACTTAGTAAAAAAATGTTTAGAAGATTTAGGTATGAAAACTAAATTTTGGAAAGTTAAAGTTAAACCTGGAAAGCCTATTCTATTTGGTTTGTTAAATGGTATACCAGTTTTTGGTTTGCCTGGAAATCCAGTGTCTAGTTATGTTTGCTTTATTATATTCGTAATGGAGGCTATTAAAAAATTACTGCCATCAGATGCTAACTGCATTATAAAAAGTAAAGCCTATCCAGTTAATAAATTTATTAATGATAGCGAGAGAGAAACATATTATAGGGGAAGCTTTTTTAGTGAAAATAATAAGAAATATGTGAATATTTTTAAAAACCAAGATAGTTCACTAATGAAAAATTTATCATTAGCGAATTGTTTAGTTAAAGTTCCAGCAAAAAAAATTGCATTAAAAGGTGATTTTTTAGAAATATATGAACTAAATGGTGGACTTTAATTTCAACTTGACATTATTAAAGAACTAAAGTAGAACATTGATATGTTAACTTCTAAACAAGCTAAGTTATTAGACTATTTAACAAATACTTTAAAAGATAACAATATTTCCCCTTCTTTTGATGAAATGCGAAAATATTTAGGTTTAAGTTCAAAATCAGGAGTACATAGATTAATAAGCTCTTTAGAAGAAAGAGGCTTTATTAAGAGATTACACAATAAAGCTAGAGCTATAAAAATAATTAAAGAAGAAGACTATACATCCTCTAGCCTACCTGAAACATATTCAAGTACAAATGGGAACAGCTATAAAATATTTATTTATGGCTCTATAGCTGCAGGTACTCCATTAGAAGCTATACAAAATTCTGAAGGTCATTTAAATGTCCCTATTGATATGATAAAAAATAATAACCAGCACTATGCTTTAAAAGTGTCAGGTGAGTCGATGATAAATGCTGGAATTTTAGATGGAGATATAGCTATTTTAGAAAAAACTAATGATGTTATTAATGGAGATATAGTAGTTGCACTAATTGATGGACAAGAAGCTACACTCAAGAGATTTAGAAAAAAAACTAATTCTATTGCACTTGAACCAGCTAATAAAAAGTTTGAAACTAGAATATTTGGTTTGGGAAGAGTGCTTATACAAGGAAAACTAGTAGGCTTAATTAGAAACTACTAACCTAAAAAATTAAAATTACATAAAACTTTGATATGACAGTAATAACAAGATTTGCACCATCACCTACTGGATCGCTTCATCTTGGGGGAGCTAGAACTGCTTTATTTAATTGGTTATATGCAAAAAATCAAGGTGGTAAGTTTTTACTTAGAATTGAAGACACGGACCTTTTAAGATCAAAAAATGAGCATAAAGAGCAAATTTGTGACTCTTTAAGGTGGTTAAATTTACACTGGGATAGTGATATTGTTTATCAAAGTAAAAATGTTTCTGAGCATGTTAAAATAGCAAATTTACTTTTAGATAAGGGCCTAGCATATAAATGTTATTGTAGTGTTGAGGATTTAAAAAAAGAAAAAGAAGCAGCCTTAAAAAAAAAGATACCATACAAATATAGTGGAAAGTGCAGAAACATTAAAGAACCACTTAGTGATAAGTTTGTATTAAGAATAAAAGTACCAGATACAGGGTTATTAAAATTACAGGATAGAATTCAAGGTTCAGTTACTGTCGATTATAATAACTTAGAAGACTTTATTATATTAAGATCTGATAATACTCCTACATATATGCTTGCCGTAGTAGTTGATGACTATGTTATGAATATTAGCGACATAATTAGAGGAGATGATCACCTAACTAATACATTTAAGCAGATTATAATATATAATGCATTGGAGTGGAAAGTTCCCAAATTTTCTCATATTCCGTTAATTTATGGTTCAGATGGATCTAAACTTTCAAAGAGACATGGCGCTCAAAGCGTTTTAGAATACAGAAAAGAGAGGTTTATGCCAGAAGCCTTGAATAATTACTTGCTTAGGCTTGGTTGGGGACATAAAGATAAAGAGTTTTTCTCAGTCGATGAAGCAATTAAACTTTTTAATATTGAAGGCATAGGAAAATCTCCGTCAAAATTTGATAAAATTAAATTAGAAAGTGTCAACACATATTACTTTAAAAGACTAAAAAGTGAGCAAGTTTTAAATATATTATCACCTAAACATAAACAAAATGACTCTAAAAAACTACTTGCTTTAATTGATTTATTTAAGAGTAGAGCAGAAAACATTAATGATATTGAAGATGGTATTTCATATATGCAAAGTGATAATATTGATAGATATTCGGATGATGCCTTAAAAATAATAAACTCAGCAGATAAAAAAATAATGCTAGATACCATAAATGAGTTAGAAAAAATTAGTCTTTGGCAAGCTACAAGTATTGAAGAGGTAATAAAAAGTAAAGTTAAAAAACATAATCTTAAAATGTTTGATATTGCTGCACCAATCAGAGCATCAATTACTGGTAAAACTTTCTCGCCAAGTATTTTTTTAGTACTAGAAAAATTAGGAAAAAAAGTTAGTATAGATAGACTAAAAAAAAATTTTGATTAACACTAATGAATAATAAAAAAACAGCAACATTAAACTTACCCGATGGAAAAGTTATTGAACTGCCAGTAATTTCGGGGTCGTTAGGTCCCGATGTAATAGATATAACTTCTTTGTACAAGCAAGCAGATATGTTTACATTTGATCCAGGGTTCACTTCAACTGGCAGTTGTAAATCAGATATAACCTTTATAGATGGTGATCAGGGCATATTACTGCATAGAGGTTATAAAATTGAAGATTTAGCAGAAAAATCATCTTTTTTAGAAACATCCTATTTATTAATGTATGGAGAGCTACCTACAAAAGAAAAAAAGTTAGAGTTTGTGAACTCTATTACCATGCATACCATGCTGAATGAACAAATTTCTAATTTTTATAGAGGTTTTAAAGATAATGCTCATCCTATGGCTATATTGTGTGGTGTTGTTGGGGCAATGGCTGCCTTTTACCACGATAGTACAGATATCAATAATGCCGATGAAAGAAAGATAGCTTCATATAGATTAATTGCTAAAATGCCAACTATAGCTGCAATGGCGTATAAATTTTCTATAGGACAACCATTTGTATACCCTAACAATAGTCTTAATTATTCAGAAAATTTTTTAAATATGGTTTTTTCTGTGCCTGCTGAAAAATATGAAATTAATCCTATATTCGCTGATGCTTTAGATAAAATATTGATATTGCATGCTGACCATGAACAAAATGCCTCTACTTCAACAGTAAGGTTAGCTGGGTCTTCTGGTGCTAACCCATTTGCTTGTATTGCTGCTGGTATAGCCTCATTATGGGGGCCTGCTCACGGAGGAGCTAATGAAGCAGTGATAAAAATGTTAAATGAGATTGAAAGTATTGAGAATATTAAAAAATTTATAGATAAAGCAAAAGATAGAAATGATAGTTTTAGGCTTATGGGATTTGGCCATAGAGTTTATAAAAACTATGACCCTAGAGCAAAAGTGTTGCAAAAAATAGCAGAAAAAGTGCTTAAAGAAAAGCATTTATTAGATAACAAACTTTTTGATTTAGCTAAAGAATTAGAATATCTAGCTTTAAATGATGACTACTTTAAAGAAAAAAAACTATATCCAAACGTTGATTTTTATTCAGGCATCATATTAAAAGCTATAGGGTTTCCAGTATCACTTTTTACAGTAATATTTGCAGTAGCGAGAACGGTAGGTTGGATTTCCCATTGGAATGAGATGATCTCTGATCAAAATTCAAAAATAGGTCGTCCAAGACAGCTTTACACTGGTAAGCCAGAAAGAGAGTTTTCATAATAAATTTTTTAAGAAAAAAATTATTAACTAGAAGAACAATATTGTTACTTCTTCTAAGCACACCCTTTGCTAATCAGACAAAAGCTACTAGTAGTGATTGTAAAAAAACTCCACCGCAATCTAAAGGACCATTCTATAAGGTACCTTCGAAAATTTTTAATAATGATATGACTAATAATGGTAAGGCTATTGGAAAAAAAATTAAAGTTTATGGAAAAATTTTAGATAATAAATGCAAACCAATTACCAATGCAAGCTTAGATATATGGCAAGCAAATTCGTTTGGTAAATATAATCATAAAGCTGACTTATCAAGATCTAGAAAGGACAATGATTTTTTTGGTTATATGAGATTGCTATCTAATGAAAAAGGTGAATATAATTTTAATACCATATTACCAGGAAGTTATAAAGTCTCAAAAGATTTTACTAGAACTCCTCATATTCATTTTAAAGTAACGAGTAAACAAAAACAGTTAACTACACAAATGTATTTTAAAGGAAATAAAATGAATAAAAAAGATTTTTTATTTAGAAATACATATAATAACAATGCTTTAGAAGCAAGTATTGATGAAAGCTTTAGAAATTTAACTTATAAATTTGATATAATAATCTAATTATTAATATGACTGAGAGGCAATATTAATAAATTAAAGTTATTTTATTTAATCTTTACTGGGGAATTGATATTTGCTTTACCCTTTCACGTAAATAGATTTTTTAGACCATCTTTATTAGAAGAGTTTCAATATACTAATTATATGATGGGCATAGCATTTACCACATATGGTATAACTGCCTTAATATGTTATTTTCCTGGTGGTTATATAGCTGATAAATTTAATGCAAGAAAACTACTTAGTCTTTCATTAATATTAACCTCCTTAGGTGGAATATTATTATTATTTTATAATAATTTTTTATTTTTATGTTTTATTTATGGGTACTGGGGCATTACCAGTATCTTATTTTGCTGGAGTGCGTTAATTAAGGCAACTAAAATAGTGGGAGGAAATAGGCAAGGACTATCCTTTGGAAGTTTAGAAGCTGGTAGAGGACTAGTTGCTGCTACCCTTTCTAGTATTGCTGTGATTATTTTTACTAGTACTTTTATTAAAAATATAAATGATAATAGTTTCTTTGTAGCATTCTCTCCACTTAAAGCAGTAATAACTTTTTATTCCATCACTACTTTTATTGCAGGTATCGTAATATGGTTTTATTTTAAAGATGAAAGTAATAATAAATCTTCTATTGGATTGAGAGTAGCATTTAAAAAGATTAAAAAATTTTATAAAATAATATTTTTTCAATCATTAATAGTATTAACAGCTTATAGTTCCTACAAAGGTATTGATTATTACTCGCAATTTTTTTATGAAATTATGAATTACAGCAAAGAGGAAGCTGCCTCTACAATGAGCAATCTTTCATATCTTAGACCGGTGTGTGCTATATTTGCAGGATTAATTGCAGATAAAATAAGCGCTACTAGGCTTTCAATATATTTATTTATAACATTAACAATAGCTTTTGTTTATTTAGGAATTATATCAACAATTTTTTATTTAGAAATATTAATTATGACTAATATAATGATTACCATGGCAGCAGTTTTTGCTTTAAGAGGTATTTATTTTTGTTATTTACAGGAGACTAAAATACCAACCAACATTATAGGTTTTTCAGTAGGTATAATATCTTTAATAGGATTTTTCCCTGATGTTTATATTGGCCCAGTATTTGGATATTTTTTAGATACTTATACTAAAGTTGAAGCCTTTAACTTATGCTTTCTTTTTCTTCTTATTCTATCTTTAATTGGTCTTTATTCTTCCTTAAAGTTGCACAATGCTAAGAAAAAAATGTAATTAATTTTTAGGTTTAATAAAGCGTAAAGTCATTCTATCACTTTCACCTATTTTCATATATTTTTTTCTTGCGTTATCGTCTGCTAATTTCAAGGTAGGTGGTAATGTCCAAACACCATATTTATGATCTTTTGTATCTAATGGGTTAGCATTAATTTCAGCTTTATCTTCTAATATAAAACCAACGCTTTCAGCATATTGAATAGCTATTTTTTCAGAAACGTATCCAGATTTATTCATTTCATCAATTGTAAAGTTATCAGGAGCACGATGCTCAACTACACCAAAGATACCACCCGGTTTTAATGCGTTAAAGGATACTTGAAACACTTCTTTCAAATAGCCTGCTTTTAACCAATTATGCAGATTTCTGAATGTCAGCACCATATCAACTGAATTATCTGGATTTAATTTAACTGGTGGCATAGATAAAACCGCCATTTGAATTTTATTAAAATCTTCGTTATTCTCAATTCTTTTTTCATAGCCTTTTCTCATCTTAGCTCTCCATTCTGACTCTTTAGGATTAAAATGGGCAGCTATTAATAAACCGTTATTTTTGAGATAAGGGGCAAGTATTTCAGTATACCATCCTCCAGGCGAATTACCTCCACTAGGCTGAAGTTCGATTACTTTCATATTATTTCTAAGCTTAAAAAAACTTAAAGTGTTTAGAGGATTTCTATACTTATCTCTTTCTACATATGAAGGAGTTCTATTTTTTGAATTTATTACACTTTCTAGAGATTGTGCATAAGATAGCTTTGCTAAAATAAAACTAAAAGCAATTATAATAAAATATAAAATAAAATTATAGATTTTTTTCATTTAAAGACTCATTTTTAATATAAAGTTTCTTGTATCTATATCTAGCATACATCTTATAAAATATATTTAAAAATTTTTTAAATAATTTGTAATTAAACAAGTAATATAAAATTTTAAAATATTTAATATCTTTCCATAGTATAAAAAAAGCGTCTGTTTCTTTATATATTTTATCGCCATCAATAACATGAAATGCTTTGAGACATTCTTCCCTGCTTTTATTAATTATTTTCAGTGCTTTAGTGTCGGTATATACATTATACCATTTAACAGATTTATTTTTATTAAGCTTTTTATATAACTCAATTTCTCTGTTACAAATAGGACAGTTACCATCATAGAATACTTTTTTCATTTATATATATATACTATTATAAAATATAAAGTATAGGTCTATTATTTACTAAATTAATAAGAGGTAATTATGAGTAATTTTTTCAAAGTTAAAGAATTTATGCAAAAATTTAAACAAGAAGTTAAGTCAAAGCCATCTTTCCCTGATGACAATATTATTAAACTGAGAATAAACCTCATAAAAGAAGAGTTATTAGAACTAGAAGAAGCATTAAATGAAAAAAATATAGAGGAAACTGCAGACGCTCTTACAGATATTCTTTATGTTACTTATGGAGCAGGACATGCATTCGGTATTGATTTAGATAAATGTTTTGATGAAGTACAAAAATCAAATATGAGTAAGTTAGATAAATTTGGTAACCCTATTTATAATAATCAAGGAAAAGTTATGAAAGGTCCTTTATATTTTAAACCAAACTTTAAAAAAATTTTAAATATAAAAAATTAAGAAATTATATTATATTTATATGAAAAAATCTAATATGTTTAAAATAGAGGAAATGAATTTATATAAGACAACCGATAGGTTTTTAAATAATTATAAACACCTTAAAAAAAGTCTTAAAAGAGCTCCTACGTTAGAGGAAATTTCTGACATAGATCAATTACATTATAATGGTATTGAAGCAGTCAACGAAGCTATTCTTAAAACCAAAATAAAAGAAAATAACATTGTATTAGATATTGGCTCTGGAATAGGTGGGCCTGCAAGATACCTAGCGAATAAAACTAATTCTATAATTTATGCTGTTGAACTACAAAAATCATTAAATGATATCGCTAGTGAGCTTACAAATAACTATAAACTTGAAAAAAATATTTTTCATATTAATGCAGATATTTTGAAATATAATTTTAATAAAATTAAATTTAATAATATTGTAAGTTGGCTTGCTTTATACCATATACCAAAGAGAGATGAATTATTAAAAATTTTATATAATTTACTTGAAAATAAAGGTTACATTTATGTAGAAGATTTTTATTTAAAAAAAAATATAACTAATAATGAAAAAAAATTACTTGCTAAAAACTTTCATGCAAATCACCTTGTTCCTTTAAAAACCTATAAAGAAGAATTAAAAAATAATAAATTTTATTTATTAGA
This sequence comes from Rhodospirillaceae bacterium, assembly GCA_902527765.1. GTDB lineage: Bacteria > Pseudomonadota > Alphaproteobacteria > TMED109 > TMED109 > TMED131. The sequence continues at coordinate 13,084 of CABZPW010000007.1, forward strand.
TTGTTTAGATATGTCTGCTGACTGGACTAAATTTACTCAAGATAGACTTCTTAATTTTAAAAAAAATTATGTCAAACATATTCAAATAAATAATAAAAATACGGCAGATAATATATTAAAGTTTTACAGCTTAGCACATGATTTACTATCTAAAAATATAGTTGGTGGAATTAGATATATAATAAAAAAAAATATTTAATATGAATAAAATAAAAATATATGAAGCTTCAAAAATTATGTGGAATGCTATAAAGAATGAAGAACTTATTGACAGTTTACCAAAAAAATTAATCCCGAAATCAAAAAAGGAAGCCTATGAGATTCAAAAAACATACAAGTCTTTTACTGATTTCGAGCATATTGGTTATAAGATAGCTGCGACAAGTGTTGATGGTCAGAAACACATTAATGTAAGTGGTCCAATACTAGGAATGCTATTTAAACATAATGTATATTCTAATAATGATACAATTAATTTTATAAACTATACTATGGGAGTGGCAGAGGCAGAAATAGTATTTAAATTATCTAAAAATATTTCTTCACTTTTAAAAGAAATTAAAGAAATTAAAGAATTTATAGATTGTGTAATTCCAGCTATAGAATTACCAGATACCAGATTTAATAATTTTGAAAGTGCTGGAGAATTCCAACTTATAGCAGACAACGCTTGTGCTAAATATCTTTTTCTAGGTAGCCCTTATAGCAAATTAGAAAACATAAATTTTGAAAACCATTTTGTAAATATAAATACTCTAGGTTCATCAAATGAAGGGAATACCTTAAATGTATTAGGCAGTCCTATAAAAGCATTATTCTGGGCAATTAATGAGCTTATAACTTATAATCTTCCTATTAGGAAGAATATGATCATTACTACAGGTACGTGCACTATACCGATTAAATTTCAAAAACAAGATAAGTTAGATGCATACTTTGGTAAAATTGGTAATGTAAAAGCAAATATTAATTAGCAAAGAAATGAAATTTTGTATTTAAAACAATTATTTACAAGTATTATATAAATATTAATAATCACCGGATGGATTAAATTTAGCATTTTTTTCAAAAATACCTTTATTCGGAACATAGTTAACTTCAAGTCTAATACCATCAGGATCTTCAAAGACAATATAGTAATAGCCTTTTACCCAATTACCATTCATAGGCCCTCTTATGATATTTGCCTTGATTTTTTTAAGTAAAAAATAAAATTGTTCTATATCTTCCTTGGATTTCATTCTAAAACAAAAATGGTGCAGACCTAAGTTATCTTGGGAGAATTTTAATTTTTTAATTTTATCAGCATTGGCCTGCTGAATTAAGATACCCGTTTTTCCTCCAACATAATAAAAACTTTTATTACTTGAATGTATAAGGCTCAAACCCATATTTGTTAAAATTTTGTCATAAAACAGTTTAGACTTTTTAAGATCTGAAACATTTAGTGCAATATGAGCTATTCCGTTAATATTCATAGGAATTATTGAAAATATTTTTAATCTTTTATATTTCGGTACATTACAAAAGCACCTCTTATATCATTAAGTTTATAATTTATAGCTCTATCATCTGGATAAAGCTTTTGAATTTCTTTTTTTAGATCATTATTAATATTACTACCATGACAATTCAAACATACCTCTTTAATACGAATAGCTTTTGCATATACAAATTTATTATTGTTATTTTCATCTTTAATAATTTCAGTATGCTCTAATGCCAAGTATTTATTATCTTCTAAACTTAATTTATTGAACTTTTCCAGTATCTCCTTTTCATATAGGGTAGGATAATTATTTTTATTTCTTGGTCTTAGACTTACTCTTTTAATAGTATAATCTTTTTCATTATCTTTAGAAATTAATTTTTCAACTTCCTTATTACAATACTTTAAAGCCTTTTTTAAATCATTATGTTGCAAGCCTTCTATTAGAGTATTTTTATATTGTTTAGCTGTTTCTTTTAATAAAATTTTTGCCTCATTAAATATAAGTGGTTTATTAGTTTCTGTGGTTTCAGAATTACTAATATTTGTAATTAATAAAGATATAACTATAAAAATCTGTATATATTTCATATTAAAACCTTAACTCTAATATTAAGATAACATATTATTAAATTTTATTAATGTCTTTCTTTTTTTAAGAAAAATGTTCTTAAATATAAATTATTATCTACAGTATTGGAAATTTTTTCACTAATAACATTTACAAGCTCATAACCATCTTTACCAAAGTCACTTAATATTTCTTCTACTTCATAGTTTTTTTTACTTCTACTTTGTATGTCATTTTTATCCAATGAATATTCATATTGTTTTATTCTAAATTCCCATTTTTTCATATGTACTCCTAAATTAAAGTATGCCATTATATTTTTTTAATTAATAATATTATAAGGATTAAAGTTATGTCTAATAATAACTTAAATGTTTTTCTTTCTGGTGAGATTCATACTGATTGGAGAGAAGAAATTATAGATCAATCTAAAAATCAAAATTTACCCATAAACTTTTTTTCTCCTGAAACTAATCATGCTAATAGTGATGATTGTGGTGTATCAATATTAGGACCAGAAAATGATAAATTCTGGCATGATTATAAAGGGGCATCAATTAATTCTATAAACAATAGTATATGTATTAAAAAATCTGATATTGTAATTATAAAGTTTGGCGAAAAATATAAGCAATGGAATGCTGCTTTTGATGCGGGATATGCAATAGGTCTAAATAAAAATATTATTACTTTACATGCTAAGGATATAGATCATGCTTTAAAAGAAGTCGATGCAGCGGCTAAAGCTGTTTGTAGAAGTAATGAAGAGGTTATAAAGATTTTAAAATATATAACCAATAGTGAACTATAATTTATTACCTAAAATGAGTAATATAGTCAAAGAATAAGTAATTTACTGTGATAGTTTTAGTTATGTTAAATTTTATTTTAATATTAGCAAATCTATTGTTGTTGGGAATATTAATAAATAATGTTCTTGTTCTTTAGTATCATATTAGTGTAAACCTATATAAAAATAGGTTTTAAAATAAATAAAGAAAATTTAATAAGAAAAGAAGTAGAGTATAAGTTACAAAATAACTTTGCTGACTTTTGGATAAAAATTCTTACTCATAATGTTTTTAGATATCAAGCTATTAGTAAGGAAGTGGGTGCATTAGAGGGGTTAATAGTACAAGTTATTGCATGGCATCATTATTTATCTTCAATTACTGAAATAAAAAAAGAAATTCATAGTTTTGATACTGCATTTGAAATGTGGCATAAAAAAAATATTAATAAAAAACATAATAAAAAATTAACTATTTCATTAGTAAGTGAACTAACAACAATTCCTTTTGAAACCACAAGAAGAAAAATAAAAAAATTAGTTAAAAAAAATTGGATAACCTATACTAAAGAAAATGGAATAGTATATAATAGCAATTCTGAATTGAATGATAAGATTGTAAATAAAATTCATCCTATAGAAAAAGATTTACTTAAAGAGTTTTTAGTATCTTACATAATGAGTGGCAAAGACAACTAATCTATATGATAAAAACAAAGTACTTTAGTATTTATGAAGTATCCTTAAAATAAATTTTATTATGATTAGTTATCCAATAAAACAAGGTATTAAATATTCATTTGGTACTCCAGCAATAGGGTTAGGATTAAGTATGTTTACTTTTGGAGCTTTTTTAAAAAGTTCTGGCTTTACTATTTGGCAAAGTTTTTCTTCTACTTTTTTTGCTTTTGCTTTACCAGGTCAATTTGTAATGGCAGATTTGCTAATTGCAGGAGGTAGTATTTTAAACATATTTTTTGCGGTATTATTAACTAATGCAAGATTATTTCCAATGACTATTAATCTTATACCTATTATACAAAATAATAAGATTTCAAAATGGAAGTTTTTTTTTATTAGTCACTTAATTGCTGTAACCGCATGGATAAATATGTTTGCAAGTTACGAAAATGTAAAACAAAATAATCGCTTTGAATATTTTTTAGGTTTAGGAGGAAGTTTATGGATTACCTCTATAATGTTTACTGTTTTAGGCTTCATATGTTCTGACTTTATAAATAATAAGATATTATTAGGTCTTGTATTCTTTAACCCCTTATATTTTTTAATTATGACTTTAAGTAATATATTAAGCAGAAAGTTATTATCAGTTTTTATTTTATCTGCAACCTTAGGACCACTTTTAAATTATTTAAGTCCTAGCTGGGGAGTATTAATAGCTGGATTTATATCTGGCTCACTTGGTTTTTTTTATTTTAGAATTAAAAATGATAGATAATCAAACCATAGTTTTAGCTATTATTGTTTCATCTATAGCTACATATCTTTGCAGATCAATGGGAGTTATATTTTCTTCTAGATTAAAGATTGATAGTTGGATTTTTGACTGGATTAAATGTATTTCTATAGGAATTATAGTAGCGGTAATATCAAAAATAATTATATTTCCTGAAGGAGTTTTAGAAAGCACATCCCAAATATCAAGATTCTTAGCGACTATTTGCCTAATTATAACCTATTATTTTCTTGGAAAAAATATTTTGCTATCAGTTAGTCTAGGAACAGCTGTATTTACTATTTTAAATTACTATAATATTTAATTATTTTATTTTAGAAAACTCTGTAGGTAATAATATTTCATTTTTCATATGTACTATTAAACTCTCAACTTTTGCTAAGTAACTAATAAAATCTTTATTTTTTGCCAAAATAGCTCTTCTTCTGTCTCTATCCTCATAACTATCATATCCATATAGGTGAACTACTTTATTAAGTTCACCAAATTCAGTATAAAAAAAACCAATTTGATTTCCTAGAATAGAAACATGTGTTTCTCTAATTTCATTATTATAAATATCAAGAAACCTTTTTAAAGTAGTTGGTTTTAATAAGTATGTTCTCATTTCAATGATCATTACAGCTCCTATTCATTTAAATTATTAAGTTTATCCTTTAAGAATATAAGTTCCCTTTTATCTTTTCCTAATGTTCTCTCAAATATTTTAATAGCTATTCTAAAATTACCTTTGGCCTCTTCTAATTTATTCTGTTTTATTAATTGTATACCTTTTGTTTCATATGCTCTTGCTCTATACAATGCTGAACTTCTAGTTAATTCTGATATTTGCCCTGGATTATTAGCTATTACACTAGCCATCATATTTAAAACTTTATTATGTACTAATATTGCGTCATCTAATTTATTTTGAAACCTTAAAGATAAGGCTAAATAATTTAAAGCTTCAGCTATATCTGGGTGGTTTTTATTTATAAGTTCTTCTCTTATTTCATGTACATCTCTAAATATTAATTCTGCCTTATAGAATTCATCTAATTCCAATAATAAACGACCCTTATTTTCTAATAAAGTAGCAGTAGTCAAATGTTTTTCTCCAAACTCAATGTTAGATAGTTGTAATGCTTTATCATTAGATATTAGAGCATCATGGAACTTTTTCTCTTTAAATAATCTCTTTGTTACTTTAAATTCATTTTTAAGTTCTAAAGATTGTGAATTTAAAAAAGTACTTGTAAAGCTAAGTATTAGTAATAATAATAATTTATAAAAGAACATATGTAATCATATCAATTTATGTGCGGAAGATACAGCTTATATTCAACTGGAAAAGTTAAAAAAAGATTTGGCATTGATGTAGTACCAGATTATAACATTTCTCCAGGGCACAAAGTTATAATAATAGATGATCAAGTATTAATTAAAAAAATAACTTGGGGAATAAATTTTCCATGGTTAAAGGATAAAATACATATAAATGCTAGATTAGAAAGTATTAATACAGGTTCTTTTTATTCAAACTATAAAAGATGTATTTTTATTACAGATGGGTATTTTGAATGGAAAAAAAATAAAGATTATAAAACACCTTATTTTCATTACTTAAAAGAAAGTTTTATTTATATGGCAGGATTATACAATGACAATGGCGCAATAATAATTACTATTCCAAGTTCTTCAAAACTTAATGATATTCATCATAGGCAGCCTTTAATTATCAAAGATAATCATTTAACTACATGGATACAAAAGAGAAAAATAGTAGCAATTAATTCTGATAATATTCACTTTCATAAAATAAGTAACAAGATAAATAATAGTAAAAATAATGAAAAAAACCTTTTAAAGAAAATAAATTGAAATTTTTAATAATATCTTTAGCATTACTTTGTGATTAGAGTTTTAATAATAATATCATCTTATTTTTTCTTGATATACAAAACTAATGCAAACTCATACGAGCTTACAGTTATGAGCATTCATGAAAGTAAGTCAATAACTGCTTCAAATGATTATGAATTTACTATTTCTGAGGCTAGTGGTAATTGGCAGGATAATAAAGGAAATTACGGTAAATCAAGAATCCTGTTTTATATTGAAAATGAAAAAAATGGTAAAGCTTATATAAAAGGTCTTGGTCAATTAGATGATCAAATAAATAATAAGTTTTGGTTTATTCCTGTTAGAAAGAGTGATCAGAATGCTGGAGTAGGAAAAATCAATTTTATAGATGTACCAAAAAACTATAAGTTTTTACTTAAATCAAACTGTAATTATGCAATAAATTACTTTGAAAATAGAAGTTTTTTTAAAGTTTTATGCAAATAATTTTATAAAAATGGATCTTTATATTACAGGCGCTGGTGTAAGCTCAGATAGTGGCATCCCTACTTTTAGAGGATCTGATGGGTTTTGGACTATAGGCAGTAAAAATTATACTCCTCAAGAAATGGCAACTAGAACTATGTATAAAAATAATCCTGGTCAATTTCTTTTATGGTATTACAAACGATTTATTAAATACAGAAATGCTAAACCAAATAAAGTACATGAGTATTTAGTTGATAAATATCTTATTACTCAAAATATAGATGGATTAGACTTTAAAGCTGGAAATAAAAACTATATATCAATCCATGGTAATTTACATAAAATAACTTTATACCATGATCAAAATGATAAAGTAGATATACAAGACGCTCCTTGGGATCATATAGAAAAAGAATGCCCTGATATTAATGATAATACTAAATTAAAAAGTATATTATTAGATGTTTTTAAAGTATCTAAGAGTACATTAAAACCTGAAAAAATGAAGTCTCTAAAACCTTATGTATTATTATTTGACGAATTTTATACAGACAATTACGATATTACTAAAGCACATAACTGGATGAATAATGCAACTAAATTTGTATTTTTAGGAACCTCATTTAGTGTAAATATTACAGCAATGGCACTTGAGAATGCTATAAATAATAATGCAAAGGTTGAAATTGTTGACCCTAAGCCTATAAATTTAAGTATAAAAAATATTATTTATCACAAGATGACCGCTTTAGAATTTATTATGAGTAAAAAAATTAATTCTTAAAGTAACTAGATATTAGGTCTCCAGGAATAGATTCAACTACACCATCTAACTCTTGTACATTTTTTTTAAAAATAGGACCTGCCCATTTATTAGTATCATCAAAGTCCTTCTTATTATTATATCTTGCTATCGACAATAATTGGCCTTCTCCAGTTTTAATAAACTCTACGGAGAGACATTCAGATTTATTTTTATATTCATCATACATTTGTGCTTTAATTAAACTTATAAAAAGATTTGCTTTTGTTTCACTAGGAAATTTATATTTCATTATTCTTATATGCATTAATTTAAAGTATTACAAATATTTTTATAAACATATGATAATCTTTCTATTTCAGTGAGGTAATATTTTTTACAATTATTTAACTCTTCCCTACTGAACTTTTCTCCTGACTTTTGAAGAAGGCAATTTTTATAAGCATTTGAATTGATGTCTATAACATTCAATAGCGTCTCACAAACTGCTCCTTTTTCATTTGCATAAATATTAGCAGCAACAAAAAACATCAATATAAATAATGTTTTGGATAAATATAAATACATTAATCACCTTATATAAAAATTTATGTTACATTATACATATAAAGATTAAAATATTAAAATGTATAGAGTTCAATTTGACAAAGTAGGTAAAGCCAGTGAACAAGTCTATTTAAAAAGAGTAGACAATATTAATACTATAAAGGAAAACGAAGTTTTAATAGAAATCATTTGCTTTCCTATTAACCCAGCAGATATTTTATTAGTTGAAGGTAAATATGCAAATAAACCAAAACTTCCATCATTAATAGGAGCTGAATGCATTGCTAAAGTTAAAAAAATTGGCAACAATATTAGAAAATTTAAATTGGGAGATATAGTTTTACCACTAGTAAGAGATAATTGGGTAGAAGAAAAAGTGGTAACAGAAAATGAAATAATTAAGCTTCCTAATAATATAGATACTGAACAAGCATGTATGTTAAAAGTAAACCCTGCAACAGCATATCTGATGTTAAACAACTATGTAAAAGTTAAGCAAGGAGACTTTATTATACAAAATGCTTCTAATTCCAGTGTTGGTAATTACGTCATCCAATTAGCAAAGTTGTACAACATAAAAACTATTAATCTTGTTAGAAGAAAAGAGGTTATCTCTACCTTGAAAGATTATGGAGCTGATTATGTCTTTAAACTAAACCTTAACAAAAAAGAAGAAAGTTTTATAAAAAGCTCAAATCCTAAATTATTTATAGATGCAGTAGCCGGCAAACATGTCAATAGCATTGCCTCTTTGTTAACGGATAACTCAACAATAATTAATTATGGCTTATTGAGTGGAGAAAATATACAATTAGATCCTCATAATACAATATTTAAAAATATCATATTAAAAGGATTTTGGTTAAGTTTATGGTTAAATAAGATGTCAATAGAAGAAAAAAATAAACTTTACTCTTACTTATCTAAATTAATTATTACAAAATCTTTATTTACAAAAATTGAAAAAGTATTTCATATCAATGATATAAAAGAAGCTATTAATGCTGCAAGCAACTTTAATAGAGATGGAAAAATACTAGTAACTACATCAAAAGGTTAATTGACTAAAAATTATGATAAGTGACCTAATACTTTTTGAGCACTAGAAACATCAAATACTCCTGGCTTTTCAATAAATAACTTTTCTACTTTAAGTCCCGTTAAAATCATAGCAAATCTTTGAGACCTTACACCTAAAGAATACATTGATCCATCAAATGTTAAACCCAAAGCTTTTGATAATGATGCATTTCCATCAGCGAGGAATAAAATATCATTGCCTGCTTTATTTGCATCACACCAAGCTTTCATTACAAAAGGATCATTTACTGATAAACATACTATTTCATCAACTTTTTTTTCTTTAAAAGCACTAGCATAAGTCAAAAAACCTGGTAAATGTTTAGCGGAACAGGTTGGAGTAAATGCACCTGGAACAGAAAATAAGACTATTTTTTTATCTTTAGGATGCATTAGTGAATGATCGGCAAATAATGTACTTAATTTAGCATCCTTAATTTCATCTTTTACAATTGCTTTTATTGCCATATCTGGCAAATTGTCCCCTTCTTTGATAATTTCTGACATATTTCACTCCTTAAATAGTTTCGATTATAATAAAAATAATTTATATTTCTATTATATTATGAATACTAATAAAAATAAAAAAAATATTATTAAAAAAGATTTGGTCTTACTTGGTGCTGGTCATTCTAATATAGAAGTACTTAAAAAGTTTGGAACTAAACCCATAGATGGTCTTCGCTTGACTGTAATAAGTAATTCTTATTTTTCTACATATTCAGGCATGCTTCCAGGCTACTTAAAGGGTATATATGATTGGAAGGAAATAAATATAGATTTAGCAAAGTTATGTAGAGTTTATGGACACAGGCTAATAATATCTAATGTAATTAAAATTGATACTAAGAATAATTTAGTATTCTTGGAAAATAGACCTTCTATAAACTATGATTACTTATCTATTAATCTAGGAATTAAAACAGATAGCAGTAAAATCAAAGGTGCAGAAAAAAATTGTTTAAAATTAAAACCAATATCCTCTATAAAAGAAAATTTTGATAAGCTTTTAGAATTTAATAAAGTAAATAAAAATAATGACATAGTAATAATTGGTGCTGGAGCAGCAGGCTTTGAAGTTGCGTTAGCTTTAGATGAAAATTTAAAAAGAAGAAACATTAAAAATAATATTATCTTACTTTCTAAGAACTCTTCTGTTTTAAATCAATTTAATAAAAAAGCTGAATTTATAGCAAAAAATACTCTTAAAAAGTGCAATGTTAAATTTCTAAACAATGCTGAGGTAGTTATGGTAACTAGCAATTATGTTTTATTAAAAGATGGTAGAAAAATTTTTTGTAAGTTACCTATTTTAGCAACAAATAGCGGTCCTTTAGATTTATTAAAAAAATCTGATTTACCTCTTACTAAAAATGGTAGCATATTGATAGAAAGTAATTTATTAGTCTCAGGATATAATAATATTTTTTCTACAGGTGATATATCGGAAATAAAAGCATACAATATGCCTAAAGCTGGCGTGTTTGCAGTAAAACAAGGCAAAATATTAGTTAAAAATATTAAAAAACTATATCTACAAAAAAAACTATCCCTATATAAACCGCAAAAATATTTTTTATCAATCATAGGCTTGCAAAATAATAGAGCTCTAGCAATAAAATCTATATTTTCAATTAAGGGTCAGTTAATATGGAATATAAAAAAATATATAGATAAAAAATTTATTGAAAAATACACACTTTATAATAAAGATAATCATCCCCAAGATAATCAAAGTGAACCTGTTTTAAATCAAATGCAGTGTAAAGGTTGCGGTAGCAAAATACCTCAAAGTATATTAAACAGCGTATTTAAAGAAAATACAATAAAAGGATCACTAGATGCTGATAAGGTACCGAATACTAAAAATATTTTTCAAACTACAGATATAATATCATCAATTGTCAGTGACCCCTTTGAATTAGGAAATATATCAGCTAAACATGCTTTAAATGATATATTAGCTTCAAATACTAAACCTCTAGCTGCACAAATGATTGTAAGTCTTCCTCCTGCAATTAATGAAATAAACAAAAGAGACTTAATTCAACTTAAGAGCGGTGCAGATTATGCCATGAAACAAGCTACATGCAAAATAATAGGAGGTCACTCTTATAATAATAATGATGATCAAGTATATTTGGGTTTTTCAATAATTGGTAAGAAAAAAAATTATGTTAAACCCCAAAAGATAAAAAAAGGAAAGCTTTACATTACTGGTAAGATAGGGTCAGCGTTAGTTTTTGCTGCTATTGAAAAAAAAATAATTAGTGGCATGTATTCTGAAGAAGTTGTAAATACTATGAAAAAATCAAATTATGAAATTTTTAAAATATTTAATAAATTTAACATGCAACATATTACTGATATATCTGGTTTTGGATTAGCAATACATGCGCATAACCTTCTATTAAGGCACTCAGATTTAAATGGCCTAGAAATATCACTTAAAAAAATACCTTTGTATGAAGGAGCTATAGAAGCATTGAATAATAACGTCAAGTCCAGCCTTAATGATTCAAATAAAAATAGTATTATCAATAACTTAAGAGTAGATTATAAAAAAATAAACACAAAGTATTTGAACTGTTTGTTTGACCCACAAACTGCTGGTGGTTTTTTGTTTATATTAGATGCTACACAAAAAAGAATATTAGATGAATTAGATAAGAAAAAAATTAATTATTCATATATAGGAAGAGTGACTAATAGCAGAAAAAAAATTAAAATAATTTAATGCCTATTAAGTATATAAGAAACTGGGAACTAAAATCATTTGATGATATTATAGACGTAAGAAGTCCTAATGAATATCAAGAAGATCATATACCTAATTCTACAAACCTTCCTGTATTAAATAATTTAGAAAGAAAAGAAATTGGAACAATTTATAAAAATAAAAGTGCTTTTATTGCAAAAAAAATAGGTGCTTCACTTGTTTCTGCTAATATTGCCTATCACATTAAAAAAAATTTATTAACTAAACCAGGTAACTGGAAGGTATTAATTTATTGTTGGAGAGGTGGACAACGCTCTAAATCTTTTGCAACAGTACTTTCAGAAATAGGTTGGCAAGTTTATGTTTTAAAAGGAGGTTATAAAACTTATAGATCCTCTATCAATAAAAAAATATTGACGATAACAAAAAAAAGGAAATTTTTAATCATAAGAGGACCTACTGGCTGTGCAAAAACTCGAATATTACAACGTCTTAAAAAAATTGGTGCAAATACCATAGATTTAGAGGGAATAGCTAAACACAAAGGATCTTTATTAGGATCTAATCCTAATGTAAGTCAGCCATCACAAAAATTTTTTGAAAGTCAAATTTATATTGAATTAAAAAAAATTAAAGAAAAACAACCAATATTTATTGAATCTGAAAGCAGTAAAATAGGTAATTTATTTTTACCTAGTATTCTTTTAAATAAAATAAAAACTAGCCCTGCTATTGAAATAAATTCAACTATCAATTCCAGAGTAAATTTTTTATTAAAAGACTATAAAACTTATATACATAAAAAAAATAGTTTTACTGAGCTTTTTACTCACGCAAAAAGTAAATTAGGAAATAAAATAGTTACTAAATGGCAAAAAAGTTATAAAAAAAAAGAATGGAGAGATTTAGCCTTTCAGTTAATAACTGAGTACTATGATCCCTTATACTCTCATAATTTAAAAAATAAAAATAACAAAGTAATTAATAAATATCATTTACAAAGTTTAACTAACAGATCAATCAATGATTTTTGTGAAGTTATTAAAAAAGATTTAGGAGTTTTTTAAAATTAGTTATATAGTAATCTTAATTAATTTATAAAACGTATTGAAAATATGGATAGAATTCATCACATAGCCATTGAAGTTAAATCAATTAAAGACACTATAGATTGGTACAAAAAAAATTCCAGTTGTGAAGTTTCGTATCAAGACGATACATGGGCACTTCTAAAATATGAAAATATTTCGCTTGCTTTAGTACTTCCAAATTCACATCCACCTCATATAGCTTTTGAAAAAGATGATGCACACAAATATGGTGAATTAAAACTTCACAGAGATGGCACCTCATCAGTTTATGTTAGAGATCCTTCTAATAATGCAGTTGAAATGCTAAAACTCAACAAATAGAAATATTTATAAACCTTCTTTGAAAGCTTCATACTCTTCTGGGGTCTGTAAGCAACATGTAGTAAATTTATATTTATCTTGAATAGCTTTATCTAATCTATAATCCTTACTAGATTGTTGTAAAAACATCACACAGTCTACTGGTATTATAGTAAAATTTCCAGCCGAGGTAACTTTGCCCTGAACTACTATATCTTTTACAAATAGATCTTTTGTATCATATGTATAATATAAACTACCATCTAGCGATAAGACTAGCCCTTCATTTTTATTAGTTTCAAGACTATTGCCACTAAAAATATGTGTTAAAATAATTTTAGTAGTGTATTTGATATTATTATTATTAATTTCCCTCATGAAACTATCAGGCATTAATGAGAAGGCTTTATCTGTAGGCGCATAAATTGTTGAAGAAACCGTATTATTAACAAGTGGTAAAAATAAAGGGCTACTTTCTAGTATTCTAATAAATATTTTATGATTTCCTGTGTTGGATAAACTTTTTATTAAGTTCGTTTCTGAAGAAAAAGAAAATTTAGAAGTCAATAATATTGATAGGATTAAAATTAATTTATAAAATAACTTTTTAATATTATTAATCATGTCTAATTATAACCCAATCATTTATGTAAATAAACTAATTTAATTTAGCTAAAATAAACCTAAATTTTTTAATTTTTATGATATAATGTCTAAATGCCATCTTTTGATATAGTAAATAAAATAAATATGGAAGCGTTTAAAAATGCAATAAATGCTGTAAATAGAGAAACTTCTACAAGATATGACTTCAAAGGAAGCGACTCAAAAATTGAAGAAAAAGAAAACAACTATTTTATAATCGCTGACTCTGATTTAAAACTAAAGCAAATTAAAGAAATTCTTAGTAATCATATGGTAAGACAAAGCGTAAATACAAAATCTATAAGTTTTGAAAGAGAAGAGAAAGCTTCTGGTAATAAAATCAAACAAGACATTTCAATACATGATGGAATAAATAAAGATATAGCTCAAGATATTGTTAAAAAACTTAAGTCACAAAAACTAAAGATTCAAAGTGCTATACAAGGAGACCAAATAAGAGTAAGTGGAAAAAAAAGAGATGACCTTCAAGAAGCTATCACTTTCTTAAAAGGATTAGTTTTATCAATACCAATATCATTTATAAACTTTAGAGACTAAAGTTATTTACTAAGTTCAATTAATATTTTCAATTTATCATTTAGTCCATCAAGTTGCAGGCTGATGAATAATAAAAGTAATATAGTAATCAAATAAAATTTATTTTGAGTTATTTTTATACTTACTTTTTTCAGAATTTCTAACATAAATATAAATTAAAATATTTTTTACATCTTGAAAAGAACTATTTCAAGCTGACTATATTTACAGTAAATTTAAAAAAGAAAAGAAATTTAATCATCAAAAAAGCTTGGGTAAATATTAAATACTAATTCTATTATTCTTTTTAATTGAATTATTAATATAATTAAATATTCTAAATTAATGAATATAGCAATTATAGGATCTGGACCATCTGCATTTTATACTGTTCAGAGTTTTTTAAGAGAAAACCCTTCAACTAACATAGATGTATTTGAAAAGCTTCCTGCACCATTTGGATTAGTAAGATATGGAGTTGCTCCAGACCATCAAAAAACTAAAAATATAATCAGGCTTTTTACAAAGTATTTATATGAAAATAATGTGAATTATTATGGAAATGTAGAAATAGGAAAAACTATAGATTTAGAAACCCTATCAAACATATATGATGCTGTAGTAGTATCTTCAGGAGCACCTGAAGATAAAAACTTAAGTATAGATAATAAAAGTAAAGTTAAAATATATGGTTCTGCTCAATTTGTTGGTTGGTATAATGGTAATCCAATGCATTCTAATTTATCTCCTAATTTTAATTGTAAAAATATTGTAATTATAGGAAATGGGAATGTAGCTTTAGATTGCGCTCGAGTAATAGCTAAAACTAAAGAGGAGTTTTATCAAAGTGATATTATGGGATATGCTCTAAGCGCACTTAATCAATCGTCTGTTGAAAATATATATATTATTGGAAGAAGAACTCCTAAAGATGCAAAGTTTACAATTTCAGAGCTGAGAGAAATGGCTGGTTTAAAATTATATAAACCTGAAGTTGATTATGATGAAAAAGAAATGCTAAAAGTTCTAGAATCAAATGATATTGACACAAAAGTAAAAAAAAATATTGAGGCTTTAATAGATTTTAAAAAAATAAGAACAGATAACAAAAAGAAAGTTATTTTTAAATTTTTATCAACCCCTTCTAAAGTTGTTAACGAAGATGGTATTAATTATTTAATATTAAATAAAAATAAGGTTATAGAAAATAAGATTGTTTCTACGGATACAATAGAAAAAATTCCTACTGATTTAATCATTACTGCAATTGGCTATAGAGTAAGTCCTATAGAAGGACTAGAAATTGAACCAAATAATAATTTTTTTGTTAATAAAGAAGGACATATAAAAGCAAATATATATACAAGCGGTTGGGCATCAGGTGCCTCTGTAGGAGTAATTGGATCAAATAAAATCGGAGCTTCTTTATTAGTTAAAAAAATTATTAGCGAAGTTTCAACTAACAAAAATAATGCTAATAATAAGCTTTTAGAATACTTTAGTAAAAATTCAATTAGTTACTTAACTAAAGAAGATTGGAAAAAAATAGATCAAATAGAAATTGAAAGTGCGAACGAAAATTTTACTAGAAATAAACTAGTAGACATAGAAAGCATTAATAATAAATTAAAAGTTTAATATTTTAATTTAATAGAATTAAAAACCTCTGCAGTTTTTCTTTTAGCTGCCATGAGCTTTATTTCAACATTAGTTTTATCTATCTCAATTATTCCAAGGTTGTTTTTATTTACCAAGCCTCCTACTCTTAAGTTATCTTTCTCAATAGTATTAAAAGTCCTCTGGTTAAATGAACTAGAAGTAATTTCGTATATATTTTTATAATTATAAATTCCAGCTAAATGTCTATCTCCAGATAAAATTAATGACAATCGATTTTTATTTAATAGTTTTAGTAATTTTTCTCTTTCATAGAAAATATTATTCCATTTTTCCCAACCATGAGAAGTACTTAACACTTGAAATGAGGATAATAAAATTAATAAGTCATATTCTTTTTTTAATTCATTATTCAGCCATTTCCATTGTTCTTTACCCAGAATAGTTTTGTTTTTATTATAATCAATTTTATATTTTTTATTTAATGATCTATCTTGATTAAGAATAAAATCATCCTTAAAATATCTAGTGTCTAGGGATACTATTTTTATTTTTTTATTAAACAATAAAATATCGTTACTATTATAGATTCCATCTCTTTTATACCTTACGTCATTACTATTTACTGAAAAAAAATCTAAAAATAATTTTTTAGCAATATTTTTATATTCCCAATTTCTTCCGCCGTCATTTATTCCATAATCATGGTCATCCCAAATTGAAATAATAGGAATATTATTCTTGATATATTTAAAATTACTATTGTCTGATAACTTTTTATAAGCTTGCTTTAATTGATTAGCACTTTCGTTTTTAAAATCACCATATACATTATCTCCTAATAAAATCAATAAATCTGGTTCATGATTAATTATAGTTTGCCAATGATCCATTTTATTGTTTTGATTTGAACAAGAACCAAAAACAATAGTAAACTTTTTGTAATTATTACTATCAGCTAAAGAAAAACTACTCGATAATAATAATAATAATGATTTTATTAAAACTCTTCTATTTATAGTATTATTCATTTTTTAGTTTATTTTTAATGCTTTTCAGTAAAGATACAAACTTTTTAAAATCAATTCTTCCAGTGTTTACATTCCTTGGACTTGGGTGATAACACCCAACTAATATTTTATTTTCTGGCAGCATAAACTCTACTCCATGACTAAATTTATAATTTTTAAGTT
>CABZPW010000008.1 GCA_902527765.1 Rhodospirillaceae bacterium
AGGTAGAGGATTCTCCTGAACTCATCTATTTTTTATCAACGCTTTCTATTCATTGTTTTACTAATGAATATATTTTCATCGAAAGTGACGAGGAAGCTCAATTGATTGGCGAATTAGAGGTTAAGATTTCGCAAACGCTAGCGCAATCAGAGCAGCCAGAAGCCATAAAGATTTTGTGTTTAGCCTCTTACCGTCCACTACACCAGTATGATTGGTGTCAAAAGCTAGAGTCTCTTGATAATTTAGAAGAGGTGAAGAAGAGGCTAATAAAAGACCCATTTCTCGAGAAAATGATAGCAAAAGACATTCCTGTATTGGAAGAAATATCCGACGATGTGTCGCTTAAAGTTAGAGAGCAGTATGAAGAGAATCCCTATCCAAGATGGGTGAAAATCCACGCTCCCTTAAAGGCAAAACCAATCTCTACAGTTTGTGATGAATTAAATCTTCAGCTCTATTCCGAAAATATTAAAAACGTGACTACTCCGTCTATACTTATCGCTGGTTGCGGCACTGGGCAACATTCGATAGTAACTGCATCTCGCTTTTCAAATTGTAATGTCACTGCTGTGGATTTAAGCCTTGCAAGCCTTGCTTATGCAAAGAGAAAAACTAATGAAATGGAGTTAGGCAATGTGGAGTATTTGCAAGCAGATATTTTACATCTCCATCAAATGGGTAAGGAATTCGATATCATTGAAAGTGCGGGTGTCCTTCATCATATGAATGAACCGATGGCTGGATGGAAAGCCATAGTGAATTTATTAAAGCCCGGTGGTTTGATGATGATAGGTTTGTATAGTGAGTGGGCTCGACACCATATTGTAAAGGTTCGAAAGGAAATCACGGCATTAAAAGTAGGAACATCTGAAACTGACATAAGAACATTCAGACAATCGCTAGCAGAATCGCTTGACGAGAATCATCGGCTATTAACTACTTCGGCTGATTTTTTTAGTCTGAGTGCGTTAAGAGACTTAATATTTCACGTGCAAGAGCATCGTTTTACCCTCCCACAGATTAAAAACTCTTTAGATGAACTTGGACTTAAGTTTTGCGGATTTGAAAATAAAGACGTTATCTCAAATTTTAGAGAACTTCATAGAAACGAAATGGATATCTATGATTTCGAACTGTGGCATCAGTACGAAAAAAAAAACCGCCAAGCATTCGCTGGTATGTACCAGTTTTGGTGTCAGAAACCTTACGTGTAATCACTATTTCCAATCTCACATTAAATAGTATCCAAACGCTAAGCTACGATACTTAATTAAAAACAAAAAACAGCAAAATTTTGGAATAGAAGTTAATTTAGTATGCAAGTATTTACCTCATCATTTCAGAAGAACTGCATGCTCTGTGATGCACTACCACATTAAGTTATAAAGACATAGTAGAGGCCAGCTCTTCTTTACCTATTAGGGTGCTTGATGTAATTTAAAGCTATCTCCTATGGCCACAACATTGATTTTTTAAGAGATAATTAATAAGTTTAAAAAAGATAACCTCGTATGCTTTTATTTATAATCAATCTTTCGTTGTTGAAAATTTTGTCTATTTATTTACCTTACTGCTTTGCTTAAATTTGAAGGTAAAAGAAGAGGTTTAATCATGTTAGAGTAAGTATAGTTTTCATTAAGAAGACTCCATCTATCTTGAAGTATTACTCTAAGATACTTATAGTATCCTAATTTTATAAAACTTTTATTCTTAATATTCATATTTTTTGCTAATTCTTTTTCAAAATCAAACATCTCTTGCATTAATGGGTAGATAATTTTTAAATCACTTTTAAATTTTTTTATGTCTTTTTTTACATAACCAAACCTCTCGCTAAAAGGATAAAATAAAGTTTGTAAAATATATCTATCCTTTTCAGTAAAAACCTTTCCTATTTTTGATTTATTTATTTTTCCAAAAGCCTCAATATTTGTTGCACTATCATCGCCCCACCATCTCTTGCCTTGTGCTGTCATTGAGTATAATGATTTATTATTTTTAATTCCCATCCACTTACATAATTCTGAAAGTGTACCCTTTGGGTTTTCCTTCAAATCTTCTAAACGAATACCCACAGCATTAACATCATGTAAAAATATACTATTAACACCAAAAAGCATTGTTTTAATATTAACTACTATTTTTGAATAGTTACCTTCATTAAAATAATTAAAAATCCAAGACTCCAGACTTTCAATTGGGTTTCTTATCATTATTATCCACTTACTATTAGGAGCCAATCGTAAATAGTTTATATTAGCATTTATATCTGGGTTATGAATATGATAAAAAATTTTACTTTTTTTATTATTCTGTTTTGAGGCTTTTTCATATGCCGTATGTATTAGGTTAAAAAATGTGAGCTGGTCTAAATATTCAAATGATGACATTAGATCTTCCAATTCCTTTTTAAATAAAGCTCTATCTACATATAAAAACTCATCTTTATATTTACCAAGTTTTGTCATTCCCTCAGTAATTCCTATATTTTTAATAAATCCTCTATTTATTGAAGGAACAGGTTTAGAAGATCTAGAATCAAATAAAACTTCATAAATATTTATGAAAGTATCAATCATTTTATCAAATCCTAGATTTGTTATATTTTCCCAAATTGAAGTATCAAAATACTCACTAAGATAAATTCCTGGTAAGGTCGATATCTCAGGATGATTATCTACTAAACTATGAAGAAGGCCTGTACCGCTTCTTCCAAAGTGAAGTAAATTAATTATATCATTTTTGTAGTATTTATTTTCATATTCTTTTTTAGCAAACTTTTTGCGAATATTTTTTATAAATTTATTATTTTTATTATGTATATATAAATTTTCCTTAAGAAAGTTAAAAAATTTTATAGATTCTGAGTTCAATTTTAGATTAAGTATATGTAGTTGTATATTATTTAAATTTCTAATTTTTTTATTTAATATTGTATCTATTTTTTCTTTTTCATAAGGCTTTAAATATTTACTTACATGTATTGAATAATAAATATTATTCCAGGCTTCAATATAATTTTTATCTAAATCAATAGCATTAGTATAATGAATGATAGACTCTTCAATTTCTCCTAATTCTAGTAAAGCAGTTCCTAAATAATTATGAATTTGTTTGTTTTGAGGATCTATTTTTAAAGCTTTCTGAAAAACATTTTTTGCTTTTTCATATTTATAAAGCTCCATAAAAACAACCCCTAAATTTACTTTCGCATAAAAATCATTAGGTTTTATTTTAGTAGCATTTTCTAAGTGTTCGGCTGCTTCATTTTTCTTTTTTAGATGATATAAAGTATTGCCAAGATTAAAATGTGTATCAAAATTACCATAATTTAGTTCCAATGCTTTTTTAAAGCTATTTTCTGAATCATTAAAGTGACCAAGTTGTTGCTGTACTTTTCCTAAGTTATTGTAAATATCAAAATCTTCTGGTATTAACTTTACGGCATTAATATAAATATTTAGTGCTTTCTGCTTTTCGCCCATTTTCATCAAAACTGCCCCTAATGCATTCCAGCCAGATTTATGGCTTGGATATGTTTTAATTAAATCTTCAGCTTGTTTTAAAACATCTAGATATTTTGCACTATTAAAAGCACTTTCAATATTAATCAGTTTATCGTTTGAAGGAATATTCATATTTGTTTTAAAATATAATGAAAAACTATGAAAATTAAATTTTACTAACCTTTACTATATGCTTTGAAAGTTTTTTTAGACTTAAGAAATTTTTTCTTATTATTTTGGTTTATACCTTCTAATTTATTTATCATTTTATTATTATTAATCCAAACTAATTTAAGTCTATTTCTTCTCGTATGGTTTAAATTAGCTGTATCAGATGATATTTTATTTATAATTGCTTTTCTTTCATAATCCATTTTATTAATATCTTTGAATAACCCCATAGAAATATTGTCTGCTATCTTAGAAGAAAGAAATTCTAAATGATCCAAATATCGGTCAATTCTTTTTTCAGAATTATTTTGCATTTACTACTCCGATTTGCCAAGCCTCACATATACTTTCAATAGCTTCAGCACCTTTCTTAATACCATCAACGACTTTTTTAGAAAAACCTTTAATTAATTGTTGTCTGCAATATTCATACAGTTGAAAAAGTTTAATTGCAATATTACTGCTACCATCATCAAAATTTAATGATACTTGTAATGAATATATTGCTGTTAAAGCTTTTGTAAAATGCTTATTTTTTAACTTAATATCGTCTTCTGATGGTTTCCAATCTTTAGTGCTCTCTATTTTATCTGCTACTATATTCATTGATCTCTTTAATTCCATTAAAATAGCAGACACCACAGCAGGTTTATCCTTAACTGCAAAAGAGGACTCTTCTGATGTTTTATAGCTTTGTAAATTTTTTGATTTATTTATATACATATGTTATTTATTAAAAATGATTGAAAATAGTTTAATTTTAACTCCAAATAGTTCTTTAAGTCCTTATTCTAAAGTTGATACTGCAAATGGTATGCCAATAAAAGGACCGAGAATTGTTAATACTGTAAATAATAATCTTAGATCAAAAGAATATGCTGAAAAAGAAAATCTAAAAAACCTTTATTCAAAAAATATTGCCCCTAGTATTGCTTTTGATACCGAAAAGTTTTTAAAAGCAAAAAATTTACTGGGTCCGATATTTAATCAAAATGAAGCAATAACAAAATACAACATGATTTCAAAATTAGAAAATAAAAATAAAGAGTTCCAATCTCAGATAAATATTTTAGCTTAAATGAAGCAAAAAGTTCTAGCCTTTGATATAGACGGCGTAATATGTCATACGGAAGGAAGTGATTATAAAAACTCTAAACCTAATAAAAAAGCAATTGAAAAAATCAATAACTTGTACGATGAAGGCAATAAAATTATAATTTTTACAGCACGCTTTATGGGAAGAACAAATAATAATTATAAGAAAGCTTACGAATTAGGATATAAATTTACTCTTAATCAACTGCAAAGCTGGAATCTAAAATTTAATAAACTTATTTTAGGAAAGCCTAATTTTGATTTATTAATTGATGACAAAGCTATAAATTATGATGAAAATTGGATAGAGGAAATTTAGTTAGTCTGATAATTCCTCTTTTTTTCTTATGTTTTCTGCAATAAGCAATTGATTAAATAAATCACTTTCTGTAACAATACCAAGTATATTATTATTGTTATCAACAACAGGAACTGACTCACCAACAAAGTCCTTAATAAGATCTATAGCCTCTAATATATTTTGATTTTCATTCAAACTTAAAAAACTTGTAAATAAATTTTTATCAGGCGGTAAAGATTTATTTTCTATTTGTATTAGTTTTGGTAGAAATACTTTTCCTAACAAAACACCTTTAGGGCTTATTATGTAACCATCACTGTTTTCTGATTCCGATAATATTTTTATCATATCTTCTACTTTATGCTCAGGAGCTAACCTAATATAATTTTTATTATAAATAGAATTAATAGAAATTGACTTTAAATGAAGATTATCTCTTCCTAATCGTAAATCTATATTTCTATTTAGTAACATTTGATCAAACGCAGAGTGTCCATAAATTTTTGACGAAATTAGATTAGAAA
The DNA here is from genome assembly GCA_902527765.1 of Rhodospirillaceae bacterium. Classification (GTDB taxonomy): domain Bacteria; phylum Pseudomonadota; class Alphaproteobacteria; order TMED109; family TMED109; genus TMED131. The sequence continues at coordinate 5,598 of CABZPW010000008.1, forward strand.
AACATACGCTTATCCCAGCTCCAAGAGCAACTTGGTAATCAGAAGTTAATTCAAAAACTATTAATAAAGTTGATATAGGACCACCTATTACACAAGATGTAACTGCAGCCATACCAGCTACAACAAATAATGAATAATTTAAGTCAGGAATAATTTGATTAAAAAAAGCTACAAAAATACACCCTAATGATACTCCTATAAATAATGCAGGAGAAAAAATACCACCAAATAAAAAGAGTCTAATACATACTACTGTCAGAAATAATTTGCCCAATAAAAGTAAAAATACATAATCAATACTCATTGGGTTTTCAATTATATTTCTGATAAAATTTGTTCCTAGTCCTAAAGTCTCAGGTAAGAATAATCCTGTTATACCACATATAATTCCAGCTATTATTGGCAACAAATAGGTAGGAATTTGTTTTGGGATTGGAAGCTTTCCTGTTAGGCCTCTCATGTAAAGAGTAGCTATAAACCCTGCTAATATTCCTAATAATGCAAGTGGGAAAATTTCATAAAAATTTGATATACCTCCTATTGATATTTGGAAAAGTGGTTCATATGAGTATATCTCACTGCTGAAAGTATGTGCAACTACAGAACTTATCAAGATAGGAGCCACTGCCTTCAAAGAAAAATGTCTTACTATAACTTCATGCGCAAATACTAACCCTGCGAATGGAGCTCCAAACCCTGAAGAAACAGCTGCTGCTGCTCCACAGGCCAATAAAATATGAGGTGATGTTTGATCTCTAGTAAGTTTAGAAAAGTAATCTCCTATAACACCTCCAAAATGAACTAAAGGTCCATATTGTCCAACTGATGCTCCTCCAGAAATAGAGATAGCAGAGGCTAAAGTTGATAATAAACCTGCTTCTGTATTGGGTCTCTGCGCAGGAAGATGAGCGGCTAGGATACTATCTGCTGGACCATGCCATCTATCTAAATTTGCTAATTTAAAAATGATTGAAACTATTATACCGGCAATTATAGGTCCGCTAATAACAAGAAATCCTTTTGGAAGTCCTAGTAATAGATGTTCATCTCCTCGTAAATAAGACTCAACTAAATTTACTAATGATATAAAGCCTTGAACAGCAAAAGAAACTATAATTCCTATTAGAACTGCTAGAACAAGTGGTAGTAAAAATTTATAATTACTAGCTTTAAATATTTTATTCTCCCTAACGGGAGAATAACACAAAAAAAACTATTTTTCTAATTTAAGCAACAGAAGTATTCATGCCCTTCCAGCCACTAAGCAATTCACTGGATACAAAATGAGCGCTTTTAAGTAAATTTAATTTATCTTTTTCTAAAAAATTTTGGGTTGCGAACCTAATATGTCTATAACAATAATTTAAATTTTGTGCTATTTCGCCTCCATTTTTTACATCTAGACAATTCTGTAAAGCAAATGCAATATTTTGAGCTTTTTTCGCTTTATCTTTTGCTTTTTCAGCTTGTTGTTTATCTAAATTAATCAAGGTTTCTTTTAAATTTTTATTAAGAGCGGAAAGTAACTCGTTTATAATATCGTATTTATCTTCTGTATCCATTTTCTGCACAATATTACTTTTTTGGTATTTAGATAACTTACTATTCATATAACATCTCCTTATAAAATAGTAACGACATTTCTAAAATTTATTTAATTTATTTTAGTCTGGATCCTGTTTTAACATTTGATCTAAATAATTTCCAGTTTCTTTAAGACCTGCAATAGATTGTTCCATTGCCATAAATTGTGAAGTAAACCTATCTGTAAGAGTATTCATTCTTTCATCTAGTGCTTCTTGCTGATCCCTAAAATCAGACAATCTGTCATTTAAATTATTAATCCTATTATTTATGTCACCATTAAATGATAAAAAGTTAGTAAGGCTAGTATCAACTAATGACATTAAAGATTTACCATAATAAATGTTACCAGAAGAAATATCTGAGCTGGATATTTTCAAAACAATACCATTTGTATCACCAGATGAAGATGTATAAGAAGTTCCATTCGCAGTCAAAGTGACTCCATCAAGTAAATAATCAGATCCAGACTTAGTTAAAGCATAAGAGCCTGGATTAGTATCTTTTCCTATAGCTGTAACTTCTATCTCTGAATTATCTGATGTTAATTGATCTCTAAAAATGGCATCAACAACAGTTGGATTAGAGTCAAAAGTGTTTTTAAGAGTGTTAGGATTTAAACTAATACTTCCGTCCCTGTTAGTACTTACTCCTAATAAAGATAAAGAGTAAGGACCATCTTCATATCCTTCAACAGACTTTGTTGTAAAACTTCTTAATTCTCTCTGTATAGTCCTAGCTAATGAGTCACCAGATAAAGGCCCTGCAGACGAATCAGAAGATAGCGAAACTGTTGTTAGATCGCTTATTCCTAAATAAACGCTATTATAAGAATCAACAAAATCTGATAATAAACCTTCTATTGTACTGATATCTTGTGAACTACTGATACTTATAGCTGAAGAAGTTGTACCTTCTAACTCAAGTGTGTAGCCGTTAAATAAGTTAGTAATAGTATTACTAGATCTAGTCATTGATATGCCATCAACAGTAAAAGAAGCATCTACCCCATCAATAGTCTGAGTTAAATTTTTAGTAGTTGTTGTGTAAGAAAAATTATTTGATAGGTCAGATGATGAACCAGCACCAGGCGTTATCCTTAATTCGTTTTCTGCTCCGCTTAATCCTTTTAAGACTATAATATAACCTGATCCATTATTCATAACTACAGCCTCAGCATTATCTGTAGCATTATTTATGGCATCTCTTAATTGTATTAAAGAAGTTGTAGAAGAAGTATTAATGGTAACTGAGGAATTACTGTTAGCAGTAAATGTATCATTAGAGGAACTAGTAGTACTCCAAGTCCCAAAATCAATAGTTAAAGAGCCTGCTCCTACAGTTGCGCCAGTGTTTGAATATGTGCCAGAAACCAATGTATGCGTTTTTGCTAAGTTATCAACAGTTAATGTAGAATCTATCGCCGCAGTTCCTGTTTTTCCAGTAGTTGAAAAATTTGCCACAGTGGTATTACTTGAAGAACCAATAAAACCTGATGCATCACTTCTTTGAATAGACCTTACTATATCTCTAAAACTACTTATATCACTTTTAAGTACTCCATAAGCTGAAATTGAATTTTCAGTTTTAATTTTTTCATTATCTATTCTTTCTTGCTTTGGAATTCTTTCTGCATCTACTAATGCAGTTATGATCTCGGAATTATTCATTCCTGATCCAACGTTTAATTTTGATAATATATCTGGCGTACTAGCCATTTAATTCACACTAATTTTATCCTTGTAATAAAGTTAGAACAGCTTGCTGAGCTTTTGAAGCCTGAGCAATCATAGCCATTGCACTTTGTTGAAGAATTTGAGTCTTAGTTAAATTACCTGCTTCAGCTGCCATATCTGCATCCACAATTCTTGACCTTGCAGAAGATGTGTTAGCTGATACGTTAGTTAAATTGTCTATTGCCTGATCCATTCTACTCATAACGGCACCTAATTTAGCTCTTTCCATATGAATTTTATCAAGTGCCTTATCAACCATTTTTAAAGCATCAATAGCTTTAGATCTACTTCTTAGACTTAACTCTGAAACCTTATTAAGAGTAGCTACTCCTGGAGAAGACTCAAATAAACCATCATCACCATCGCCATAATCTGTTGTAACTGTAAATGAATGTGAAGCGTGCATATTAACTTGACCTGAAACAATTACAGAATCTGCAAAACCAGCTGATTCACTACCAGCATCATCAAACAACTGATCATAAACATTAACTGCTGAACCCGATAAAAGCTCTGTTGTACCATCAGTATCAAATATTCTTGAGTCCATACCAGTAACTTGAAGTGAATGAGAATCATCATTACCCACATCTGCCCAATCTAAATCAGTTAGGATAATATCATGACCTTCATCTTGAGTTAAATACACAGTAGCTTTATCTGCACTTAAAACTGCCACTACTCCTGTTTCAGCAGAATATGCATTAATAGAGTTGCTTAAGTTAGTCAAATCAGAACCACCTACTGCATCACCTAAAGTGACTCCAGCAGAAATAGTTCTTGCTGTAGAATTTTTTCCTTGTATTCCTATTGATAAAGTTGCAGAACCTGCTGTATCAGCAACACCTTGAATTTTTAAATTTGTTGAAGCAGTTGCACTTACTCCTGTACTATCAAACGCTATATTAACTGCCTCCGCAATATCCTTTGCACTTGCATTGGCAACTACATCTATAGTTTTAGAACCAAGCAAACCATGAATAGTAAAATCTTCATCTGCTACTTGATCCGTTGTTCCTCTTACTGCTGCAGTTGCTAGATTGGTTTCACCAGAAGTAGCACTAGTTCTTACTGTATGATTTCCTATTTTTTCAGTTCTTAAATTTCCTATAGAAACAGTTGCTGCTTCTCTTTCTTTGGAACCTATTTGAAATCTTCTATCCGCAAAAGTTCCATCTAAAACAGCTATTTCATTAAAAGTTGTATCTCTTGCAACTCTATCTAATTCTGCAATTAATTGATTAGCTTCAGTTTGAAGATAAAGTCTTTCTTCTCCATTCATCAAATCACTTGCAGACTGAATTGCTAATTCTCTAATTCTTTGTAGTACCTTAGAAGACTCATCAAGTGCTCCTTCTGCAACTTGTGCCATTGACAATACATCTGATGCGTTTCTGACAGACATATTTAATCCTTTTATTTGTGCTGTCATTCTATCTGCTATTGCACCTCCAGCAGCATCATCACCAGCGTGATTTATTCTTTTGCCAGATGATAGCCTCTCTATAGAAACTCCCATAGCTCTTTCTGTTTTGTGCAAATTATGTAGTGCAAATAATGATGTTACACCTGGATTTTGTACTGGCATTTAACCCTCCTTAATAAGTCCCTTCTAGCAATTCTCGTGCCAATTGTTAAACACTTAAATTTAGTATTTATAATCATGATATGATTGTTTGCAAATATAATGCCAGTTGCTTCACCACAGGTAGTGGCTACTTTAATATTATATACTAGATGAACTATCTACGTAGATTTGTTTTTAAATAAACATAATCTACGTAGATAATAAAAGTTCAATTTTATTGTATAACTGCTAAAACTGCACTTTGCGCTTGGTTAGCCTGAGCTACCATAGCCATCGCTGATTGATTTAAAATAGCAGATTTAGCTAGATTTGCAGACGATTTAGCAAAATCAGTTTCTTCCATTCTAGAAGCAGCTGCTAAAAGGTTAGCTGATGTATTATATGCGACCCCTTGCCTTGCTTTTAAAGCTGACTGTGCAGCAGCCATGTTTCCTAATACTACACCAACTTCACCTAGTAATGTATTTGCCGTAGATATAGCAGCTGCAGCAGTAGTTGTTCCAGAAGTAGCTGCTATCTGTGTAGATGATATTCCGAAATCATTAGCAGTGGTGTCAGTTGTACCAATATTAATTGTTGCAGTTCCACCAGCAGACATAAGGCTTACGCCATTAAATAGAGTCTGACTTACGATTGCATCAATAGTTGCAGTAATAGCGGTTACTTCTGCAGTACTTGCTGATACATCATCAGTACTATGAATATCAGAGTTCTCAGCTTGTACACCAAGTTCTCTTAAACGTTGTCCTAAAGACGCAATTTCCATTAATGCACCTTCAATAGTTTGAGCAACTGAAATACCATCTTCTGTATTTCTTCCTGCTTGAGCGTATGACATACCTCTAGCCTTTAACTGAAATGCTGTTGATTGACCAGCAGCATCACCTCCATACATAGATCTTCTGCCAGTAGATAAACGAGCGATAGCTTCGTTCATTCCATGTCTAGCTTTAGAAGCAGCCGCTCCTGCGATATTTGCTCCTATAGAAATGTTTGAAACACTTGTCATATTAATTTTCCTTTATAGTTATTGGTTAATAATAGTTAAAAAAGCAGCATTAGCTTTGTTTGCTTGTGCTACCATAGACATTGAAGATTGATTTAAAATAGATAATCTTGCTAGATTAGCAGACTCCTCGGCATAATCAGTATCTTCAATTCTAGATGCTGCAGCAGCCAAGTTTGCAGATGCAGAGTATGCTACTGCTTGCCTAGCTTTGAATGCCGCCATTCCTGCAGAAGTATGACCTAAGTTAGTTGCAACTTCAGATAGAATTGTATCAGCATCTGCTATTGCATCTGCTACTGTATTCTTATCTGAAACTGAGGTAAACCCACTACTAGATTGAAACTGAATATATCCTCCGTCATCAGCTACAGCCACTTGATATGACTTAACTGAATGACTAAGAAGATCTACACCATTAAATTTAGTAGTTTCTATGATTGCATCTATAGTATCATATATAGCTGCTGCTTCTGCGTCCAATGCTGATGTGTCAGCGTCTGATAAAATATCTGAATTTTCGAATTTAACACCTAATTCCCTCAATCTTTGAGCTAATCCAGCTATTTCCAATAAAGAAGACTCTGCTACATGTGCAGCTGAAATGCCATCTTCAGCATTTCTAGCAGCTACATACCAGCTTCTAGAGTTTGCATTTAAAGAATCCGCTACCGCCTGTCCTGAAGGATCACTTCCATATATAGATCTTTTACCTGTAGCTAATTTTGCTATAGATTGTGTGATACCTCTTTGTGCTTCAGCAGCACTGTTTGCTGCGAATAAAGCTCCGTTACTTAAACTTGAGACAGATGACATTTAGTTTCCTTTCAGATTTCTATTTAAATAATCTATTCAAAATTTAAAACGACATAATTTAAAAATGTTTAGTTCTAATTAACTTTTTATATATTTTCTAGAAGAATTTTGATTTTTTTTTCAAAATTTACACATCAAAGTGTTTTAGGAATTTAATTAATTATAAATGAAAGGTTTAATTATTTATAAAATAAGGATTTAATATTTTAGTAGAACACTCATTTAATTTATGGAAATATTTGAAAAAGCTTTACTATGAAAATAAAAGAAATTATTTTTTAGTACTAAATAAAATGAACAATTATAAAACTATATTAGCTTTCGATTTAGATGGTACATTATTGGATAGTGCTGATGACTTAATTGATACTTTAAATATTTTGCTAAAAGAGAACAATATTCCTAGCATGCAAAGATCTGATGTAAATGACTTAGTAGGTAATGGAGCTTTATCAATGATTAAAAAAGCTTTTAAAATAAATGGAATTTACAATAAAGATGTAAGCTGGGAACCACTTAAAGAGAGATTTCTAAAAATTTATGAGCAAAACTGTCTGAATAAGTCTAAATTATTTCCATACACAACAACGGTACTAGAAAAATTAAAATCAGAAAACTATAAACTTATTATAGTTTCAAATAAACCAGAATTTTTTGTTAAAAAAATACTTAAGTACTTTAAATTAGAAAAATTTTTTTCTGCTATTTCAGGAGGAGACACATTTGATTACAGAAAACCAAGCCCAATACATTTATACGAAACTATCAAATTAACCAATATAAAAGATTATAATTGTATTTTTATAGGCGATAGTATTAATGATGCCCTTTGTGCTAAAAGGAGTGGGTCTAAGTTAATTTTGCTAAAACACGGGTACAGTGATAAAAATATTAATGATATGAAAGCTGATATCATACTTGAGAATTTAAAAAAAATACCTCAAATAATTTCTAACCTTAAATTTTAAGATACTAAATTTAATTTTGCGTTTTCATTAAGATTTGCTTGAGCAACCAATGAAAGAGAAACTTTTTGCAACATCATTTGTTTAGTTAATTGTGCAGCTTCTGCAGCTAAGTCGGTTTCTACTGCACTATCAGCAGCAGCGCTCATTATTGCTGATGCTGCATAAGCGATATTTTCTCTTGCCAAGAGAGTAGTAATTCCTCCTGAAATTTCTCCCAGACTTATAGTAACTTCATTATTTAATGAAGCTCCAGTAGTGTCTGCATCAGAGGCTGCTGTTGTAGATGCTACTGAACTTATTGCTTCAGTTGTTAAGGTTTGAGTATTACCTTCAGCCGTTACTCCAGCATCAAATGAAACTCCAGCAGTGTCAAGCATAGAAACTCCATTGAATGTTGCTCCTGAAACTATACTATCTATTGCAGCTGTAATAGTTTCAGTTTCTGCGTCAAGTGCTGCTACATCTGATGTAGATAAAATATCGTTATCATTATAAAGCGCTCCTAATTCTTCCAACCTTGTGGCTAATGTAGCAATCTCAAGTAGAGCTTTTTCAGCAGTTTCTAGGGCTTCTATAGCTTTTCTTATGTTTCCAGCTGCTGCACCCCAACTGTCTGATTTAGCGTATAGTGTAGTTGAAAGAGCTTTCATAATACCAGTACCTTCTTTACCAGTAATTATACTTTTTAAAGATTCTTGAATTTTAGGTATAGCTAATTTAGAACCTAAATTAGCTAAAATTGATAAAGATGAACGCTCTGACATATTTACATTTTTTTTATTTATATATTAATAACGACTAGGTTTATTGATTTATTAGTTACATAAATGTGTTTAATATATTTAATATTTTAGTATTATAGTCGTTGTGTTTAATATGCAAAATAGAATTTTGATTACTGGTGCCAACGGTTTCATTGGCTCTAATATTATTAGTGAGTTAATGGCTAGTAATATACCTATAACTGCATTAGTAAGAGAAAAATCTGATATTGATTATCTCAAAAGTATTAAGTGTTATAATATAATTCAAACAGATAACTATTTAGATCCAATAGTTATTAGAAAATTAAGTATGAGCAAGCCAGAGTACATTGTTCATTGTGCTTGGAGTAATAATCAATTAACAGATACAAAAAATTTAATTAAAATTTTAGAGCTTGCTAAAAATATTAATTGTAAAGGATTTATAACAATAGGTAGTTATCAAGAATACGGTAACCTAGAAAAAGATTTATCTGAAGATAATATCTGTATTCCAAAAAATAGTTATGGCCGCTCTAAATATACATTTTATATGTTAACAAAAGAAATTTGTTCTAGCTTAGATATTAAACATATTCATTTAAGATTAGGAATCCCTTATTCTAATAAAAAAGATAGTAATTTTTACTTCAATGATGTTATCAAAAGAATTTATAAAGATGAGTTAGTAATGTTAAAGAATATTTATGACGTGCAAGATTATATTCACACATCAGACATTGCTAGAGGTGTAGTCTCTCTAATTAATAATGAATTAGAAGGAGTGTTTAATCTAAGTTTTGGTCAAGGTGTAGAAATTAAATCTGTACTTAACATGATTTATGAAAAACTAAATAAGAAATTTATTTTTGACGAGAGTAGTTCACAGCAAAAGACAGCATTCAACTTAAATATAAATAAAATTTATGATCAAAGTAATTGGCAACCCTCTATATCCATATGGGACGGTATTTCTCTTCTAATTCAAGAAGTTAAATTTGAAAACAACCCTACCTTGGAGCAATTTACAACAAGAATAAGAAGTTTATATAAGTAGTTTAATAATTGTTTTTTTTAATTAATTTAATTATAATTTAAGTTTCTTTGAAAACTGGAGGTTTTTTTGGCAGGAAAATATTGTCCCTCATGGATTTTTAATCTTTGTGTTGCAAGGACTGCATACGATTTTATAACATCTGATTTGCCAATAAAAGCTTATGCAAAAAAATACGCATCTGGTTTATCAGAACATTATGCAGAAATTAAAACTGAAGAAATTGAACAGGAAGCAGAGTTGGTTTTAAGATTCTTAGTAGAAACTAATTCTGAGGAATCAGATCAACTCTTGAATAATTTTGTATTTTTTAGTCTAAAATATGTTCAGCATGGGTCAAAAAGAAAATTAAAGGGTATTTTTGGTTCTGCAATAGATCCTACAAAAGAGAAAGAATATCAAGAAAAAATTACACTTAAAAATTTTAAAGCTTATTTTTTTGGATTTAGAAACGGCGTAATTGAGAAACCTGACCCTGGATGGAATATTATTGAAGAAGAGGGAATAGATTTCTTAGTTGAGCTGATTAAAAAAGAAGCTAATATTGCAGACGCTGTCTAAATTATCTTAAATATTGAAATAACGATAAATTAGATATTTTTACAAATGCCTGCTGAGAAGCTTGTAAACCTGTAATTTGTCCTTGTAATTCGGTAACTAAAGCTGCTAAATCCGCGTCAGAAATTTCTGACATATCCTCAGACACCTGAATATTTCTTTGAGCTAGTAATTCTTTTTGTCTTTCTAAAGAATTAGTTCTTGCTCCAATTATAGCTTTTTGATTCGCAATATGCTCTTGAACACTTTTTATGTCATCTAATCTATTTTGTATAGTTTGATTTTTGTCATATAATGTTTGAGGATGGCCTAAAGAGGTTCCTGCGCCATCAACAGCGTCAAAAGTTAAATAAGATTTTGGTATTTTTTCCGCCTTATCTATCCCTTCTATTTGTAAATCTTTAATTGTTATTGGACCATTATTATCATCTACTAGTGTTATTGTTGATCCAGATAATGTAGCTGTTATATTTAAACTAGTTGAATTTATAGCAGTAACTAATCCTGATAAATCACTACTTGGTAAGTCAACAGAAATATCTACAGATGTAGAACTATCAGAAAGATTAAATGTATAATTACCAGGATTTTCATTATTAATTTGTAATGTTGCTTTACCAACCGCTGTTGCCTCTACTACACTCTCAGAAGCTGTTCTAATAGAATTTATAACGTCCTCTAAAATGTTAAACATTGGAGCTACTGAATTGCCAGATTTAACTGCCATAAAAACACTACCTCCATCAAGAGTAGTTCCTATATTTCTTGTTTCAGAAACAGCTACAGCATTAGTACCTCTATCTCCTTTATAAACTATATTAGTGTCATTATCTTTTTCAAATGGTTGAGTATTAGTATGATACCCTCCAAAAATAAATGCTCCTGAACTATCCGTAGAATTAGCAACACTAAACATTTCATTTTTCATTTCTTCTAGTTCAAGTGCTAATGCTTCTCTGTCTTGAGCTCCAAATGTATCATTTGCAGCTTGAATAGCTAATTCTTTGGCTCTTACCATTAAATTAGTCACGGACTGTAATGCAGTATCTGCAATTGTAAGTCTATTAATTGCATTATCAGCGTTTCTAGAATACTGACTAAATCTTTCCTTAACTTGTTGTAAACCTGATAGATTTACAGCTCCTATTGGATCATCAGAGGCCTGAACTATATTTTTTCCTGTAGATATTTTATTTTGTAAACTTTGTATCTCTTCATTAAGTTTACCAAATCTAGAAACTTGTTGTTGGTTAAATAATTTTGTACTTATTTTCAATATTAAATCCTATCAATTAACGTATCAAATAACTCTCTAGCAGTTTGCAAAACTCGTGCCGAAGCTTGATATGCTTGTTGATATTCTATTAACTGAGCTGCCTCATCGTCCATATTAACCCCACTCAATTCTGAAACGGCATTAGCAGCAGCATCTCTAATCATCTCAGAAGAATTTTTATTTAATTCAGAACTTTGAACAGATGCACCAACTGAAGCTACTAATTGTGCAAATAAGTCCTGAAAATTTCCTTTTCCTTCAGATTCAAATTTATCTTCTTGGAGGTCTAACATTGCTGTAATATTTCTGCCATCTCCTACTCCTCCTAAATTATCAGTAATTGAAAAGCTATCTTTTACACTAGCTGTTCCTGATAATTTCAGGCTATATCCTCCTACTTTAAACCTGCCAGTATCATTTAATGTTCTCTCAGCAATATTATGTCCAGTATCAGCATCTAAAATATGAATTAATTTTTCATTAGTGCTATCTATATTAAATAATAAATTCTGTCCTATTACTTCACTTGGAACTTCTTGAGTTTCATAGGAAGCAGAAACTCTTCTTGCTGTTCCTGACCCATTTAATACTACTATAAGTTCTTCAGGTGGAAGATTTTTTAAGTTTATGAATTCACCTACTGTTGTATCATTATCGGGAATATCAGCAAATGTAATATCAATAGGCTTACCATTTCCACTAGTTATAACAATATTATCCCCGTCCATAACAACATTATGTGGATAATATTTAATACCAAATTTTTCATTATTAGTTGCATCTGATATAAATGACACTTCATGAAGAGGAGAAGTATCTAACTTTCTAGATATAGATAAGTTTTTATCAGTAGAATTCCATTGAAAGTTTATATCATTTAAAGATATAGATCTATCAGAACCTGAACCACTTCCATCATACAAATCAAAAGAATAATCATTTTCTGCTCCTGAATTTGTAGTTGTTAATTTTAAATTAGCTTCTATTGTTGAGTCTACTGAAGTAATAGAAATATCTTGAGAGCTGGTTCCATTAGATATGATTTTATATGCTGTTCCAGTCCACTTTACTATCACGCTTTTACTTGCTCCAGAGATATTAGCGTCTGCGTTAATGGCTGTTTGTAATGCAGCTGCAATGTCTCCATTTGATGTGTAAGTTGCAGCAGGTAATGTAACAGTACCAGAAGCAGTTCCGTCCACAGAAAGCTGAAAAGTATTGTCTCCAGAAGCTACTGCTAAATTGGAACTACCATTTACCGCTGTAGCTGTTCCGCCTAACCAGGCTGCATCAGTATACTTTACTCTATACTTAGCGCTATCCGAAGAAGCTCCACCGAGAGAAGAAGAAAATTTTAAATGTGTATCAAGTGCTGTTGTTATAGAGCTCACATTTACTGAAGCAGTATCAGTTGACGTTTTTGAAACTATTTGATAATTATTACCATCCCATAAAACATTTACACTCTTCCCTGCAGCAACAAGGGTGCTATCATTATTAATAGCTTCTTCTAATTCTTTTGCTACTGATTCATTAGACTCATAAGTGTCTACTGGCATTGTAATAGTACCAGAAGTAATATCATCTACTGCCACTACTAAGGTATTTGTACCTGAAATAACTAAAGTAGAACTCGCACTTAATGTAGATATATTATTTCCACTTTTAAAAGATCCTACCTTAACATTAATATCAAAGTAATCTCCATTAGTAGGGTTATTAGTAACTGCCTTACCTTCAATATTTTTAGTAGCGGTGTTTAAACCCAAACTAGTTTTTGAAACTGTATTTTCTGTATTAACTGGAAATGTAATCTGACTTGCAGAAATTGATCCCTCACCAACTATGCCTAACTGATAACCATTAATTGATGTAGTAGCACCATTTGATTGACTTAGTTTTAAATTATTTTCAATTGTTGTATCAATAGCAGTAATTTTAACACTAGCTACTGTAGAATCATTAATATCATAAGTTTGTCTTCCTGTGTTAGATACAAACTCATAGTTTTGACCTGTCCATTTTACACTTACTGATTTACTTGCAGCGCTTAAAGTTGAATCAGCATTAATTGCAGTTTGTAATGCTGATGCTATTGCTGTATTTGAAGAATAAGTTGTTGCAGGCAGAGTAATAGTTCCTGAATCAGTGCCATCAACTGAGATAGTAAAAGTATTACCAGAAGAAACTACTAGACTATTTTCTGAGGTAACTTCTGTTGCTGCACCTCCGGTCCATCCAGATACAGGAGTAAAGAAAGCTTTAATTCTGTCTTTTTCTCCCCCTTCGACAATAACATCTTTTCCTAAAGTTTTTAACTTATAAGTATTTCCCTCAAATTCTAATGTTAGAGTGGTATCATCTGCTGGTAAGGTATTGATAACATCACCAACTATTCTTATATCAGGTGATCCTGATCTAAATCCATCAATCATTGCTTTATGAACTCCATACGGACTATTTGTATCAAGATTGTCTGTATAAACTGTCGAACTAAAAGATGAACTATTATCTACAGCTGGCAGAATAACATTATATGAACCTATTGGTTTAGAGGCATAAGTACCATCATTAGAAGCTATTGCCTCATCAGCAGATCCAAAATTTATATTTTCTATGGTAAGTACTTCACCGGTATCAGACCATGTAAATTTACCTCGTCCATTATCGAAACCTTTTATTGAGGCTGAACCTGTTAAATTTGAACTTACATCTGTACTTGTCAGTGCAAAATCTACTGCTGATTGTAGTTTAATAGTACCAGTAAAAACTGCAGAATTATTTGAAGATGTAGAGCCTAAAGTAATATTAGATCCAGTATCTCTGTAAATTTGATTTAATACCCTTGCGGTAGTTTCTCCTGCACCTGGAGCCGAAAAGTTTGTAATTTGTATGTCCTCTGCATCTGAGTTTTCTAATATTAATCTTTTTTTATCTGAAAATAAAATAGCTTTAACGCCTGTAAGTTCACTAACCTTATTTATTTCAGAAGCTAAATTTGTCAAATCATTAGGTAGTATTGTAGCAGAAATTGAAACTCCATCTTTTAAACCAGAAGATAAAGTCATAGATATAGTTCCACTAATTGCTATATCTTCTATGGGATCAATCATAACTCTTGTAACTGCCTCTGCTAATATTCCAGATTTAGATGCATTTTCCTTAAATTCCTTCAATGTATATGAAGAAGAAGAACTAACTGGTATTGTTAAAGTTGTATCAACTATACCATCATTAAAAGTATCGACACTTAATGTTTGTGCTGTTACTGGATTAGAAGACCTTGAGGCTGAGTGTCCAGTAAATAAAGTAAAGTCAGACTCAACAGTACCTCTTTCAATTTGAATATTTCTATAATCTTGATTTATATATTCAGCATTATAAACTGCATCGCTTAAAAACCCGTTTTTACTATTAATTAATGCAGAATATTCTTCTAATTTTAAAGGAGTACCTGCAATGTGTTTACCTTCTCTTGTAAAAATATTTATTTCGGTTGCATTTAATTCACTTGCAGTAGTATTTTTAACAATACCATTTAAGGTACCAGAAGATCGAGTTGCTATAGATGAAGATGTAAAATTTTGATCATTACTAGCAATAGTTAATGCACCATTTGCACCAGATGCTATTAAACCATAACTGGAAAAAGAAAAACTGTTACCTCCGGGATCAGCTCCTGAATTTAATATATCTGCTAGATCTCTTACAGAGTTTACTTTATGTCCAAGATCGCTACTATTGAAAGTCAAACTTACAGTATTTCCATTAGCTAATTCAAGATCAAATGAATTTATAGTTTTTGCTTCATCATCAGTTATGACATAACTTAATTGAGGCTGTAAGCTATAAGATTTTAAATTAATTTCTTTAATATTTTTACCTATTGAGGCTACTGCTCCATTTTTTAAGAAACTTGTAGCTAGCAACGTATTATCTGTATCTGCAAATATATCTTCTACACTTGTAATATCTAACACAGGATCCTTATAACTTCCTTCAATTGTAAGCTCTCCTGTACCTAAGTTATTTGTACTACTTTCGGCTAGTTTAAAAGCAGAAGCAGCAAATTCGTTTCCGCTTTTTAAATTAAATTTTAAAGAGCTTGATAAATCATTATTTGCTATAAGAGAAAAACTATCTCCATTTTTTGCTTCTCCGTTTAATGTTATAGCTAGTCCATTTACGTTAAAACTATTGCCTGAATATATATTATTATTATTATCTTTCCACTTTGAACCATCAAAGTTTAAATCAATATTATTTTTGAGGCTGACAACAGACTCTAATTGATCTACTTTTACATCTAGATTGGAATCTTTTAGAAAGTTTTTTTCAATGGTTGGAAGGCCTACTAAAAACATGTCATTTCCTATTTTTCCAGTTAAATCCTTTCCATTTTTTTGAACAGCATTAAAGTCTCTTGCAACTCTAAAAGCAATATCATCAACTGCAGATTTAACTTCCTGTACATAAGCATAATAGTTAACTAAGCCTGCTAACTTTCCTCCTGTAATCTGAGTAGTAGCAGTTTCATTAGTACCTTCTACTATAAAAATACTAATATTGTTTACAGTTTGTTCAAAGGCATATCTGAAATCAGAGTTCTCAGTTACCTTAGCTCTTAAATTAAAAGCTTTATTAGGTGATACTAAAATAGGGCCTTGCCCAGAATTTCCTAGTCTTAGAGTTACATCTCCTCTATCACCATAACTAGTTGTGAATTCAATTTCTTTTGATAGTGTTTCTAATAATAAGTCTCTAGTGTCAAGTAAATCATTAGCTGTTTTAGTTGCACCTGCACTTTTTAATCTGTTATTGATATTTGCTAACTCATTAGATAATAAATTTATTTTATCTATTGCTAAGTTGGATTGAGAAAATGTTCCTTCTTGAGACTGTTTTAATCTAGTAGCATAATCATTAAATGAATTAACCATATCTTTTCCTGCTTCCATTGCAACAGTTCTTGGAGCAGAGTCCTCGGGAGCAGCAGCTATTTCTTGAAGAGAACTAAAAAATTTTCCAATAAAAGTACTTAAATCACTGCCTTCTGGTAGAAGATTATTTTCTAATGACTTAACTTCTTTAGAAAATTGGTTTATTTGCTCAAAAGAAGAATGACCTGTTCTTAATCTTTCATTTATATATGCATTAAACGAACGTCTAATTTCATCTACTCTTACGCCTAAACCACTTTGATCCGAAACATCTGTAACACCTCCTTGAATTCCTCCTATTTCTTCCAGAGATACATCTCTTTTAGAATAACCCTCAGTGTTTACGTTAGCAATATTCTGCCCTGTTACAGACAAAGCTTGTCTATATGCTTGAATTCCACTTTTAGCTATTTCAAATAAACTACCCATTTTTATTCTTTTTGATGTTTATTAAATGAATATTCAGAAGTTCTGGTTGGTCTACTAAATTGTTTAACTAATGCTTCCGCAATCCCAAAATTGTGATTTTTAGCTAATATTTTAGACCTCTCTTGATTTAAAAGTGAGGTATATGTATCTTCAGCATCACTAGTTAAAATAGTCTTAGCTAATTTTGCTGAATGAGCTCTTTTTAACATTTCATTAATAAATAAAGATTCAAACTCTTGTGCTACTTCTTCCAAATCTCTATTAGAGTTATTTGTCTTCTCTTTATTTATAATTTGAGAAACATCAAATTGCTTTTTTATGTTATTAAAAACTTCCATCTTATATAATTATTAATTCTGCTCTCAAAGACCCTGCTTCTCTTAACGCTTCTAATATTGCAACCATATCTGCAGCACTTGCACCAACTTCATTAATTGCATCGACAATATCTGATAGAGAGGTTCCTGTATCAAAAACAAAGGCTTTAGCGTTTTCTTCTTCTACTGCTATTTGTGTATCCTGTGCAGTGGTTGCTGCAGTGCCTGCAACTGTTGAATTTGCATTTTGTACAGCCCCTTGTGCTTCACTTACTACGGCTGTATCTTCTTGGATACTTACAGTTAACTTTCCATGCGTTACTGCTGTTGGAGTAACTTTAACATCACCACCTATTACTATAGTTCCCGTTCTGGCATTAACTACTACCCTAGCTTTAGGTCTAGCAGGTTCAACTTCTATGTTTTCTAGTAAACTTACAAAAGAAACTTTCTGACCGGGATCCTCTGGTGATCTAACCTTAATAGAAGTAGCATCTAAAGCTACAGCAACATCAGGTCCAAATATTTCATTTATTTTTTCAGAAATAATATTAGCTGTACTAAAATCACCTTGATTAAGGTTTAAAATTAAATTATTTGATCTGATAAAAGGAGACTCTACCATTTTTTCTACTGTTGCTCCTCTAGGTATTCTTCCTACTGTAGGAATATTAACAGATACACTTGATCCGTCTTCGCCTTCAACACCTAATCCACCAACTGCCAGATTTCCCTGTGCTATTGCATATAATTCACCATCTGCTCCCTTTAAAGGAGTCATTAATAGTGTTCCTCCTCTCAGTGATTTAGCTTTTCCTATTGCTGAAACTGTTACATCCAATGCTTGTCCAGGCTTGGAAAATGCAGGTAAGTCTGCTGTGACCATTACTGCAGCAGCATTTTTTGCAGTCAAATCACTTGTGCTTACTACTATATCAAACTGTGATATTAAAGATTGAATACTTTGTAATGTTAAATTAGTTGTACTATCTCCAGTACCATTAAGACCTATAACAATTCCGTAGCCTAATAACTGATTAGATCTTATTCCAGCTATTGATACTAAATCTTTTAATCGATCAGCAAACAAATTATTATTTAAATTGAAAATAAAAACTAAAATTAAAATTATGAATTTTTTCAACATATTCTCCTAAAATGGTGTTACTTGCCTAAAAATTTTACTTAACCATCCTGGTTGTGTTGAGTCTGCATAAACTCCAGCGTTAGTATAAGTAATTCTTGCATCAGCAATATTTGAAGAAGCTATGGTATTACTTGCAGATATATCCTCAGGTCTTATTATTCCACTTAATCTTAAATATTCACTTCCATCATTAAGAACTAACTTTTTCTGTCCTTTTATTTCTAAATTACCATTTGGAAAAACTTTAATAATAGTTACAGTCATACTTCCGGTTAAAGTATTAGTTTGAGCTGC
Source organism: Rhodospirillaceae bacterium (assembly GCA_902527765.1). Lineage (GTDB taxonomy): Bacteria > Pseudomonadota > Alphaproteobacteria > TMED109 > TMED109 > TMED131. The sequence continues at coordinate 24,054 of CABZPW010000008.1, forward strand.
TGTACCTGCTCCAGAAAAAGATTGATTTGCCCCAGCTGTTAAATCTGCGCTATTAAGTGTACCATTTCCTATTCCAAATTGATTATCGAGTTTATTTGCAACTGATCCAGCAGCTGCTCCATTTGAAAATAGTGGAGGTAAAGTAACTCCAAATGTATCAGCTTTAGAAGTTGTATTGGTAGTTGATTTACTAGCACTTAAAGATTCATTTAAAGAAACAGTCAGTATATCTCCTATTCTTTTTGCTCTTCTATCACTCGCAAAAAAACCTGATGAAGTACTGTTGTATATAGAGCCATCTATAGCATTATCCTCTTCCTTAAAAATAATCTCTTTGTGAATGGGTTCAAATTCAACAGATTTTTTATTCTCAACGTATGTGGAACATGAGGAAAGTATAAAAGCCAAAAAAATAAAATAGGTATTTTTCATTTTTAATTCTATAAATTATTTGAAATAAATCTAAGCATTTCATCAACGGAAGAAATAGCTTTTGAATTAACTTCATAAGCTCTTTGAGTTTCAATCATATCAACTAATTCTTTAACAACACTAACATTTGAACTTTCTAAAGCGCCCTGAACTAACTTTCCAAAACTTCCTTCTAGCGGATTAGCAATTATAGCTTCACCACTTGCTGTTGTCTCAACATAAAAACTTTCACCAATAGGCTGAAGACCATTTCTATTTTGAAATTCAGCTAATTCTATTTGTCCAACTTCTTCTTGCTCTACAGCTCCAGGTAGTTGAACCGATACCACACCATCAGAAGAAACATTTATTTCTTGAGCATCTTCTGGAATAACTACCTCAGGTTGTATCACAAATCCACTTGACGTTGTAAGAGCACCCTCATTATTTCTAGAGAAAGTTCCATTTCTAGTATAACCAATTCTACCATCAGGAAGTAAAACTTGAAAAAAGCCCGCCCCATCAACTGCTAAATCAAGAGCATTATCTGTTGATACAATACTACCTTGACTAAATAGTTTATCAGCATTTACGACTCTTACACCTGTTCCCACAGAAAAAGCAGAAGTTAAATTTGTATCAGCAGAAGTTTGTTCTCCACTACTCCTTAATACTTGGTAAAGTAATGTTTCAAAATTTACCCTTTCTCTTTTAAATCCTGTCGTATTAACGTTTGCTAAATTGTTTGCTATTACTTGCATTCTTCTTTGCTGAGCATTAAGCCCAGTTTTAGCTACATGCATTGAATTGGTACCCATTTATAATCCTCCTTGATATTTTTCTTACTTAACTAATTTTGCAAGTAATATGCCAAGGGCTATTAAAAACTTATTTGAATTTAAATTTAATCAGGTACTCTCATTAGACTAGCTCCGCCTTCATCCATTTGCTTAGCTAAATCTATAAATTTAACATGAGTTTCATAATTTCTTTGATGCTCTAATGTTAAAATTAGTTCTTCTACTGGATTTACATTAGATTTTTCTAAGTAATTATTAACCATCTGAACTTCTTGATTTGCTGTAATTTCAGCAACCTCAATTTCTCCATTTTCATTAGTTGTAGCTTTAGGTTTAATAAAACCATTAATATCTTTTTCTAATTCTAGTTCCTCAGCAGTAGTAGTTCCTAATGTAGCAGCTAACTGAAATGGGGCATCTATTGGTGCATCTATTGGTTTAATATTGATTAAACCGTCACTAGATATTTGAATGTCATTAAATGGTGGTAATACAATTGGTTGTAAATCTTCACCCAGGACTAAACTGCCCTCTCCATTTACAAGCTGACCTTCAACATCAACTTTGAAATCTCCTCTTCTAGACAATGCTACCTCGCCTTCTTTAGGTTGTATTATAAAATAACCTTCTCCTTTTATAGCAACGTCTAGAGGATTTTCTGTTGATTCAAGATCTCCCTGCTGAGTTGAAAATTCTCCTATTTCTCTTGTAGCAAATACTCTGGTATTTAATCCTTCTTCACTATTAAGATAAGTTGTTCCAAATTCTGAGTTACTATCTCTTCTATAACCTACAACTGAAGCATTTGAAATATTCTGCGAAGTTATTTGCTGATTTTGTAAAATCATTTTAAGGCTGTTTAAAGCCGTATGTACCATTTTATCCATAAATAATTCCTACAAAATTAATTTTAATTAACTCCTAATATTAATAATAGCTTGAGTAATTGTTGAATTTGTTTCGATTGATTTAGCGTTAGCTTGGAAGTTTCTTTGTGCTGTAATCAAACTCACTAACTCTTCTGTAATATCAACATTAGATCTCTCTAAAGAACCAGATAAAATAGTTCCAAAACCATCAGCTCCTGCTTCCCCAACTATTGCAGTACCAGAAACTGAAGTTTCCACATATGTAGCATTACCAATTTGTTTTAAACCATTTTGGTTATTGAAGTTTGCTATTACCAATCTTCCTAAAGCAACGTTATCACCATTTGTATAGTTTGCTCTAACTAATCCAGAAGCATCAATATCTAAACCATCCAATCTTCCTACAGTTTGTCCATCTTGAGATACAGATGTTACAGAAAAGGGTGAAGCTAACTGAGTTGAGTCACCAAAGCTTAAATCTAAATCAATTGATAAAGCATCTTTTCCTGTTTCTACATTAGCTGGAAAGTCTCCTTTATATTCAACTTTTTGGGTTGGGCTCACCAAACCACCTTTAGTATCAAATGTTAACTCTCCTGGTTTTAAGAACACTCTTGTATATGCTTTAACCGTTGCATCAGCTGGATCAAACATATCTTCAGGAGCTACTGTTACTATTTCTGTATCAGCATTGACATAAGCATTCTTCCCATCTATTTGAGCAGCAGATGATGGCAAATCGAATATAACAGGAGTAGAACCGGCAGCTACATCGAGGTCATCTAAACCTAATCGTGCAGCTCCAGAAACAAACATTTGACTTTTTGGCCCTGTAGTTCCAGTAGTAAAAGTTAATCTATTTTCTGTTAAATCATAAGCTACTTTAACACCATTAACTGTTTTTCCAGTAGTACTCTCCATTTGATTAATTCTTAGCTGTAGCGCAGCAGCTAGAGTGGTTCCTGTATATGTTCCTTCTGGAACAACAACTGGTGAACTTACTCCATCTACGTTCATAAGAAATACGTTTTCTTGTGAAGCACCCGATAAGAAAAACTCTTTAGATAAATCTTCGTTAGATGTTTTACCATTTAATATTGCAGGCTTAGAAGCTAGTCCTCTTGCAGTACCTGATGCAGTTGAGGCAACTGCTGTTGCAGAACCCAAACCAAATAATGCATTCGTACCACCTATACCTGATTCATTGGCTGTAGCAACTCCTGCAGATATAGCTAATCTTCCTATCTCAATATTAGAAGCTGTTGTAGTTTCTGTAACTCCTACAGCACCATCTGCTAAAATCTTTTCTCCAGTAGTAGCACTATTAACCGTAAATTTATTTAAATTAGAATTATATGAAACAGTAACTCCATATGCCTGATTAGTTGACACGTTAGTACCTTTAAAAATTACTGCTTCTCCACTAAGTTTTTCACCACCACCTACTAATGAGGTTGGAGCATTAGCAGAGGATTTAAGGCCTAAACTATTTGTAGTTGTAGATGGACCAAAAACTGAAAATGAATAAAACTTACTTGACTGACTTGGTCCTATAATAGAACCATCACCTTCAAAAGTAAATTTTTGATTTTCAACATCATAAGCTATTTTTACAGGAGGTTTTTTTTCATTAACCCAATCTGTAGTTGTTGTTCCTATTGATTCCGCTGCATATGTAGCTGTCCCATCAGATGTCAAACCAATACTTTCTAAATCACCACCATTCAAACTTGATTTAAAATTTGAAAATATCCCACCATAACCATTTGATGCTGCACCTCCTGATGAATTTCCTGCTCCATAATTACTGCTTATTTTCATATGTGAATCTAAATCTGAGTCTATAGCAGTAACCACAACATCACCTGTTGAAGAAGTAAATGCATAAGCACTACCAGTCCATATGCAAGATGTATTAGTATTGCCTTCTGCAGTTTGTATTTGTGTTGTTATTTCAGATGCTAAGTCAGCATTAGTTGTATAATCTCCTGCAGTAATAGAGATAGGTCCAACCGCTGTACCACCTATAGTAAAAGTAATATTATCATTATCTGTGGTAACAGTAAAATCCTGTCCTGTAGCATTAGCTAAAACACTAGTATCATTTCCTACCCAGCTGGATGTAGCACTTGTGTCTGCAAGATTTAAAAATTCTAAATTAGCTCCAATATTAGATATATCAATAGCACCACTTGATGTTCCAGTATTTGACATAATTCTGTATTCAGTGCCAGTCCATTCTACTGTTACAGCATCATCACCAGTTAAGTCGTCATTAATATCTGTTTCTAAAGCAGCTGCTATACCAGCATTATCTAAACCTGCTACTATTGAGTCTACAGTAACTGTAGTAGCGGCACCACCATCTAAAGCTACATCAATCGTATCTGAAGTAACAGTTGCTGCTAATGAGGTTTCTTCTGCAACTGCTCCACCTTTCCATCCTCTGCTCTCATTAATAACATCGGTGTTTTTATATGAATGTTTAAATGTTTCTCTTAAAACTATTTTATTGCTGCCGAAATGAGAAGTAGATCCATCAAATACATTAGTACCACCTTCAAAAAATGCTTCTACATCTGAAGCTTCTGTATGTAAAACCTGAATATCTGTATCTGAAATATTTACAGTATCTGTATCAGTAGTAGATAGTAATAAATATTTATAGCCTGATGAGTCTTCTGCTACACTAGAAACAGTAAATTCTCTACCATCTAATTTTGTTTCTCCAAAAGAAGTATTGTTAGTTCCTGAAGTATCAGTAAACCTTCCTGCAAGAGTAACCTTTGAAGGCCAAGTAGTAGAATCATCTTTGTCTAATGCAGAAGCATCATTGCCTTGCAAGTAAACTTTTAGTCCTGATGAATCATTTACAACAGTATAGCCTGATGCATTAGCTCCAACATTAATTTTATTATCAAATACCTTCAGTTCAGGACTTGCGTTATAGTAAGAATATAGTAAATGCTTTTTATTTAAGGCATTAGTTGTATCTACAGAAGTAGGGTCTGAAGCGTTTTTGTAATATTCAAAATCAAATACCTCAGTATCATTATGAATAGTACTTATTGCTGAACCAATATTTCTCGCAAAAAGTTTTGTACTAACGCCTAATGTTGATGCGGACCCAGAAGTCTCATCAGCTGAAACTGCTGCTCTGTTTAATGCATCATTTACTCTTAGTTGTGCATGTGCTAAAAATTCATCTCTTGATAGGTTTGGAGTAGCTTCATTAGATATACCAGATGTAAAAATATCACTAGTTACAAAAGTATCTGTTAACAAATTTACAGAAATTGCATTTAGTGCAACTACTTCATCATCAGCATTAATTTGGTTAAATTTAATGGAAAAAGTTCCATCTTTAACTGGATCTAAAGAGACTTTCTTATCGTCACTT
>CABZPW010000009.1 GCA_902527765.1 Rhodospirillaceae bacterium
AAACTTAAAGATAAATTAAATAAAACTATATGGACTGATAATATTGAAAAATTAAACTCTCACTTATTTGAACAAAGGGGTAATATTCAAGGAAAATCATCTTTACTAATGCTACCTAAAAATACTGCAGACGTGGTTAAAATTATAAAGTTTTGTAATAAAAACAAAATATCAATCGTACCTCAAGGTGGTAGAACAGGTTTATGCGGAGGAACTGTTCCAAATAAAAATGGTAAAGAGATTCTTCTCTCCACAGAAAAAATGGATAAAGTAATAGAAGTTAATAAAGATGGTTTTTACATGATAGTTCAAGCAGGCTGCTCTTTGTCACTAATTAAAAAAATAGCTTTTGAAAATAATAGATTTTTTCCTCTTTCTTTACCTTCTGAAAGTTCTTGTACAATAGGAGGAAATATTGCTACTAATGCCGGTGGAGCAGCCGTTTTAAAATACGGGATGACAAAGGAGTTAGTAGAAGGAATTGAGGTCGTCCTTCCTAATGGAGAAATCTTAAATTCTATTAAGAACATTGAAAAAGATAATAGAGGATTTGATCCAAAATACCTTCATATCGGTGCTGAAGGAACTTTGGGAATAATCACTAAAGTTAAAATAAGACTGTTTCCAGAAATTAAGAAAAAAACAATGGCTATTGTAGCAACTGATACAATTAATAATTTAATAAACTTCCTAAAAATTACAAAAAATGATTGCTATGAATATTTTAGCTCTTATGAAATTAATACAAATATTGGGTTAAATCTTATCAATAAGTTTTACAATGACATACCTATACCGTTTGATAATCAATACAATTGGTATGCAATAGTAGAGTTATCTTCTTATGATAATGTAAATTTAGAAAAAAAAATAAGTAATATTATTGGTAAATCAATTAAAAATAAAATAATATTTGATGCTATTATTCCTCAAAATTTAAAACAATATAATAATATTTGGAAAACAAGAGAGCTTTTATCAGAGGCACAAAAACTTAATGGTAAATCTATTAAACACGATATTTCAATACCCATAGAAAAAATTCCATTATTTATTAAAAAAGCTAGAAAACTTCTTAATGACTTTCGTAAAAATAATATTTTAATATTTGGACACCTTGCTGAAGGCAACCTTCACTACAACATTTCTAAACCTAAAACAATGTCTATGTCAGTTTTTAATAAATTGCATAAAAAGGTCAATAGTAATATATTTAAATTGGTACATGATTTAGGAGGTAGCTTCTCTGCTGAACATGGTATTGGTTTAATTAAAAAGAAGGAATTTAAAAAATATACTTCTAAGGAAGAGTTTATAATAAAATATAATTTAAAAAAATTGTTAGACCCTAATAATATAATGAACCCCGGGAAAATATTTAATTAAAGGAAAATTATGGAAAAATATGTAGCTCCTGTAGAAGATATGTCTTTTGTTCTAAATAACCTATTGGATATTGATAATTATTTAAAAAGTATAAATAATAAGGAACTATCTTTTGACAGTTTAAAAATGGTTATTGAAGAAGCAGGTAAGTTCGCTTGTGATGAATTAGATACAATAAATCAAATAGGTGATCAAGAAGGAATTAAATTAGAAAATGGTGTAGTAAGAATGCCTGAAAGCTTTATTAAAGCTTATAAAAAATTTGTTAATACTGGTTGGTTTTCAATCATAGGTGAAAAAAAATATGGAGGTCAAGATTTACCTTTATCAGCAGTAGTAATAATAAACGAAATTATGCATTCAACTAATATGAGTTTCGCTACTAATAATATGTTGACTCAAGGAGCTGTGGAACTGCTGGAAAGTCATGGTAATGAAAAGCAAAAAGAATTTTATTTACCGAACCTTATTTCTGGTAAATGGAGTGGTACCATGAATTTAACTGAACCACATGCTGGATCTGATCTATCTTCGATCAAAACCAAAGCAATTGAAAAAGATAAAAAATTTTTAATCAAAGGAACAAAAATTTATATTACTCATGGAGATCAAGATATGAGTGATAATATTATTCACCTAGTACTAGCTAAGTTGCCTAATGCGCCTGAAGGAGTAAGAGGTATTTCTCTTTTTTTAGTTCCTAAATATTTTTTAAATGATAAAGGAACCAAAGTTAAAAACGATATTAAGGTTATTTCTGTAGAACATAAACTAGGTCATAATGCAAGCCCTACTTGTGTATTAAATTTTGGAGAAAATGAAGGCGCAATTGGTGAGCTCGTTGGCGAACCTAATCAAGGTTTAAAAGCAATGTTTACAATGATGAATAATGCTAGATTAAATGTGGGGGTGCAAGGTTTAGCTATATCTGAAAGAGCTTATCAAAAGGCACTAAGTTTTTCTAAAGAGAGGATACAAGGCTATTCATTAAATAAGAACATCACAGGGCCTGTTGAGATAATAAAACATCCAGATGTAAAAAGAATGTTAATGGAAATGAAATCTCAAACTGAAGCAATGCGTGGACTTGCAATTACAACTGGTAATTTTATAGATAAATATAAAAACTTCCCAAATTCTCCTGAAGGAAAAGAATGCCTTTTTATATCTAATTTGTTAACTCCTATTGTTAAAGCATGGTGTACTGATCAATCAATTTATATTACCTCTTTAGGTGTACAAGTTCATGGAGGCATGGGGTTTATAGAAGATACAGGAGCTGCTCAATATTATAGGGATTGCAGAATATTAGCAATTTATGAAGGGACTAACGGAATTCAAGCATTGGATTTATTAAGAAGAAAACTATTCCAAGAGAATGGTGAAACTTATAAAAAAGTATTACAAATAATTAAAAATACTGCAGAGTTAGCTATAAAGAGTGAAAATAATAATTTAAAAGAAATGGGAGAGTTATTATTTAAAAGCCTTGATATCATTGAAGATTGTAGCGTTTGGTTAATTGATAAGTATGAAGAAAACCCTGAAATTTCAGCCGCAGGAGCTACACCATTTTTAAATATGTTTGGCTGGGTATTAGGTGGTTGGATAATGTTAGATTCTGCGAACAAAGCACAACTTATAATTTTAAAAGACAAGAATAATAAATTTGCTAAAGAAAAAATTAATACAGCATCCTTTTTTTGTAATACATATCTACCTTTAGCTTCTTCATTGCAAAATACGATAAAAAAATCTTTTTATGCTTTAGAAAATTTTAATTAACTCGTAAGTTGTATTTCAGATGAAAAAGCAATTTCATTTTTCTCTTTTAATACTTTAGCAATTATAACTGAATTATCTAATCTCGACCTGTATACCTTTAAAGCTATCTTTTCATTGACATAAATGGGTTTTAATAATGAAAAACTATATCTACAAATATCTTTTTTTATAAAGCTATTTATTTCATTTATAACGTAAGTTGCTGTTAAAGGGCCATGTACCAATAAATTTTTATGTCCCTCAACATTAGTAGTATAATCTAAGTCATAGTGAATTCTATGACTATTATAAGTTAGTGCTGAATATCTAAATAAATCTATATTATTAAATTTAAATTTTTTTTTATATAGCAATTTAAAATTTATATTATTAGTATTTTTTTTAACTTTGTTAGAAACATGACTATTTTTAACAAAAACAATTGTTTGAGTTTCTTTTAAAACCTCTAAGTTATCTCTGAAAAAAGTATTTGCTAAATTTAAAAAGTAAATATTTTCATTATCAGACTTTTTTTTAAGTAACGGTTTAATTTCCGTTATTTTTTTTATTTTATCTTCAAAATAAATTTTTTTCTTAAAAACTAAATTAGCTCCTGCAAACATCCTCTTATACCCTTTTAGTAAAGGAATGTTTTTACCTCTTTTAGGATGTCCATCAAAACCTAAATCTTTTTTATTAAAATTTTCATTAAAGAATATCCAATGTACTCCATATGGAGCTATTTTTTTTTTATACAAAAATTTACTACCAAGAATATTTTCAAGAAAATTAACTTTATTTTTATCAATAAGATCAAAATTTGTATTTGTCTTCATTGTGTTTTGAATTCTTTTCTTATCTTTAATGAATGTTCTCCTAATTCTGGGATCTTACCAAAGCTTTTTTTATTTTCTATCGTCACTGGAGGAATAAAAACAAACTTTTTATTTTTTTTTGTAACATAAGATTTTTTTAATTGCGGATGATGAGAAAAATCTTTAATAGAATTTAAAAGCCCAAAAGCTATTTTTAATTTTTTAAATTTTTTAATTAAAATATTAGAACTTAATTTGCTGAACTCTCTGGTTATTAAACTATTTAAACTTTCTTTATTAATTAATCTTAAGCTAGGTGTTTTATATTTAGACTCTGATATTTTTGAAACTTTAATTATTTCTTTTGAAAATGATCTCCATTCACGTTCATTTTGAATAGAAAACAAAATATTTTTATTATCTTTAGTTAAAAAAGCTCCGTAAGGTACTATTGATGGATGTGATAAACCTACTCTTTTAGGAGCACTTTTAGTATAGAAATATTGAAGAAAAGGTACATTCATCCATTCACTTAGACTCTCAAATAAAGAAATTTTTATAGCTGATCCTTTACCAGAAAGCTCTTTTTTAATAAGCGCTTCTAAAATTAAACTATAAGCATTCATTCCACAAGCTATATCACACACAGAAACTCCCACTCTTCCTGGAGCATCTGGCGTCCCAGTTAAACTGCATAGTGCTGTTTCAGCTTGTACTAATAAATCATATGCTTTTAACTTTGAATAGGGTCCTGTTTCTCCAAAACCTGAAATGTCACAAGTAATTAAAGAGTGATACTTCTTTCTTAAAGTAGAACTATCTAGCCCTACTTTCTTTAAAACATCTGGCCCCAAGTTTTGAACAAAAACATCAGCTTTTGAAATTATTTTTTTTAGAAGTTTCACATCTTCGTTATTTTTTATATTAGCAACTAAACTTTCTTTACCCCTATTTAGCCAAACAAAGTAAGTACTATCTCCCTTTACAAAGTCATCATAATACCTAGCAAAATCTCCTTCTTTACGCTCTACTTTTATTACTCTTGCTCCTGCATCCGCAAGCTTTGCTGTACAATATGGAGCTGCTACTGCCTGTTCAATTGAAACAATTAATTTATCTTTAAAGTAATTTTTCACCTTTTAATAAGACCTCGGAAAACCTAAAACTTTATGTGCAACATATGCTAATATCATATTTGTAGATACTGGGGCAATTTGATAAAGTCTAGTTTCTCTAAACTTTCTCTCGATATTATACTCTTCTGCAAAAGAAAAACCGCCAAAAGTTTGCATTGCAGCCTCCGCAGCTTCCCAAGAAGCTTCGGCTGCTAATAATTTTGATATATTTGCTTCCTTACCACAATCTTGTCCACTATTAAATAGATTACATCCCTCAATCAAAGTAAGTTCAGCGGCAAATGTTCGTGAATATGCTTTAGCAACTGGAAATTGAATACCCTGGTTTTTGCCTATTGGTCTTCCAAAAACTTCTCTCTTATTTCCATATTCTACACTTTTGTCTATAAAATATTTTGCATCTCCAATGCATTCAGAAGCAATTAATAAACGCTCGGCATTAAGTCCGTTTAAAATATATTTAAAACCTTGCCCTTCTTCACCAATCATACAACTATGATCTACTTCTAGGTTATCAAAAAATATCTCTGTTGTAGAGTGATTTACCATTGTCCTTATTGACTTAATTATAATTTCTTTTCCTAAGTGTTGTCTCATATCTATAAGAAAGAGCGATAAAGAATTTTTATTATCTTTAGCTTCTTGGTTGGTTTTTACTAAAAGCATAATTAAATCTGAGTATTCTGCTCTACTTGTCCATACTTTTTGTCCATTGATTATGTATTTATTACCTTTCTTTTTAGCTCTAGTTTGAATTGATAAAGTATCTGTACCACTAGTTGGTTCAGTTACTCCAAATGCTTGAAGCCGCAAGTTACCGTTAGCTATATCATACAGATATTTTTCCTTTAAAATATCAGACCCATATTTTAATAATGAACCCATAATATACATTTGTGCGTGACAAGCTGCACCATTGCCTCCGTTTCTATGAATTTCTTCTAAAATTACTGATGCTGCCCTTATGCTCAAACCACTACCACCATACTTTTCAGGTATTAAGCAGGCTAAGTATCCAGTTTCAGTCAAACTTTTCACAAATTTACTAGGATATTCTCGTTTAATATCTAAGTCTCTCCAATAAGTCTCAGGAAACTTCTTGCAAATAGCCCTTATGCCATCTCTTAAATCCTTCCAGTCTGATTTAGTTTCAATCATATTTATTATTATATGAAAAAAAAATTTTTAATCAAAAAAGATTGAATTAATTATGCACAAGTGTATATAATAAAGATATGTTGATTGATCCATATAAAAGACCTGTAAATTATCTTAGAGTGTCGGTAACAGATAGATGTGATTTCCGTTGCCAATATTGCATGGCGGAAAACATGAAATTTCTTCCAAAGAAAGACCTTTTAACTTTAGATGAAATAGAAAGAATTTGCATTTCATTTATTGATTTAGGAACAAGGAAAATAAGAATAACAGGAGGCGAACCTTTAGTTAGAAAAAATGTCATGTCACTATTTAAAAATTTAGGATCTTATATTAAAAAAGATAAATTATCAGAACTCACATTAACAACAAATGGATCTCAATTAGAAAGATATGCGGAACAACTTTTTGATCATGGAGTTAGAAGAATTAATGTATCAATTGACACTTTAAAACCAAAACTTTTTAAGTTTTTAACAAGACGTGGTGATCTGGATCAAGTTTTAAAAGGTATTGATAAAGCATTAGAAGTTGGTCTTAAAGTAAAAATAAATACGGTTGCACTTAAAGAAACTAATGAATTTGAATTAAATGATATTTTAAAATGGGCTCACTCTAAAAAATGTGACATTACATATATAGAAACCATGCCTTTAGGGGAAATTGATGTAGATAGAACAGACCAATTTTTACCATTATCTAAAGTAAAAGAAACACTTTCTAAAGAATATACTTTGAAATCAAGTAAGTATTATACAGGTGGCCCCTCTAGATACTTTAGTGTCCAAGAGACTGGACACAGAGTAGGCTTTATAACTCCATTAACACATAACTTTTGTGAATTATGTAATAGGGTTCGTTTAACCTGTACAGGAAAACTTTACATGTGTTTAGGCCAAGAAGACTCAGCTGATTTCACAAGTGCTGCAAGATCAGCGAACTGGAAAATTGAACTTAAAAATGCCATAACAGAAGCTATTTCTAGAAAACCTAAAGGACATGATTTTGTTATAAGAAGAAAGCATTCTCCATCGGTTAATAGACATATGAGCGTCACTGGCGGCTAAAAAAGATGAAAAAAATTAAACCTTTTTTCTTAGCTGCTAAATCAAAAAAAGGCTCAACATACATTAAAAGTTTTATCACAAAAATACAATAACTATGCTCTCAAAGAAGCTAATACTGTTGTTGTGTTGGGTGGAGATGGCACCATATTATCATTAATTAATGATGAGGTTTATTTAAAAAAAAAAATATTTGGTATGAATAGAGGAACTATAGGTTTTTTAATGAATAATTATCAACCTGATGATCTGATCCACAGAATTAGTATTTCTAAAGAAACAAAATTAAACCCAGTACAAATGAAAGTAATTGATATCAATAATAAAACTTATAATGCTTTATCTTTAAATGAAGTATCTTTGCTAAGACAAAATAGATTTGCAGCAAATGTTAGGGTTAAAATAGATAATAAAATGAAAATAAACAAGCTAGTTTGTGATGGTATATTGGTTTCTACTCCTGCGGGAAGTACTGCTTATAATTTATCAGCTCATGGGCCTATATTACCTCTTAATTCTACTTTATTAGCTTTAACTCCAATTTGTCCTTTTAGACCAAGAAGATGGAAGGGAGCTTTACTTCCGGAGAAAAGTAAAATTGCTTTAGAAATTATAGACCCAGAAAAAAGACCTGTGAGCGCAACTGCAGGACAAGTAGAAGTTAGAAATGTAAAAAAAGTTGAAATTTCTTATAATTTTAAAAAGACATTAAAATTATTATTCGATAAAGATCAAAATTTAGAAGAAAGAATACTAAATGAACAATTTATATTATAGGTGATGTATGATAAACAAAATTAATGCAATCGTAACTGGAGGATCTTCAGGTTTAGGTGAAGCCACTGCAAGAAAAATATTAGAAAAAGGAGGTAATGTATCTATATTGGATACACAAGAAGGTGAAGCAAAAGGTTTATCTGAAGAGTTTGGAGAAGCTTGTACATTTTTTTATACTGATGTTACCAATGAGGAAAGTATAAATGAGGCTTTAACTTCTGCTATTTCGAAATATCAATTTATAAATCTGCTAGTGAATTGTGCTGGTATTGGAATAGCTAGTAAAGTGATAGGAAAAGAAAAACTACATGACAGCAGTATTTTTCAAAAAATAATAAATGTAAATTTAATAGGAACTTTTAATGTTTTAAAACTAGTTGCCGAAAAAATGATAGAAAACCAACCAGACGATGATAACTTTAGAGGAGTTATCATAAATACTGCCTCTATAGCTGCCTTTGACGGTCAAATAGGGCAAGCAGCATATAGTGCTTCAAAGGGAGGAATAGTTAGTTTGACTTTACCTTTAGCAAGAGAGTTTGCAAGATATGGAGTCAGAGTATGTACTATTGCTCCTGGATTATTTGAAACTCCTATGATGTCTGGACTACCAGAAAAAGCTTATCAAGCGCTAGTTGATTCCACTTTGTTTCCAAAAAGACTTGGGTATCCGAAAGAATTTGCCAAATTAGTACTATCTATATTTAAAAATAATATGCTGAATGGAGAAGTTATAAGGCTAGATGGGTCATTAAGGATGTCTCCGAAATAACTATAAATTTAGACTAAATATTTTTAATAATATCATAAGTTGCTTTAGCCAAAGGGACTACATCATTACCAATATCCTTAGCATTTGGAGAGCTCTCATTTCCATTTACATACCTAGCATAAACACCCTCTAAAATTGAAATAGATCTGAACAAAGACAAGACAACATAAAAAGTAGGATCAAAAACTTTAATATTTCTTACCTTACAATATTCATCAACTAATTCCTTTACTGAGGGAATATTTAAATCATCAAGGTCAGCTCCCTTTAGACCATGTCTTTCACCATAAGGGATATAGTGTGCATATAAAAAATAGCCAAGATCTGCAAAAGGGTTACCTAGGGTAGATAATTCCCAATCTAATACTACTTTAACTAAAAAATTATTTTCCTCACAAATAGTATTTCCTATTCTATAATCCCCATGAACTATAGTAGTTTCATCGCCTTCAGGAATGTTATTGTTTAACCAATCAATAATTTTTTGCATTTCGGGAAGCTCTCTTTGTTTTGACAAGTGCCATTGCTTTTCCCATCTTATAATTTGTCTAGTAGCATAATTTCCTATTTTTCCAAAATCACTCAAGTTTATAGAGGAGAAATTAACATTATGGAGATTTCCTAACATACGTGTTAATTCGAAATAGTATTTTTTTCTTCCGATCTTATCTTTAATATCTAATATACTTTCAAAAACTCTTCCTTCTATAATATTCATTAAGTAAAAGGGCGTACCTATTATTTTTTCATCTTCGCATAGCTTTATCATCTTAGGGCATGGTACATTTGACTTTTCTAATGCTTTTTGAACTTTATATTCTCTTTCAATAGCATGTGCTGAGGGCAGTAGTTTTCCTGGCGGTTTTTTTCTTAAAATTAATTTTTCTTTATTTTCAAAAAAAAAGCACAAAAGTTGGGTTTGATTGACCTCCAACAAACTGTTTTATATCAATAATATTTTCAAAGTTTTCAAGATGATTATCAACCCACTTATTAAGGCTACTTAAATTAAATTTATGATTTTTCCTAACTTCAACTAAATTATTAGGTAGCATGTATTTAATTATATTTTCTCAATTCAAGTTTTGCAATCTGATTTCTGTGTACTTCATCAGGTCCATCTGCCAATCTTAATAATCTTGCTTGTGCATATGCGTGTGATAAACCAAAGTCATCACTAACACCTCCACCTCCATGAGCTTGTATTGCCCAATCTACAACTTTACAAGCAATGTTAGGAGCTGCTACTTTAATCATCGCAATCTCCATTCTAGCTTCTTTATTACCAACAGTATCCATTTTATAAGCTGCATTGAAAGTTTGTAATCTAATTTGATCTATTGCTATTCTAGCTTCAGCAATTCTTTCCTGGGTAACTGTTTGAGCTGAAACTGGCTTTCCAAATGCAACTCTGGCTTTAGTTCTTTTACACATTTTTTCTAATGCAACTTCAGTTAGTCCTATCAACCTCATACAGTGATGTATTCGTCCAGGGCCTAATCTTCCTTGCGCAATTTCAAACCCCCTACCTTCACCTAAAAGCAAGTTTTCTTTTGGAACTTTAACATCAGTAAAAGATACTTCTGCATGTCCATGTGGAGCATCTGTAAAACCGAAAACTGGCAAATATCTTTCCACTTTTATACCAGGAGTATCCATTGGTACTACTATCTGAGATTGTTGTTTATGTTTATCTGAATTATTAGGGTCTGTTTTACCCATAAAAATCAATACTTTACACCTAGGGTCCATAGCACCTGAAGTCCACCACTTTTTTCCATTAATAATATACTCATTATCCTCTTTCTTGATACTAGCTTCAATATTAGTAGCGTCCGAGGAAGCAACTTGTGGTTCAGTCATAGCAAAGCCAGATCTAATTTCACCTTTAAGAAGAGGCGTTAACCACTTCTCTTTCAATTCTTCGCTCGCGTATCTTTCAAAAACCTCCATATTCCCTGTATCAGGAGCATTACAATTAAATACTTCTGGCGCATATGGTGATCTTCCCATTATTTCACAAAGAGGTGCATAATCTAGATTACTTAAACCAGCTCCTTTATCACTCTCTGGCAAGAATAAGTTCCAAAGCCCTTCTCCTTTTGCTTTTACTTTTAATTCTTCTATGATGCTTGATGGCTCCCATATATTTCCGGAATTAATTTCCTCAGTAATATTACTTTCATTTGGATAAACATTCTTATCCATAAATACTTTTAATTTTTCTTGTAATTCTAAAGATTTTTTTGAAAACTCAAACATCATATCTCCTAAGTTATAATTTTTTTAACAAATAAATTTCTATCCATTGCCCTTTAGCAGCATTAAAACCTATTAAACTTGAAATTTTTTTATGTTTCAATTTAGCTTCATTTATTTTATTATTAAACTCTATATAGTAGTCTTTTTCAATTATTAAATAATCAAAAAGGCTAAAATTTTCCGAAAATTTTTCAATACTTTTAAAAACTTTAATATTTGTACCAACTTCGAAAACTAGGCTGGGTTCATTATAACCTATACTTGCTACAGTACTTTTATTTTCTGTATATTCATTATTTTTTAAAGAAATGGCTATATTCCTGCTAGTCCATAACATTGTAAAGCTTGGTATAATTAGTAAATATAGAATTGCTGAAAATATATTAGAATAAAAAACTAAATAATAAAAAGTATTTTTAAGCTGTTTTTTAAATATGAAAATAAAAACTACATTATTGAATAAAAATAATATTAAATAATGTAAAATATTTATTTGTCCGTAAATTTGATTTGCTTTTAAAATCATTAATAGTAATCCGTTACTTATTAAAAAATAAATAAAGTATCCGAAATACGAATATTTTGTAAAAAATAAATTTTTATAATTATTATGATTAGCGAGCATTATTCCCATTAAAACTGCTATTGCAGGATAAATAGGCAAAATATAGTGAGGTAGTTTTGTAGGAACTAATTCCATAATTATTAAACAGGGTAAAAGCCAGCATAATAAAAAAATTATATTTTTATTTCTTAGAGAAATCTTTAAATATTTAACAAGAGGAAAAAAGAATATTGAAAATGGTAAAAAAAAGATAAATAAACCTATCAAATAAAAACCAGGAAATCCACCATGACTCTCTTGAGTAGAAATTATCTTTCCAAGAAAATCATGAAAAAATGACTCTTGAAGAAAGTTTTTTTGTTCTTCTAAAGGCATAAAAAAATACCATGGTACTGATATAAGTATTACTAATAGTAGACCTAAAAAAGGCTTTGTGTTTTTTATCCACACTATATTCTTTTCTATTAGGATAATACATATAATACTTATACAAAATAGTAATATTAGTATTGGTCCTTTAATTAATATTGATAACCCTATGCTTATCCAAAGAAGGAAAAAGTTGATTATATTTTTTTCTTCAACACGTTTAAAATACTTTAAAAGAGTAATAAAAATTATTGTGCTTAATAACAAAAGGATAGAGTCTGTTTTCGCTATATGAGCTTCTGCTATTACTAAGAGAGTACTTGCTAGTATTAAACAAGCATTAAAGCTAGCTTCTCTGCCTATAATATTCTTGCTTAATAAATATAGCAATAAAATACATAATAAAACAGCAATTGAAGATATTACTCTATATTTCCAAATGCTATCATTTAAAACCTCATACTTTAAATTTTTAATTTCTGAAATACTTGCTAATAAATTTATAGAAAAAGCTTGCAACCAATATATTCCTATTGGCTTTTTGCTTCTATATTCTTCTTGAAATTTAATGGATAAATAATTATTATTTTCAACCATTTGTTTAGAAGACTGAACATACCTAGCTTCATCTCTATCTAGAACGGGCAAAGAGTTTATGCTAGAAAAAAATAAACTTACTGATAATAATAATAAAATTATAAGATCTTTTACGTGTATTACTTTCATATAATTTTATATTAAGTATTATTATAATTATGACAAAGAATAAATTTTATAAAGAAAAAGATAAAAATATGCATTTAGCTGTCATAGGTGCAGGAGTCTCAGGGTTAACAATAGCTATGCATTTATCTAAAAAACATAAAGTAACACTTTATGAAGCCAATAATTACTTAGGTGGTCATGCTTTAACATTGAATGAAAAAATACGAGTAAATAATGAATTAACTGATATAAACTTTGATGTAGGATTCTTGGTTTATAATAATAAAAATTATCCATTATTCAGTGAGCTAATGAATTTACTTAAAGTAAAAAGTATTGATAGTAGTATGTCATTTAGTGTTGCAAATAAAGTAAGTAATTTTGAATATGGCAGCACAGGAGTTTTGTCTTTAACAAACAACCTAAAAAATATTGTTAAAATAAGATTTTGGATATTACTTAAAGAAATAAGTAGATTTTACAAAATAACAAACAATATTTTAAGCTCAAAAAATATAGATTTTGATAAAACAGTGAATATTTTCTTGCAGGAACACAAATTTAAAGATGTATTTATAATTGAACATTTTTTACCAATGTGTGGTGCAATCTGGTCTGTCCCGTTTAAGAAAGTTTTAAAGATGCCTATTAAAACAATTTTGATGTTTTTTAAGAATCATGGTCTATTAAGTTTTTTTGGAAAACCTCAATGGAAAACAATATTAAATGGTAGTAAAAATTATGTTAATGCTATTAAAAAAACAATAAATGGTAATATTTATCTTAACGAAAAAGTAGTAAAAGTAGTAAGAAAAAAAAATAATATAATAATTAAATCACAGAATATGACAAAAGAGTTTGATAAAGTTATTTTTGCTACCCATGCTGATGATACAATGAAACTAATAGAAAATCCTTCTGGTTTGGAAAAAGCAATATTAACTAAATGTAAATATGAGACAAATCAAATTATAGTTCATCAAGATTATAAGCTGATGCCAACAAATAAAAAAGTATGGTCATCATGGAATGTATTAAATCATAAACAAAATAATAATAATAATATATGTGTTACTTATTGGATTAATAAACTTCAAAGAATAAAGTCTGATAAACCTATTTTAGTTACTCTAAACCCACAGCGCAATAGACTTCCATCTAAACTAGAAATTATAAAAAAATTATCATTTAGACACCCAGTCCTAGATAAAAATTATCTAAAAGCACAAAATGAAATAAATTCTATTCAAGGTAAAAATAATACCTACTTTACTGGAGCTTGGTTAGGCTATGGTTTTCATGAAGATGGTGTCAAATCTTCATCAGTAATAGCAAAAAAAACTCGGCCTGATAAAATAAATTATGCAAAACTTATATAATACAAAAAACTGTATTTATTTAGGTAATGTCTTTCATGCTAGATTAAGCCCTAAAAAACATAAATTAAATTATAATGTATTTTATTTGAATATTAACCTTAGGGAAATAAATAATATGAGCTCTATGTATTTATTATCATATAATAAATTTAATCTATTTTCCTTCTATGATAAAGACCATGGACCTAAGAATTGCAAAAATATTTATATTTGGATAAGAACCTTAATAAAAAAGAATAATATAAAAGCAAAAATTAAAAATATATACTTATTAAGTTTTCCTAGGGTTTTAGGCTATGTATTTAACCCATTATCTGTTTACTCATGCTTAGATAAAAATAATAAAATAATTTTACAAATTTATGAGGTTCATAATACTTTTAATCAAAGATATTTTTATTTAGTACAAAATTCTTTTGAAAAAAAAAATCATAATAAAGTTTATAAAAAACAATTTCATGTATCACCTTTTATGAGCATGAGTGGAAAATACAGGTTCAAGAGCTATTTAAACAAGGAAAAAATTAAATTAATAGTAGAATACTTTTCTAAAACAGAGAACTTTATTGCATCATTTAGCGGTGTAGAAAAAAAACTAACTAATTATAATTTATTTATTTATTTTCTTAAAATTCCTTTCATGACAATCAAAATAATCGTAGGAATCCACTTTGAAGCTATTATATTATATTTAAAAGGTGTAAAGTTTTTTAAGTGTCCAAATCCCAATAAGATCAATTTTGTAAAATATATTAGGAACAAAAAATGAATGTAATATACAAAATATTTTTTGATAAATTAAATAAAAATAATAGCCTTGGACTTGAAGGCTCTATCGTAGTTTATCTAAGAGATAATTTAAAATTTCTAATAGGTCGTAAAAAAAGTGATATAAAAGTATTTATAAAAAAAAAAGAAGGTAATTTTAGGATTACTCTTTTATGGATTGCCCTATTTAGGTTTAAGTTATTCTAAAGGTTATTGGACTACAAATAATTTAAAGAAAGTATTACAGCTTGGCTTGCTAAATAAAAATATATTTAGGGCTAATACCTCTTTAAATATATTCTCAAAATTTTATTTTTACTTTATTAACGCATTAGAAAAAAATACTATTTCAAAAAGTAAAAAACAAATTTCCTTTCATTACGATTTAGGAAATAATTTTTATAAGCTTTGGTTAGACAGGTCTATGACCTACTCTAGTGCTATTTTTACTAAATCTAATAATTTAATCAATGCTCAAAAATATAAATATCAATCAATAACTAAAATAGGTAAAATAAAAGAAAAACACAGCATTCTTGAGATAGGCTGTGGTTGGGGTGGATTTATTAAATATGTGGAAAAAAATATAGGATCAAATGTAAACGGTATTACATTATCAAAAGAGCAGTTTGAATATATTAACAGTCTAAGTTTAAATGGTTCTACAGTTCAGCTAAAAGACTATAGAAACATTAAAAAAAAGTTTGACAGAATAGTATCAATAGAAATGTTTGAGGCAGTTGGTAGAAGAAACTGGAGTATTTATTTCAATAAGTTAAAAGAGTGTATTACTGATAAGGGAAAAATAATACTGCAAATAATAACTATATCTGAAGAAAATTATAATTATTATGCAAATAGAAAAGACTTTATTCAAAAATATATTTTCCCAGGCGGGATGCTACCTACTAAAAGCTTACTTAAAAATTTAGCAAAAAATAGTAATTTAACATTTAAAGAGCACCTGAGCTTTGGTAAAGATTATGCTAAAACACTTTCTATCTGGAGAAATAACTTTCTATTAAATTGGAATAAAATTAAAAAGCTTGGTTATGATGAAAATTTTAAGAGATTATGGGAATATTATCTAACATATTGTGAAGTAGGTTTTATAAATGGATCAATAGATGTTAGCCAATTTTTACTAGAGAAAAAAAGCGATAATGACTAAAAATATAGTACTTAAAAAGTTTGAATTTGAAAAGTTTTTCACTGGTAAAGTAGTAGCTACTGGGTATATGTGTTTTTTTTATCCTAAGACAAGAAGAAAAAAGTTAAAAGTAATATTTAAAGGTGTTTTTAAAAATAAAAAATTAAAGCTAATAGAGGAATACTTTGAAGATAATTTGAAAACCATAAGAGAATGGGAATTTGAAAAAGTAAATAAAAATAAATTTTTTGGAAATGGAAAAAATATAGTTAATCCTTTTGAGCTTCACATTAAAGATAAATTTTTAGAAATGAGTTATAAATTTAAAACACAATTTAAAAATTTTGATTTTAATGTTGATATAAAAGATCACATGTATGTAATTGATGACAATACACTTATCAATTATACAAAAATATCTAAATTTCTAATTCCCATAGCAGAAACTCAACTACTTTATAAAAAGCTATAACCTCTTTATTAATAGCTGAGTTAAACTAAGATATACGCTATTAGGTAATACTCTTAGTATCTTCATAATAAAACAAAATAACCATGGACAATTTATTTCAAACTTTTTTGAAAAAATAATTTTTTTATAAATAATATCTGCTGCTTTTTCTACAGGTATTATCATAGGCATTTTAAATTTATTCTTATCTGTTAAAGGAGTTTTAACAAATCCAGGATTAATTACTCTAATTGCTATTCCTAAATTTTTACATTGATTGTAAATTGACTCAGCGAAAGTGGTTATAGCTGACTTTGATGAACAGTAAGCAGCAGCATAAGGTAAACCTCTATAACCTGCTACAGAAGACATAAAAATAACTTGTGATTTATTTTTTTTTTTCAAGAAAGGTAGTAATATATGCAAACAATTTAAAGTACCAAAAAAATTTATTTTAAATATTTGCTCTGTTTCTTCTATAGAAAAAATATTTTTTGAATTAGGATTATTTGTTCCAGCATTTAATAAAACAATATCAGGAATACCATATTTTTTTATAGTTTTATTAATTTGAGAGGCCACAGTTTTTTTATCGCTTATGTCCATTTTTATTGGAATTATTGCATTTGAATTAATACTTTCCCTATCTAGCTTTTTTAATAGTTCCAACCTTCTTGCAGATGCTAAAACCTTCCATCCACTATTTGCAAACTTTATTGCTAACTCCTTACCTATACCAGAAGAGGCACCAGTAACAAATATTATTTTTTCCATTTTCTAGAATTTAGTAAGGTTTAGTATAGATCCTAAAAGTCCTTTAAATTGTAAAGAGCCAGAGTAAACAACTAAACAAATACAACCTGAGTCAGCTGATACAGGACTATGAACTTCGTCGCTACTAGCTACTACTAAATCCCCTTTATTGTAGTCTCCCTTTTCATCACAATATCCTCCATGAAGAACTAATGTAGCTTCTAAAGCCTCGTGGCCATGCTTTGGCATAGATTTATTTGCTGGTATTTCGAGTAATTTACCACTTATATTTCTATCTTGGAATTTTATATCTTTGTATTTAATATTGTTGATGGAAGACTTCCAGTTTTTTGTGTCAAAATCTGATCCTAAATATTCTGAAAGAGTTGATGGTATCTTTATATCAGAATGACTAAGGCCACTTTTAATAGAATAAGAAGTATAATTAGTCTGATGTTCTTCTTGTTCTAAAGCATCTACTTTAACTAGTATATTTTTCCATAAATCTTTGCTTACACTCAACTCCTTATGATTAGACAAATAATAACCACCTATTGTCTCATATTTTTTTAATTCTTCTTTACATTCTGCACAATAGGCAATATGACAAGAAATTATTAAAGACTCTGCTTCAGTTGTATTACCCATTGAATATTTCAAAAGCATATCTGAACTCGGGTGTAGATTGATTTCTTTTAACATTAATTTACCTCCACTAAATGTCTCATCTTAGTTAATGCAAGTCTTATTCTAGACTTAACTGTACCTAGAGGTATTTTTAATTCTGTTGAAATATCAGCATGAGTTTTGTTGTAAAAATAGGATAATTTTAAAAGCTTGCTTTGTTCTTCGGGTAGATTTGACATATATTTTTTTAAACTATTTGAAACCTGAGTAGAAAAAATTTCTTTTTCTTGAGTAGAATCTACTGGTATTTCAAGACCTTCGTCACTTTCTGATAAATAATGCCTTTTTTCTTTTCTAATCTTATCTATCCTCTTATTTCTTGCAATTGTATAAATCCATGTACTAACAGAAGATTTACTACTATCATATGTGGAGGATTTGGTCCAAACTGCGATCATTACCTCTTGTATCACTTCTTCTGCTTGACTATCCGTAGAACCTGCCTTTATTAAAAAGCTTTTTAATCTTGGAGCAAAATATCTAAAAATACTATTAAATGCTAATTTGTCCTGATTTTTCCCTATTAACTCTACACATAGAGTTAAGTCTTCATCGTTGTTAGCACTAAAAGTGTCCACTTTTATGTTTCTAGTTTTCATAGCAGTATTAGTGTTTAAAGATTTTAAATTTAATTGCATTGTATTATATTACCCGTAAATATCAAGTATACGTTTGTAAACAGTATATAGATTACTATATATAGTATAATTTTTAAAAAGTAAGATATAAAATAAATTTATATATTAAGAGTATATAATTATCAATTTTCAAAAATTTAGATTAATAGATTTAAATTTATCTTATTTAATTAAAGACAAATTTTTGGATCTCTCATATTTAGAATCAATCCTGTAAATCTCATCTAGCTCTTCATTCATTACATATCTATTTAGAAATTCCATAACTTTTATTAAGTCATTAAATATTGTTTCTCTTTCAATCCTCTCTAATTCATAATTTTTTAAATAAACTTTCCTTATAAAAGAACTATCATGTATTGGAGGTCCAATGACAACATCCAGGTTATCAAAATACTTTACAAATTCATCTAAATGTTTTCTATTATTATGAATTTTATTAGGAATAATAACTATATGGGGATGTATTTTTTGAAACCTTTCTTTAATCTTATCTATTTTTTTTACAAATTCCAATGTTGGAGGCAACTCTGCCATAGTATTAGAAACAGGAACAATTATAGCATGAGATTTAGTAAATAATTCAATTCCTTCTTGACCAGGTCTAGCTGGAGTATCAATTACCAAAACATTACCCTGCTTCATTCTTGTGTTTTCCATTAATTGACTTAACAAAATTAAATTTAATTTGTCGTATTCATATGAAATAGGATAATGACTACAAGGCACATTTTTACAAATTCTTTGCAATAAACTTACCGAACTACCTTGCTTGTCAGCATCTATTAATTGGACCATATCATATTTATTTGACCATTCTAGCATTGCAGTAATTAAACAACTTAAAGTACTTTTACCTACTCCTCCCTTAGGATTAGCAAAAGTTAAAATTTTTCCTCGAGTGGTCCCCATCTCTATTTCTCCTCTTTAATATTATTTATCAAAGCAATACTTTGCTCAAAAAAATTAATATTATTTTTTAAATCGCTTATATTTTTCTCATAAGAAACTTTAATATTTATAATATTGTTTTTTACTTTTTCTAACTCTTCGTCTATTAAATTAATTTTTTTAGTATAATTATCTCTTTGGTTAGTCAGTGCTTCAATATTTTTTAACAAAGGCAACAATTCCTTTTTAGCATCTATTGTAACGTCATTTTTTTTGTTTATTTGATAACCTTTTGTATCTTTAATTTCCTTTTTTATCTTCATTCTTTTTTTAATTTCTTCGGCTAAAATGCCAAAGTTTTTGTCTAAAGAAAAATCTTCATCAGTATTGTTTGAATCTTCCTTTTTAGATTGTTTATCGGTCAAGACACTTTTACTACTCGTCCATGAACCATTTCTTCTAAGTACTTTTATTACCGAATCATCCATAACTTATTATTATAAATAATTAGAAAGATGTAAATAATTTCTTATTCTATATGATGGAGTTTTCCGGCCTTTACATACTATATGTTGACAAATCAAAAAAAAAAAAAAAAAAATTTAATTTTTTTTAATAATTTTTTTTAAAAAAAAATTTATAGACCTAATGTATCATAAGATAAAGCTATTTTTTCTAATGCTATTGACATAGCACTAGTTCGTAAATCTTTAACTTTATTTTTAGCATGCATTCTATAAGACATGGCTATATAAGCTGACCTCATAGTATCATCTAACCCTGATCTTACTAAATCTATCTCATCAGAGCCTTTAATAATATTTTCTTTATTACTTAAATTTAACTTTCTACCAGTAATTTCTTCTACAGAAGATATCAAATTTAAAATCTTATTTTCTTCTCCTCTTTTATGAAGTCTTCCAAATCTTATACGAGATAAATTTTTAACCCATTCAAAATATGACACTGTAACTCCACCTGCATTGGCATAAAGATCTGGAATTATTACTTTTTCTTTATTAAGTATTTGATCTGCTTCATAAGTAATTGGTCCATTTGCAGCCTCCACTATTAGCTTTGCTTTTATTTTTTTAGCATTATCTTTATTTATTACTCCTTCTAAAGCAGCTGGTATTAAAATATCACAATTTTCAGTTAATAAAGTTGTTCCAGGGCTTATGTATCCCTTATACTTTTTTACACTTCCTCTTTTTAAAATGTGTTTTTTTAATTTTTCTATATCTATACCCTTTTTATTATAGATTGCACCATCTCTTTCTATAACCCCTATAACTTTTGCTCCATCTTCTTCAGACAAAAACTTTGCAGCATGATAACCAACATTACCTAAACCCTGTACAATTATTGTTTTACCTTCAAGTGTACCTTGTAATTTTGCTAATTTCATATCTTTTTTATGCCTAAAAAACTCTCTTATAGCATATTGAACTCCTCTTCCTGTTGCTTCAGTTCTTCCTCTAATGCCATGCTTGTTAATTGGTTTACCTGTTACACAAGCAAAAGCATTTATATCAATTGGATTTAGTCTTCTATATTCGTCAGCAATCCATGCCATTTCTCTTTCTCCTGTTCCCATATCAGGAGCAGGTACATTTTGCGAGGGATTTATCATATCTCTTTTAATAAGTTCTTGTGCGAACCTTCTAGTTATTCTTTCTAAATCAAACTTATTATAAGATTTTGGATCAATTATTAAGGCTCCTTTTGAACCACCAAAAGGTATATCAACTAGCGCACACTTATAAGTCATTAATGCTGCAAGTGCTTCAACTTCAGATTGATCAGCTTGAAGAGAAAACCTGATTCCTCCTTTTACAGGTTCAAGGTGATCAGAATGAACACATCTATAACCAGTAAATGTTTTAATTTGATTACTAATTCTTACGCCAAAATTTACTTTGTATGTAGCATTAGGAGATTTTATTTGATTTGATAAGGAAGAAGATAATTTTAAAACTTTAGCCGCACCATCAAATACTTGATCTACTGATTTTAAAAATTCTTGTCCAGACACTTTTATTTCTCTCTTTTTTTCTTTAATTATACTATAATTAATCAAAATGAAAAACGATAATAATAAGGTTTGGGTACCTAACTCAACTATTTATAATTTTGGTGATGAACCAAAATGTGCTTTTTTAATTATTTCAGGAACAGTAGAATTTTATTCTAAAAATAATGTCTTATTAGGTAGTGCAGGTCAAACTGAGGTCTTTGGAGAGATTAGTTGCTATTTAAATAAAAAGCATTCAGTAACCGCAATAGCTAAAACCCATCTAGCAACAAAACTAATACCCAAAACTGAATTTTCGAAAATAATAAAAAATGCACATCCAGTAATAATGGGCATGCTAAGAAGTACTTATCATAGATTAGCAGAGGCAAATATTCAAACAGAGAGTTCTCAAGAAGAGATTGAAAAATATACACTTATGTATAAAAGTAGTATTGAAAATAAAGAAGAAATTAAAAATAAGATTGACACCATTCAACAAAAGTTGGATAAAAACACAAAACAATAAATATGAGTAGAAAAAAAATGTTTAGTAAATTTGATGAATTAGAAGATATAGTTAGAGAAAATACTATACTGATAAAAAAAAATAGAGCATTAGTAAGTATAAACCATGATAACCTTCATAATGCTTACAGAGAATCCTATGATGTAACCAGAGAATTATTATTATTACAACTTGAAAGAGCTAGAAAATTTATAGTAGAATCTCAAAATAAAAAAGATGTTTTTGAATATTTAAAAAAAAGAATAGAAATCAATAAAAAAAACAGCACAGGTTACAGAAAAAATTATTTCCTCGAATGAAATAATGATGGAGGCAGTAGAAGACTCAAAAAATGTTAATGAAGAGTTAGTAGAATTTCTAGAAAACTCATTGAAAGAACAAAAAAAAAATAAACCAGCAAAAAATGAATTTTCATTTAGTGACGAAGAGATAAACTCTCTTTTCAATATGCAAAAGGAAAATATAGTAAATATATTTAGAAACAATTCTCGTATTACACATAATAGAAAGGTAATACAAGATAAAATAGTTGAAGTAGATATGATATCAAAGAAAGCTCAAGACCTAGTGGCAAATTTTCATGAGCTGCTTTATAAAGATGATTGATCTATCAAATAGTTAATATAATTAGTTTTTAAATCAACTTTTCTAATTTTTCCAGTCGCTGTGTGAGGTAACTCTTTTAAAAATAATATATCATCTGGTATCCACCACTTTGCTATCTTACCAGCTAAAAATCCATAAATTTCCTCTTTAGATACTTCTCCACCTTTTACAACTATGAGTAAAGGTCTTTCATCCCATTTTTTATGTTTGACGCCTATTACAGCTGCTTCCTTTACTTTAGGGTGAGCAACTGTAATATTTTCTATTTCAATAGTACTAATCCATTCACCCCCAGACTTAATAACATCTTTTACTCTATCAGTAATTTGCATATATCCATCTTCATCAATATTTGCAACATCGCCTGTCAAAAACCATCCATCTTCTGCATGAACATCACTTTCTATTATATTCATATAACCTTTACAAATCCATGGTCCTTTGACCCATAAATTACCTGCAGTTTTTCCATCTCTTGGTAAATCATTGCCTTCGTCATTTTTAATTTTAATATCAACTCCATAAACAGGTCTTCCTTGTTTGGTGGCTAATTCATACTTTTGTTCTTTAGTAAATTCTTTATGCTTATTTAATGGTCTATTAACAGTACCTAAAGGGGAAGTTTCGGTCATTCCCCATGCATGTATTACATTAACATCATGTTTTTCTGCAAAATTTTCTATCATTACTTTTGGACACGCAGACCCTCCAATAGCACAACTTTTCAAATGATTTAGCTTCTTTTTTTCTGTTTCTAAAAATTGAAATAGCATTAGCCAAATTGTAGGAACAGCAGCAGTAAATGTTACCTTTTCTCTTTCAAGCAAATTATAAATACTTTTTCCATCCAAGTGTCTTCCTGGAAGAACTAATTTTGCTCCTATCATAGTAGCAACATAAGGAATACCCCAAGCATTTGCATGAAACATTGGAGCGATAGGCATTATAACGTCTAAACTTGATAAGTTAAATGAGTCAGGGTTTGCAGCAGCAATTGTATGAATTAAAGTAGATCTATGAGAGTATAGTACACCTTTTGGATTACCTGTTGTACCAGATGTATAGCACAATGAGGAAGCAGTTTTTTCTGAAAATATTGGCCATTCATTAAGAGCACTAATATTTTCAATTAAATCTTCATATGCTATTACTTTTTTGCTAATATTTTGTTTATCTGGCATGTCCTTTTTTTGACCTAATACTATAATATGTTCAACAGTATTAATTTCACTACTGATCTCAACTACTAAATCAAAAAAGTCTAAATCAACAAATAATAATTTATTCTTTGCGTCGTTAATAATATAAATAATTTGTTCTTTAAAAAGCCTAGGGTTTATTGTATGACAAATTGCACCAATGCCCGATACTCCATAATAAAGTTCTAAGTGTCTAAGGTTGCTCCATGCTAATGTTCCTATTGTATCACCCAAATTAACATTTAGATTTTTTAAACTATTTGCTAGCTTTTTTACTCTTATTAAAGTATCCAAATAATTAGTTTTATATATTTTACCATCAGTATCACAATCAACAATTTCGGTTTGCCCATGATATTTTCCACTGTGTTCAATAAGAGAAGAGATTAATAATTGCTGATCTGACATTAATCCTAACATTATTATATACTAATTATAAATATTGTTTTAGTCAAACTTACTTGTGGCATAGGGATTGCAACAAAAAATTAATGAAAGTAATAATCTTATTTTCCATTTTTTATCTATTGGCAGGAACACTGTTAGCAAATAAATATGATTGTATAATAGCTGCAAAAAAGTACGAGGAAATTTATGGTTTACCAGAAAACCTATTGATATCTGTTTCTTTAACTGAATCAGGAAGAAAAATTAAAAATGGAGAATTTATATCCTGGCCTTGGACTATAAATAGAAAAGGTAAAGGCAAGTTTTTTGATAATAAAGTAACAGCTATAAATTATGTGAAAGAATATACAAAAAAAGGAAAAAAAAATATAGATTTAGGCTGTATGCAAGTTAACTTTATGTATCACCCAAATGCTTTCAAAAATTTTTATGAAGCTTTCGACCCTGATAAAAATGTTGAATGGGCAGCAAATATGTTAAAGTCTCTTTATGCTAAATTTGGAACTTGGGAATCTGCTGTTGGTTATTATCATTCATATAGAAAATCAAAAAGAAAACAATATTCTCAAAAGGTCTTTAAAACTTTAGCTTCTCTTAAAAATCATAAGAATTTTAACTTTATCCAGGTTACTGAAAATAAAGAGTATCGTGAAGAAGATAGAACCAATCAAATTAAACAAGAATCACTTTCTTTGGTTAAGGAAAAAATAGATTCTCATGAAAAACAAAAAAAGCTCAATACTAATAGTGATTACATACTAGCTAGAATGGAAAAAGTAAATTTTTTTAGAAATTATTTCAATAAAAAAAATAATTAAAAATATTTTTTTGGAGGCTGAGGGTTATTTTTTGGATCAGAATTATATTTATTAATCTTCAGGATTTTTTTTTCATTAAGTTTTTTAATTTCACTTTCTAAATAGTCAGCAGTTTTTTTTTCATATAATTGCTCCCCTTTTACATATACTGTAAAAGATTTTAAATACTTTTTTTTTTTTACATTATTTTCTATAGTATCCTTCGTCCATTTATAAAGAGCATTGTTAGTATTGTTTTCTTTCTCACATTCTATGACAAAATTATTAAAGGCATCAAATTGACAAATTAACTCTGCATCAACTTTAAGTAAAATTGCATCAATATATTCATTTAACTTAAAATAGCTTTTATTTCTGACTTCTTGAGCAATATCCTCTGTCACATCTATTCTTACTTGATATAGTAATTCACTCATATTATTACTTTTCTATATCTTCAATCTCTATTTTTATGCTTGAATACCATTTTGATACATTTTTAATATCATCAACAGATAGCATATCAGCTATTAAAGACATTTGGTGATGTTCTAACTTTTTACTTTTATAGTCTTTTAGTTTTTCTATTAAATAGAATTCATTTTGTGCTGTCAAATGAGGAACTAAAACTGAGTTTCCACCCGTATTTGCTTGTCCATTAACTCCATGACAAACCGAACATATGTTTTCAGCTATAACTTTGCCTTTATCTAGATCTTCATCAGCTACAAGTTGCTTAAAAAATAAAAAGAAGCTTAAGATAATTAATATGTAGTTTATCATTTTAAAAGAAAAGTGAGCTAAATAAATTAGCTCACTTTATAATAGATTAGATAACCTATTCTGCTGCTGCGTAAGTTATTCTGTATACAGCGCCAGCTTTATCATCAGATACTAAAAGTGATCCATCAATATACTGCTGAACATCAACAGGTCTACAAATGTAGGTTCCTCTCTCAGTCATACAACCAGTCATAAATGGTTCAGTCTTTTTAGCATTACCCTTGTCATCTAAATATGTAACCATAACCTGAGCTCCTCTAGGAACTACAGCATTCCATGAACCATGCTGAGCACTAAAGATAGCATTATCATATTTTTTAGGGAACATATCAGCATTGTAGAACATCATACCTAAGTCTGCAGCGTGAGCTTTCATTTCCACCTGAGGCTTAACATATCTTGATGCTAAATCCTGTGGTATTTTATCATTTTTATAGTCATCTGTTCTTACATTACCACCACCATAATAAGGATGTCCGTACCACATACCCATTTTTGGCATTTTATTAAGTTCTCCTGGAGGAGTTTCATCTCCCATACCATCTACTTGGTTGTCAGTAAACCAAAGAGTACCGTCCTTAGGATTAAAAGCATGTCCGCCTGAATTTCTAATTCCAGTCGCTACAGTCTTTCTATCAAGTTCACCTGGAAATCTGTTAAAGCTTATCATTCCACCTATACCAACTTCATTATATAGCTTTTGCTTATCTGGAGGCGATACATTAAAAGGTTGTCCCATACTAACATAAAGTTTATTGTCTGGGCCAATTGCACAAACTCTTCCAGTATGGTTATATGATTCTTCAGCTTCAGGAATTAATTCACCTTGATTAATAATTGGAATAGCAACTGTATCTGGACTTTCCATAAAATACTCAGCTGCTGGGAACCATAAAACTCTATTTCTCTCAGCAATGTAAAGATGTCCATCAGCACTGTAACAAGGACCATTAGGTATATCAAACTTAATGTTTGGAGCAAATCTCTCTACTGTATCTGCCACATTGTCCATATCTCTATCAGTAGCTTGCCATACTCTATCTTTTCTAGTTCCAATCCATACAGCTCCTTTGTTTCTACTAATAGCCATATTTCTAGCATCTGGAACTACAGCAAAAAGCTCAACTTTAAAATTAGCTGGTAGCTTCAACTTTGATATAATATTTTTTTTAATATTATTTGCATATTTAGTGTCTTGAGGCACTCTATCCCAACTATAGTCAGCACCAGATGCCTTAAAACTACTTAATTTATCAATCACTTCTTGATCATCTTTAGCTTGAAGACTAAAAACAACATTCAAAGCAAAAAATAAACTAGTAAGTATAGTAATTATTTTTTTCATATTATCTCCCATATTTTTAACTGGTTTATTTTTAAAGTACTTATTTATATATGAGTAAGTTTATCTATGTCAATTGATATTTATAAGAATTTTCTATAATAAGTATAAGAAATATTTATAATTTACTTCATTTTTTTTAGTTCTACATCTATAACTTTTTTTAATAAATTTAAATCTGTAGATATAGTAACCATGTCAAAACCCATTTTAAGAAAAAAAACCCCAGTATCTGGGCTTGAACAGTGAATTGCTGTTTTTTTACCATATTTTTTAGCGATTTTTAAAACTTGTTTATAAATATTTAACATTTTTTTTTCAACAAAAACTTTATCTGGTTTAAAACCGTGACTAATAGATAAATCATATGGTCCTACATAAATCATATCCAAACTCTTATTTTCAAGAATGCCGTGTAGGTTATTTACTGATTCTCTAGTCTCTACCATAGAGATTGATAAAACTTCTTTATTACCTTTGTTGAAATAATTATCTTTATCTATACTAACAAGCGTAGGACCAAAACTTCTATTTCCTTTTGGGGGATAAAAACAAGCATCAGTAAACTTTTCTACATCTGTTTTATTGTTGATTAAAGGGCAAATAACTCCATATGCTCCAGCATCTAAAACTTTATTAATAATACCTATATCATTAGAAGGGACTCTAACAATAGGAAAGACTTCGTATTTTTCTATAACTTGAATAATATCTCTACATTTTTCAAAGCTAAACATTCCATGCTGTAAATCTATTGTAATTGCGTCAAACCCAGCCTTAGCAATAACTTTAGCTGATGAAATAGAATCAATATGAATCCATGCATTAATAATTTTCTTTTTTTTTGTAAATATTTTTTTTGATATACTCATATTTTAAGACTTATAATAAATAAATATTTTCTTTAGCACTATAGGAATTAAAGCAATTAAAACTAAAGAAATAATAACATATTTATTTAATATATCCTCTATAGAATTTATTTTTGCCAGTTGTGTTCCAGCATTAATAAATAATAAAGTTCCTAATAACATTCCAATTTGAGAAACTATATAAAATTGCAAAGCCTTAATTTTGGTAACGGAAAACAATAGATTTATTAAAAAAAAAGGAAATATAGGAGTCATTCTAACAAAAAATAAATAATAGATTCCATCTTTTGCAATGCCCGCATTAATAATTTTTAATGTTTTATCAAATTTCTTTTCTATAAGGTTTTTAAACAAATACCTAGATATTAAAAAACAAACTAAAGCTCCAAGAGAAGAAGCAAATGATGCTAAAATAATTCCTTGCACCAACCCAAACAAAGATCCAATAATTAGACACAAAATTGCAGCAATTGGCAAAGCAAAGACTGCGACTAAAAAATATATTACAAAAAAAAAATAGATAATAAGCTAAATAGTTCTCGGAAACATTATTACTAATTTCCGAGTAAAAATTTGATACATTAGCTATAGAAAAGAAATCAAGATTTATATAAATTAAATATGAAGCTGTAACAAATATAAATAAAAAAAAAAATATTATTACCGATTTGATTTTTACAATAGAGGAACTCTGCATCATTAGCTTGCTTTTTTATTAGATTGACATTTCTTAGAACAGTAAACTACATTCTCCCAATTGAGTCTCCACTTTTTTCTCCATTTAAAAGGTCTTAAACAGACTTTACATATTTTTTCAGGCAGTTTATTTTTCATAGCATTTTAAAAAGTATGTTGCTCAATAAATTTATTGGCTGCTAAATAAATTTTATTTTTTCTATTCTTATCCATTGTATCAATCATCTTAGTCATAATACCTATTCTAGGATTCACCTTTAGCTTTTCCCTATTTTCATCAATAAATTTCCAATATAAACCATCTACAATATCTGTCCACTCACCCTTTTTATAATCTGACATTTTCAATATATAGCTAGAAGCACAAATATATGGTTTTGTTGCAAAAACTCCGCCGTCACTATAGAGGCCCATTCCAAACACATTAGGAACCATAACCCAGTCATAAGAGTCTACATAAAATTCCATAAACCATTTATATACCTCTTTTGGGTTTATACGAGCTATATTCATTATATTAGCTATTACCATTAGCCTTTCAATATGATGGTTCCAACCAAATTTTCTAGCTTTAGTAATAGCATCATCTAATGGGAAAATTCCTGTTTTACCCTCA
>CABZPW010000010.1 GCA_902527765.1 Rhodospirillaceae bacterium
TGATCATTATTTATGTTACTTATAATACTTATATTAGGTTTGAAATGATCAATATAATCAAGTTGAAAAGATGAAAGCTCTATAACAAAGTGTTTAGTCTTTTTATCTAAATTATCTAATATAGTATTTCCAAAGTTTCCTAGTGGTTGAGTTTTTAAAACACTTGAAATCATTAATGCAATAGTAGATTTACCATTTGTACCTGTAACACCTAATATAGATTGATCAGTATTTCTAATAAGTTGATTTTCCCAAAATAGTTCTATATCACTAGAAATTCTTATATTTCTCTTAGCGGCTTTTTTTATTAATCTATGATATTTACTTATTCCTGGAGATACAAATATAGTAAAAAAGTCAGAAATTTTTTTTTCTTTTTCATTAAAAAAGTTTTTAGACTTGAACTTATTTTTAATAATATCTAAATTATCATCATATACAAAAATATTAACCTTTTGATTTTTAAAAAATTTTAAAATAGACTGCCCTGTCTTTCCAAAGCCAACTATTAATATATCTTTTTTGTGATATTTTGTTTTTAATTCCATATTATCTAATCTTAAATGTAATCAAACTTATCATTGCTAAAAGTATTGATATAATCCAAAACCTAATCACTATAGTAGACTCAGACCAACCTTTTTGCTCAAAATGATGATGAAGAGGGGCCATTCTAAAAACTCTTTTTCCAGTCAATTTAAATGAAGCCACTTGAACAATTACTGAAATTGCTTCCAAAACAAACAAACCACCTGCTACTAATAGAATCAATTCATTTTTTGTTATTACACTTATTGCTCCAATGGCTGCCCCAGCTGATAATGAACCAGTATCTCCCATAAATATCCTTGCAGGTGGAGCATTAAACCATAAAAAACCTAATCCTGCTCCGATGAATGCTGCACAAAATACAGCTACCTCACCTACTCCACTGATATAAGTTAAATTTAAATAGTCTGAATAAATCGCATTTCCTACTAGATATGCAATTATTGAAAAAGTTGAAAGAACTATCATTATTGGCACAATTGCAAGCCCATCTAACCCATCAGTTAAATTTACGGAGTTAGATGAACCTACTATTACCAACGTACCAAAAATAAACCAAAAATAGCCTAAGTCCAGAGAAATGTTTTTAAATATTGGAAATAAAAGCTGCGTATTGCTCTCTTCTGAAAAAAATAATAGTAAATAACAAAACGTTAAAGTTATAAAAATTTGTGTTATTATCTTAATTTTACCAGATAAACCTTTAAATGAAAATTTCTTTAGCTTTAAATAATCATCTATAAATCCAATCAAACCAAAGCTCAGCGTTATGAATAATACTAGCCATAAATAAATATTAAATAAGTCTGTCCACAGTATTACAGATACAGTTAATGCAAATAAAATCAAAGTTCCTCCCATAGTTGGTGTTCCTTTTTTTGCCTCTATCTGCCATTTTGGACCATCATCTCTTATCGGTTGTCCTAATTTTTGTTTAACTTTAAAATATTGAATTAATTTTGGTCCTACTAAAAAACTTATTAAAATAGAAGTAATAAAAGCTCCACTGGCTCTAAAAGTTAGATATTTAAAAATATTTAAATAGCTGAACTGGTCTATTAATAATAAGGAAATATAATAAATCATAATTTCTCACAATCATTTAAAATCTTTTTGATAATTTCTTTTAGATTTATAGAGTTAGAACCTTTTAATAAAATTGCATCTCCGCTTTCTATAGTTTTTAAAATATTTTCTGCTATATGGTCTAAATTATCTTCATGATATTTGTACTTAATATTTTTTAATAATTTGCTCATTTCAAGCATATTTTTTCCGACTGTGTACAAAATATTAAATTGAAATTTTTTTATTTTTATTCCTAAACCTTTATGTATTTCTTTACTTTCTTTTCCCAGCTCTAGCATATCGCCTAATACTAAAAATTTTTTACCTATTATTTTTAATTTTGAAAAATTTTTTAAAGAAGCAATTAATGATGCAGGATTTGAGTTGTATGAATCATCAATCAATAGAAAATATCTATCTTTATATCTTAAATTAATTATATTCCCCCTGCCCTTAGGTACTTCAAAAGAAGATAACGCACCAAGTATCTTATTAAAATCTATTTTAAAATAAACAGCTAAACCTAAAATAGATAAACTATTATGTATCCAATGTTCTCCTATAGAAGGCATATGCCATGATATCTTTTTCCCATAACATAATGCCTCCACAAGATATTTTTTACTACTAAGAGAAAAATTTAATAATCTGATATTATTTTCAATGCCTTTACCATATGTAATAATATTTTGTATACCTAACTTTTTTGCCTTACTTTTAATATACTGGCTAAAATTTGTATCATTATTAATAATTAAACAGCCTTTTTTATCCAGACTTTCTAAAACTTCACTTTTTGCATTAGCTATATTTTTTAGAGACTTTAAACCCTCTAGATGCGATTTTTCAATAGCAGTTAATACTGCTACTTCAGGCTTTACTAATTTTACTAGCTCCCTAATCTCTCCTTTATTATTCATACCAATCTCAAGAACACAATAATTTAGATTTGGAGGAATCCTTGCTAATGATAAAGGTACTCCTAAATAGTTATTATAACTACTCTCATTTGAATATGTACTGGCCACTTTTGAAAGAGCTAAATGCATCATATCTTTGGTTCCGGTTTTGCCTACACTCCCAGTTACAGCAATAAATTTAGCTTTAGACCTAATTCTAGCATTTTTTGCCATCTTATCTAATGTATCTAAAACATTATTGACTTTTGCTAGAGTAACTTTTTTAGTATTTATTAAGTTTTCACTAATCAAACATGCAGTTGCTCCTCTTTCAGAAGCAGAGTTAATAAAATCATGTCCGTTAAAATTTTCTCCATTTAATGCACAAAACAAGTCACCTTTTTTTACTTTTCTACTATCTATTTCTACACCAGATGCTTTCCATTCTTTGGAGGATTTAGCATTAACTAGTTTTTTTAAAGATGAGGAACTCCATAAAATACTCATAATGAAAACCTCTTATCAAAATATTTTCTTGCTACTATCTCATCATCAAATAATGAAACTTTACCCTTTATTTCTTGAGTTTTTTCATGACCTTTTCCTGCTATAAGAAGAATATCATTTTTTTTCATTATACTTATAGCTTTTGAAATTGCTTTTTTTCTTCCACCTACATTAATTGATTTTTTACAGTAAGCAGCTATTTCATTTCTAATAGAAGCTGGGTCTTCATTTCTAGGGTTATCATCTGTAATGAAAACTATATCTGCAAATTTTTCTGCTACTGTGCCCATCATCTTTCGTTTACCCTTATCTCTTTCTCCTCCGCAACCAAAAACTAATAGTAACCTTGCATCAAGTTTTAAAATTGATCTTAGCGCAAATAAACTTTTTTTAAGAGCCTCAGGTGTGTGTGCATAATCAATATAAATAGATAAGATTTTTGTTCTCATTGAGATTTTCTTTAATCTTCCTTTTGACTTTTTTATGCTTTCAGTATTTTCTAAAATTTTATTAATTTTTAAACCATTTAGATTTGCTAAAATTATTGCCCCTACTAAATTTTCAATTTCATATTCAGCAATTAGTTTGCATTTAAATCTATATTGATTATTTTTATTTTTTATAGTTACAGTGGTGTTTTTTAGGAGTCTATTAACATTAATAATTCTCCAATCACATAGCTTTCCGAATCCATATGTAATATTAGTAATTTTTTTTGAATCACAAATATTTTTTATTTTTTTTCCATACTTATTATCGATACAAATAACTGCTTTACCCTTTTTATCTAACAAACTTTCGAACAATCTTTTTTTGCTAGAAAAATACTTTTTCATATCTTTATGATAATCAAGATGATCTCTGCTTAAGTTTGTAAATAATGCATACTTCACCTTTACTTTATCTATTCTCTTTTGCTCTAATGCATGGCTCGAAGCCTCCATGGCTAAAAAGTTAATTTTTTTATTTTTTAAATTATCTAATTCTCTATGTAGAGTTATTGCATCAAGTGTTGTTAGCTTAGTTCCTTTATAAACATTCTTATATTTAATTCCTAATGTTCCAAAACTTGCACCATTAATATTATTTTGTTTCCATATTTCATATAAAAAGTTTACTACAGAAGTTTTACCATTTGTTCCCGTTACAGCCGAAATATACTTTGGTTGATACGGAAAAAATTCCTTTGCAATTTTAGCTACTGCTAATCTTGTATCATCTGTTACAAGAATGTTTTTAATTGTTTTATTTAAATTATTTATATCGGTTTTCTTGCATAAAATCACCTTAGCTCCAGACTTTAATGCATCTGAGACATATTGATTATTTTCTTTGATTAAAGCAAATACCATCCCTTGTTTAATTTTTCTAGAATCAAAAGAAATTCCCGACACTTTTAATCTTTCATGCTCCGTTTTGTAAACTTTTATGTTCTGATCTGTTAATTTAGTAAGATACAAAGTTTAATTCACCTTTATTATCAACTAATAACTCTGGGCCTAGGTTATAGTTTTTAGTAATTCCTAAAATAGGAAAAATTCTTCGATAAATATTTGCTGTTACCGGCGCAGCTGTTTTACCTCCTGTAGCCCCTTCTCTATATTTTTTTACATCTCCTAAAGAAGGCTCATCAAATAATACTAAACTTATAAATTCAGGATTTTCTATAGGAAAAACTGACAAAAATGATGAAACTAATTTAGTTTTGTCATATTTACCTTTTTCAGCTTTTTCACCCGTTGCTGTCTTCCCTCCAATTTTAAAGCCATTTATTTTAGCCTTTCTAGCCGTGCCGTTTAATGTATTTTCATACATAAGGTATTTAAGAGTATCAATTGTGTTTTCTGATAAAAATTTTGTTTTTTCAATTGTGTCTTTTTTTTTCTTTTTATGTATTTGAGTTTTGTAATCTAAATTGTTGTTAAATAACTTTGATGAAGCTTCTATCATTTGTATTGGTGATATAGATAAACCGTGACCATAAGACAAAGTTGCTGTTTGTATTTTACCCCATATTTTAGGAGTAATAGGTTTAGTTTTTTCAGTTAAATTAATATTAGGAATATTTAATAAACCTATTTTGTTATAAAAGTTTTTTAACTTTAATTTGCCTATCTCTAAAGCAATAAGACTACTTCCAATATTAGATGAATTTAAGAAAATTTCTTTTGTAGATAAAATTCTATTTTGTGGTTTGTAATCTTTTATTTCGTAATTTGCTATTTTAATTGAATTGCTCGCATCAAACTTTGTTTCTAAGTTTACCTGAGATAGCTCTAAGGCTGCGGCTATAGTAAACATTTTAAATGTAGATCCCATTTCATACAAATTTAAAGTTGCGGTATTCGTATAACTATTTAGCTCAGGATTAATGCTTTGGTTTGGATTAAAATCGGGAAGGCTGACTAATGATAAAATTTCACCATTTTTTAAATCAGCAATAATTGCTGTAGCACTCTTTGAGTTGTATTTAATTCTTCCTTTTTCTAACTCATCTCTAACTATATATTGCAATCTTATATCAATGCCCAAATTTATATCTTCTCCTAAATGCAATTTATGATTAAAAGTTCTTTCTGCCCCTAATTGTCCAACCATATTTCCATTTACATGCCCTACAAAATGAGAAATGATTTCTCTATGAGGGTAAAATCTTTTATTTACTTGTACAAACTCAACACCAGGAATACCTAAATTATTAATTCTTTTTGCCTGAGGTGCAGTAATATTTTTTTTGATAAGTACTTCATATTTTTCTTTATTTTTAAGTTTTTTAAATAATGCTTTACTATCATTTAAAGCAATATGTTTGCTTAGCATATTGATAGTGTAAGAAGGATCCTTAATTTTCTTAGGATATGCTTTTAAATTATAGATGTAAATATTAGAGGCTAATACTCTGTCATTTCTATCTAATAACATACCCCTATTTCTATTATCTACTTTTTTAACTTCATTTTTATCAACCGTACTTAAGTTTTTCTTTGGAAATGAAACCTCCACTAGCCTCATAATGATTACCAAACCTATAATTCCTATTAAAAAAGAAATAATTAATAATAGCTTATTATATTTTTTTTCTTTTTTATTTACCTCTAAAGGTTCTGAGAAAAGTATATTATTCATCTATATGTCTTTCATTTGAAAGTAATTTTATGAAATACTGCAATTCAATTAATTCTGTTGGTTTATGATGTAAATATTTTTTAGATAAATAACTTATGTTTTCTGGGGAATTTATATACTCCCACTCACTCTTAAAAAATACTAAATCTTTTTCTAATTTTTTATTAATAATTTCAGTATCTATAATTTTTGATTCAATAACTTCTATTTTATAGTTCAAAAAAGTTAATAAAATTAGTAGGAAAGAAAATAAAAAAGTAAAAAAAATAATTTTTTTCATAAACTAAATTACCATTCTTTCTACCACTCTCAACTTTGCAGACCTAGCTCTTCTGTTTGATTTAATTTCATTACTGCTAGGTAGTATTGGTTTTTTACTTATTACTTTAAATTTAACTTTTTTAATTTTTATAACTTGAGGTAAGTGCCTATTTAAATTTTCTTGTTTACCCGTTATTTCATTAAAGAAGAATTTTACGATCCTATCTTCTAAAGAATGAAAGGTTATTAAGACTAACCTTGCTCCAGGTGATAATATTTTTTCTGAAATCATTAATAGTTTTTCTAATGACTTAAATTCTTGGTTAGTTGCTATTCTTAATGCCTGAAAAGATTTTGTTGCCGGATGTTTTTTTTTATTATCACTTTTTTTTACTCTTTTAATTAATTTTACAAGTTTTAATGTAGTATCTAAAACTTCTTTATTGCGCTCTTTAATTATCATTTTTGCTATTGCTTTACTTTTTTCCTCATCTCCGTATTCCCATAATATTTTGGCTAACCCTTTCTCATCTAAACTATAGATAAGCTCTTGTGCTGTAGTTCCTTTACCACTCATCCTCATGTCTAAAGGACCGTCTTTATTAAATGAAAAACCTCTTTCTGCGTTATCTAGTTGAAATGAGGACACTCCCAAATCAGCTACAATACCTCCACTAATTAAAGTTTTATTATTTTCTTTAATAATACTTTCCAAATTCTCAAAATCATCATTAACAAAAGTAAACCTTTTTTTATATTTAACCTTTAATTTCTTGGCATAATTTTTTACAGTAGGGTCTTTATCTATAGATAAAAGATTACAATCAGCCTTTTTAAGTATTTCCTCTGAATAACCACCTCCACCAAATGTAGCATCAATGTAATCTAAATTATTACGAACATTTAGCGCTTCTATAGCTTCCTTCATCATAACAGGCATATGTTGGCTTATCATCATTACTAAATTAACTTTGTTTTCTTTTTTTCATATATTCCCTTGCTTTACTTTCATAACTGTTAAATGAAGAAGGTTCCCATATTCTGAACTTCCTACCCATACCAATAAATAATGCTTCAGTATTTAAGGATGCAGACCTTCTTAAATGTTCTGGTAACAAAACTCTACCTTCTTGATCGAATGGCAACATAG
Source organism: Rhodospirillaceae bacterium (assembly GCA_902527765.1). Classification (GTDB taxonomy): domain Bacteria; phylum Pseudomonadota; class Alphaproteobacteria; order TMED109; family TMED109; genus TMED131. Next base: position 7,561 of record CABZPW010000010.1, read on the forward strand.
AAGATCCAAATATCAAAGTAGCTTCAAACTCATTTGTCTCTAGTAAAGGATCTTTAGAATCCAACCATTCCTGGTATCGTTCTAAATATTTTTGAGAATAGCCATCTATTGCATGATACCCATCAGCATTTTGTACTACAATACCTGAAAACTCTTTTCCCAATAACTTAGGCCTCCAAAAAGCAGGTACACTTACTCTACCTTTTTTATCAACTTTGTTGAGAAACTTTCCTACAAATTCAATCAAAAATATCCCCTAATTTGGTAAATTATAGTGCTATCATGGGATTTTATGGTCGTCAATGACACAAATTAAAAAAAATAGTTTGTTCTATATATATATTATTTTTGTTCTATTTTTGTTCATAATATTTGAAGATAGTCTATAAGCCGGTTTCTGTATTATGCAGCAATCTATCTAGAATTAATATTACTATTAATCTCAAGCAACCTACCCAGACTAAAATTGGAGTAGCTTAGTCTCTATTTGGTTTTGCTCCCGGTGGGGTTTACCTTGCCATTTATGTTACCATAAATGCGGTGCGCTCTTACCGCACCTTTTCAACCTTACTAGCTCACTAGCGGTATATTTTCTGTGGCACTTTCCCTAAAGTCACCTTTGCCGGGTGTTACCCGGCACCGTTACTCCTGGAGACCGGACTTTCCTCTTTACAAAATAATTGCAAAGCAGCTGCTCGACTATCTTCATCATATAGCATTTAATTTTACATAAATTTGTCAAGTATTTTTAAATACATCTAATATTCTAGAATAAACTTTTCCATCAATAATACCATTTATTTTCTCAGGCAAAAATCTTCTCTGAAATGCCTCTACTACCAATTTAAGATAGATATCATAATTATTATCTTGTGAACATTTATAACCAATTTTAATAAGTTTTAATTTTATTTTTTTTATTTCTGTATTTTTATCACCTAATTTAAAAAAAATTTTATTAGAAGTATTCTTTTTAACTAATGGATAATAAGCTAAATTTTTTTTAGCTAGTCTACCCCAGTTAAATAATTCACCTGGATCTAATTTTCTATCAGGAGCAATATCAGAATGCCCCAAAATATTTTTTTTTTTAATTTTATATTTATTTATTAATAATTTTAACAGTTCTTCTAAAGTACTCATTTGTTTATTTGAAAATATTTTATAATTAAGCCCATGCCCAACATTATCTAGCTCTATTCCTATAGAATTATTATTTAACATACTATCTCCTTTCCAATAAGAAATTCCTGCATGCCATGCTACATTTTTTTCATCAACTATTTTATAAAGCTTTCCTTTTTTAGATATCAACCAATGACAACTTACTTGAGAATTTTCATCTTTAAAAATATTTAAAGCCTCTAGTAGCGATTTTGTTCCTGTGTAATGAATAATTATATATTTTATTTTATCATTTCTTTTGGAAAAATTAGGAGATAATTGTTCATTATAATTTACTTTTTTTTTCATTATTTTTAATTTCAGTATAAGCTTTATTAATAGCTGACAATTTTTGATTAGCAAGCTCTATAAATTCTTTTGGCAAACCCATTCCTTGCAATTTGTCGGGGTGATATTCTTTAATAAGTTTTCTATATTGACCTGATACTTCTTCTAAACTTGCATTTTCTGATAAACCCAAAATCTTATAACTCCTATTTTTAGAAGTGTTGTCTTTAGATGTCTTTGCTTCAAAAATATTATTTAAACTTTCAAATTCATTATCAGAGATTTGAAAAATCTTTGCAATATCCGATAACATCAATTTCTCTTTTGGATGTAATTCACCATCTGCATATGCGATAGAAAATAAAGAATTTAGCAACTCAAAAAGTAAGCCTCTATCAGATTTGAATACTTTATAAACCTGTCCGGCAATATCCTTATAGTCATCAATATTTTCTTTAGCTGAATTAAATATATTACTGATAGCTTTTTCATCTTCAGCAGGAAACTCAAATATTTTTTTAAAAGCTAAAATTTCACTTTTTGAAATTTTCCCATCTACTTTTGCTAATTTAGCAGAAATGGCAATAACACTAGTAGCAAAAATTTGTTCCTTTTGATCATTACTAAAATTTTTATTACCTTCATTAGCATCAAATTTCCTTACTGCATCAACTCCGTGACCAGCTGCAATACCTAAAATTGCCCCAATAGGCCCTCCAAGAGCCATCCCTGCTGCACCTCCAATTAATTTTCCCCAAATACTCATTTAATTTATATTATATTATATAATTTTAATATATATTGATGACAAGATAAGGTAAATGATAATATGAAAGTGCATGAATATTGGAATTTTAATATTGATCAAGGAGGAACTTTTACAGATATAATAGGCATTGCTCCTGATAAAAAATTGATTATAAAGAAAGTGCTCTCTAGTAAAAATAATGTATCATACAACCCTGTAATTGACGGAATAACAAAAGTAAAAAAAGAGTATAATCATTTTACTAATTACCCTATTAACGAAATTAAGATTGGAACAACTATTGCTACTAATGCCCTTCTAGAGAGAAAAGGCTATAAAGTTTTACTAGTTGTCACAAAAGGTTTTCAGGATAACTTTGTAATTGGAACCCAGCAAAGAAACAAAATTTTTGATAGACATCATATTAGAAAAAAAAATATTTATTCCTCAATATTAGAGGTAGAGGAAAGAATTTCTTCAAAAGGTAAAATAATTAGTCATCTAAAAGAAAAAAAAGTCTTTAATGCATTAAAAAAATATTTTTCAACTGGCATTAAATCAGTTTCAATAACATTAATAAATGGTTTTCTTTACTCTCATCATGAAAAAAAAATAAAAGATATTGCATATAGAATTGGTTTCCAAAATATATCTTGTAGCTATGAGGTTAGTCCTACTATTAATTTTACATCAAGAGGTTTTACGACACTTGTTGATGCTTATTTAAATCCAATCATTCAAACCTATGTAAAAAAACTAGAAAAGAAACTAAAGGCAAAAAAAATAAGCTATATGCAATCTAATGGATTTTTAGCAGAAAAAATAAATTTTAATGGAAAAAATGCAATCCTTTCCGGCCCGGCGGGTGGAGTGATTGGAGGAATAGAAGTAGCAAAAAAAAATAAAATTAGAAAAATTATTGGGTTTGATATGGGTGGCACCTCAGCAGATATATGGCATTATGATGGTGAAGTCGAAAAAGAGACACAAACTAAGATATCAGATATATTTATTAAAACACCTATGCTTAAAATTGACACTATCGCAGCAGGTGGTGGTTCTATAGCCAAGTATCAAAATAAGAGATTTGTAGTGGGACCAGAAAGTGCAGGCTCCTTTCCTGGACCAGCATGTTATAGAAATAACGGGCCAATTACTCTAACAGATTGTAATTTAGTACTTGGTAGAATAATTAGTGATGATTTTCCAAAATTTTTTGGAAAAGATAAAAAATCTAATATCGACATTAATGAGCCAATTAAAAAATTAAAAAAAATATTTTTAAAGGTAAATAAAGATTTTTATAACTATCAAGATATATATAAATTAGCAGATTCTTTTTTAAATATTTCAATAGAAAATATGTCTGCTGCTATTAAAAAAATTACTATACAAAAAGGAATAGATATAAGAAATCATGCTCTGCTAATATTTGGCTCTGCCTCCGGGCAATATTGTTGTAAAGTAGCAGAAAAAATAGGAGTAAAAAAAATAATATTTAGTCCTTATTCTGGTGTTTTGTCAGCCTATGGCATAGGACTATCTAAATTTGGTTCAGTACATCAATTTTCTGTAGAAGAAATACTTAAAGAAAATGTGATTAAAAAATATAAAAATAAAATTAAAATAGCGTTGAGCTTGCAAGAAAAAATCTATGAGGAAGTTTATACAATAAGGGTAAAATATTTTGGTTGTAATACAATAATTTCAATTAAATTAAAAAATAAAAGTATTAAAAATATAAAGGAAGATTTTTTTAAAAAACATAAAAAACTTTATGGCTTCAATTATCAAGATAGAAAAGTATTTATAGACTCGATAGAAGTAGAAATCTTTTTAAATAGAAAAAAAAATTATTATTTACCAAATAGAAGTGAATTAAAAAAGAAAAATAAATTTTCAGAAAATTTTAAAGTTTATATAGACGGAAAATGGAAAAAAATTCGAAAATTTAATAGTTACTCATTATTAAAAAATAAAATTATTACTGGACCTGCAGTCTTTTGTGACTTTAACACTACAATCTTTATAGAAGAAAATTGGATGATTAAAAAAATGCCATCTGGAGATTTTATTTTAAGTAAAAAAAAAATAAAATCTAAAAATAGATCGTTTTTATCAAATAATAAACCCTCACCAGAAATGCTTGAAATTTTTAATAATTTATTTTTTTCAGTAGCAGAGCAAATGGGAGTAATTTTGAAAAATACAGCACAGTCAATTAATATTAAAGAAAGAATGGATTTTAGTTGTGCATTATTTAATAAAAATGGAGAGTTGATTGCAAATGCACCACACATTCCTATTCATTTAGGAGCTATGAGTGACACTATAAGGTTTTTAATCAGAAAGCATTTTGATATTTTTAAAAAGGGAATAAGTGTTCTTCATAACAATCCATTTTCAGGAGGTACTCATTTGCCAGATTTAACAGTAGTAACTCCTTTTTTATATAATAACAAAGTAGCCTATTATTTAGCAAATAGAGCTCATCATTCAGATATTGGAGGAATTACTCCTGGCTCAATGCCGGCTTTTTCAAAAAGTATAAATGAGGAAGGTATAATTTTTGATGGATTTCCAATTTTAGAAAAAGGTAAAATTAAAGAAAAACAACTATTAAAAAAATTAAATGAAAAAAAATACAGATCTAGAGATCCTGAGCAAAATCTATATGATATTAAAGCTCAATTGGCATCGAATCAAAGAGGTATTCTAGAATTAAAAAAAATAATTTCTTCTTATGGCAAAGAAACAGTAAATAAATATGTAGATTTTATTAAAGAAAATTGTAGTGAAATAATTTTTAAAAAAATACAAAAAATTTCTAATTCTGAATTCTCATCAAAAATGGATAATGGTGCACTTATAAAAGTAAAAATTAATTTTGATAAAAAAATAAAGAAACTTAAAATAGATTTCACCGGCTCTTCTAAACAATTAAGCAATAATTTTAATACTCCTTTAGCTGTTACTAAGTCAGTAATAATTTATTTTTTGAGAACTTTAATTACTAAAGATATTCCACTAAATGAAGGTTTTTTAAAAGATATAGTAATTATAATTCCTAAAAATTCTATGTTAAACCCTAGCTATCCTGCTCCAGTTGTTGCTGGCAATGTTGAAACATCCCAACATCTTATAGATATTTTAAATGTTGCCTTAAAAGTACAATCTGCCTGTTATGGAACTATGAGTAATATTACCTTTGGCGATAAAAATTTTGGTTATTATGAGACTATTTGTGGTGGAGAAGGAGCATCTTTTGGTAATAATGGAGCTGATGCTGTACATTGTCATATGACAAATACAAGTATAACAGATCCTGAAATATTAGAGTGGTATTATCCTGTAAGATTAACCGAGTTTTCTATAAGAAAAAAAAGTGGTGGTGAAGGAAAATGGTTTGGAGGTAATGGAGTAATTAGAAAAATAGTTTTCTTAAAAAATTTAGATTTAACAATTTTATCTAACAGAAGGATTATAAAACCCTTTGGTATAGTTAATAAAAATAAGGCTAAAACAGGAGAAAATATAATTGTAAAAAAAAATAATCACATAAAATTAGCTCATGCATGTCAAATAAAAGTATCTAAAGGGGATACAATTATACTAAAAACTCCTGGCGGGGCAGGATATAATTAAAGTTAACAAGTAAAATTTTAGTTGTTGTAATAATGGTAATTTATTATAAACTTTTCTTATGGAGAAATGATGAAGGGCTTTTCAAATTTTTTTATAGTTTTTGCTTTCTTATTTTTAGCTAATTGCGCAACTAACAATAATTCCCAACGTATAGTAGATAAAACACCTCAAGCTCAAGATCCTTGGGAGAGTTTTAATAGAGGAACATTTGCTTTTAATAAAGTTTTTGACAAGTATTTATTAGCCCCATTAGCAAAAGGCTATCGTATAATTTTACCTGGTGAAATAAGAAAAGGAGTCAGAAATTTTTTTAGTAATTTAAAAGAACCATGGACTTCAATTAATGCAGCCTTGCAAGGAGACTTTAGAAACTCAGGCACTTCAATTATGAGATTTGGATTAAATACTACCGTGGGCTTATTAGGAATATTTGATGTGGCTACAAGCCTAGGTTTTGAAAAACAAAAAGAAGATTTTGGACAAACTTTAGCTGTTTATGGGGTAGAACCTGGTCCTTATTTAGTATTGCCATTATTAGGCCCTAGTACTGTTAGAGATGCTTTAGGAAAAGTAACTGGATTTGTAGCTGACCCAGTAACAATTGCTTTAAATAAAGATGGAAAAGAAAATTGGTTATGGATTGGAACTGCTGTTAATGGAATAGATTTTAGAGAACAAAATTTAGAAAAAATTGATAATCTAGAAGCAACCTCTGTAGATTTCTATGCTACTATTAGAAGTTTATATTTAGAACGAAGAAATAGAATGATAAGAAATCAATCAGCTGATGAACAAGATCCTTTTCAAGAATTCGATATAGAATAGAGGCTTTCAATGAGAAAAATTAAAATAATATTTACACTTTTAATGTGTCTTGTAATAAATAATGCATTAGCTATTAATGAGAATGACGCTAATCAATTTGTAGTGGATATAGGAAACCAAGCTATAAAAATCCTTAAAATACCAGTTGATGATAAAGATAAGAGAAAAAAAGAACTTCAGAACTTACTTCAAGAGAAGTTCGACATGCCGTTTATTGCAAGAATTATACTTGGTAAAGAAGTTTTTAAAAATACTTCCGAAGAAAAATTTAAGAAGTTTTCTGATATATTTGAAATACACATTGTCAAAATTTATTCTTCTCAACTCGGAACATATAAAGGGCAAAAATTTACTGTAAAAAACACTGAAATAAAAAAGAAAGATGCATTTGTTTATTCTAGCATTGAATCGCCAGACTTCCCTACTACAAATATTGTATGGAGAGTAAGAGACCTCGGGAAGGGACTTAAAGTTATAGATATGCAAGTAGAGGGTGTCAGTTTGCTTAGAACAAAAAGAAATGATTTTAAAATGGTACTAGACAGTCAAGGTATAGATGGTTTAATAATGACTCTAGAAAGTATGAACCAGTTACCTGATTTAAAAATACCCGGCGATAACTAAAAACTATTTTTAAAAATGATTGTTGCTGCTGTAAAAGAGAAAAATGAATTTGAAAATAGAGTGTCTATTACCCCTGACACTTGTAAAAGCTACATCAAAGCTGGCTTAGATGTAATTATAGAAAAAAACGCGGGTTATAATGCTAGCTTTTTAGACGCTGTTTATAAGGACAGTGGAGCTAAGGTTTTAGATAGAAAACAAGTGTTACAACAAGCTGATATTTTAATGAGTGTAAGTACTATGCTTGAAAATTCAGATTTAGAAATTTTAAAAAATAAAGCTGTAATTATTGGCGGGTTTAATCCATATGAAAATAGTGACAAAATTCAAAAAATTATAGGGAAAAATTTAAGCTTAATATCCTTAGACTTTCTACCTAGAATAAGTAGAGCTCAATCTATGGATATACTATCTTCTCAAGCAAATTTAGCTGGATACAAAGCAGTTATTGAGGCAAGTAGTATTTTCAAAAAAGCTTTACCTATGATGATGACTGCAGCAGGAACGATTATACCAGCAAAGTGTTTAATACTTGGTGCTGGTGTAGCAGGACTACAAGCTATTGCTACTGCAAAAAGGTTAGGTTGTGTTGTTTCAGCTTTTGATGTAAGGCCAGAAGTAGAGGAACAAGTAAATAGTCTAGGAGCAAAATTTGTTAAAGTAGAAGATGAGACAAATACTAAAGAAGCTCAAACAGTCTATGCTAAGGAAATGAGCGAAGATTATAAAAAGAAACAATTAAAAGCTATTCATGATGTTGCTATTAATATGGATATTATTATATCTACTGCTTTAATTCCTGGAAAAAAAGCTCCCTTACTTATTGAGTCCAATACAATAATGCAAATGCAAAGTGGTAGTGTATTAATAGACTTAGCCTCTAGTTCAGGAGGAAATATTGAAGGTTCAAAAATTGGAGAAAAGGTTAATATCAATAATTGTATAGTATATGCTCCTACAAATTTGCCTAGTCTAATTGCTTACGATGCAAGTCTACTATTTTCAAAGAATATTTTTAATTTTATTTCCAATTTTATTACTGAGAATAAAACATTTGATATTGAAGCTAAAGATGAACTACTATTAAAAACTATATTAGTAAAAAATGGAAATAAAACAGAAAATTTTTATGATGGCTAAATATGGAAAATGTTGATCCTTTTGTAATTAATTTTATAGTATTTACTTTAGCTATATTTGTTGGTTACTTTGTAGTTTGGGCTGTTACTCCTGCTCTTCACACACCTCTAATGAGTGTTACTAATGCTATTTCAGGAATAATTATTGTTGGAAGTTTAACACTAATTATATTGAGTCCTGAAAATAATGATTTTCAAAAATCTATAGATTTATCATCATTAATGGGTTATCTAGCTACTGTTTTGGCAAGTATAAATGTTTTTGGGGGCTTTGTAGTTACACAAAGAATGTTAGCAATGTATAAGAAAAAAAATAAAAATGATTAATGAAAACTTTTCAGCAATTCTTTATTTAATTTCTTCAGTTTTTTTTATATTAGCCTTAAAAGGATTATCGTCGCCTGAAACTGCAAGAAGAGGTAATATTTTTGGTATTTTAGGTATGCTTACTGCTGTAAGTACTTTAATTCTACAACCTAATACCTCTAATTTTATTCCAGTTGTAATCTGTATATTGTTAGGGGGTGCTATTGGTACAACTTTAGGTTTAAAAATAAAAATGACTGCAATGCCACAACTAGTGGCAGGATTTCATAGCTTAGTTGGATTAGCTGCTGTCTTTGTAGCTGCAGGAGCCTTTTATGCTCCAGAAAAATTTGGTATTTTTTCTGGTGGTGCAATAAAAATAGTTAGTGCTATTGAGATGTCAATCGGATTAGTCGTTGGTGCTATTACTTTTTCTGGTTCTATTATAGCTTTTTTAAAATTACAGTCATTGATGTCAGGAAATCCTATAACTTTCAAGTTTCAACATACATTAAACGCCCTGCTAGGAATAATCATTGTGATTAGCATTTATTTATTTGTTAAATTACAAAGTAATGAATTGTTTATTTTACTTACTATTATGGCATTAATTATTGGGATACTAATAATCATACCAATTGGTGGTGCAGATATGCCAGTAGTTGTATCAATGTTAAATTCTTATTCTGGTTGGGCTGCAGCTGGAATAGGTTTTACTTTGGAAAATATCTCTCTTATTATTGTAGGAGCACTAGTTGGAAGTTCCGGAGCAATTCTATCTTACATAATGTGTAAGGCAATGAATAGATCATTTATCAGTGTTATTTTAGGAGGTTTTGGAGAGGATAGCACTTCAACAGCTGTGGCACAAACAGATAAGACTGTTAAATCAGGAGGCTCAACAGACGGTGCCTTTATAATGAAAAACTCGGAACATGTAATAATAGTACCTGGATATGGAATGGCAGTATCACAAGCTCAGCATATAGTTAAAGAAATGGCAGATTTATTAAAAAAAAATGGAGTGAAGGTTTCTTTTGCAATTCATCCGGTTGCTGGAAGGATGCCAGGTCATATGAATGTACTACTAGCAGAAGCTAATGTGTCATATGATGAAGTTTTTGAATTAGAAGAAATTAATTCAGATTTTAGCACTTGTGATGTAGCTTTTGTTATTGGAGCTAATGATATTACTAATCCAGCTGCTAAAACAGACCCTAGTAGTCCAATAGCAGGTATGCCAATCTTAGATGTCGAAAATGCTAAAACTGTTTTATTTGTTAAAAGAAGTTTATCACCTGGTTACGCAGGTATAGATAACAAAGTCTTTTACAATGAAAACACTCTAATGTTATTTGGTGATGCAAAAAAGATAGTAGAAGAAATAGTAAAAGAACTCGACTAGTTTACCACTTGTTTCTTAATTCCCTTAACGCTAAAAAAACTTCTTGAGGGCTATCGTTTTTAGATAAAAGATTTTCATTCTTTAATGATTCTTTAATACTTTTTTCTTTAAGTCTAAAAAAAGTGTTCACTTTTAATTCTATTTCAAAAGAAGAAACAAATTTTGTACTAAAACCCTCCATCTTAGATTTTTGTAATAAATCATAAGCATTCTTATTTTCTGGCTCTAAAGATAAAGTAAATTCAAGATTATTAGTTAAATAATCATGCCCTGGATATATTTTTGTTTTTCTATCAAGTTTTATTAATTGATTATAAAAAGTATTGTATAGACTTAAAGGGTTTCCTCCATTATGACAGTTTCCAACACCAGCATTAAAAAGAGTATCCCCACAAAATAATGCATCTTCTGAACCTCTAATTAATAAACATAAATGAGACATTGTATGCCCAGGTGTATCTAAGATATCTATATTTACTGTATTACCAACTTTGATTTTATCTCCTGCTTTTAAGCCTATATCAACTCCTTTGATTACATTTTTAGCATTCTGGTGCGCATATAATTTAGCTCCTGTATGTTGAATAATTTTATCATTTCCACCGGTATGATCTAAATGTTCATGAGTATTTATTATAGAAACAATTTCTAAATCATTTTTTTTTGCCTCTTCTAAACATAGCTTATAAGCGAGAGGATCTACTGCTATAGCTTCTCTAGTTTTTTCACACCCTATTAAATAATTAAAGTTTCTATAATTGTTATAAGTATAAATTTGTTTTATTATCATAATAATTTTTATAAGAGGTCATATGCAAGAATACAAAATAGTAGTCCAAGGAACAAGAAAAATCATTACTTACCTTAAAAACTACCTAAAAATACCTTATAAGTTATATTATTTTGCTAAACAAAACGAAAGTTACTTTAAAAAACTTAAAAAAGCCGATGTAGTTATAACAATGAGCTGGGGAAAAACTATGTGGGGTGGGACAGAAAATCTAAAAATACCAGAAGTGCAAAACTTAAAATTAATACATTTGCCCGGTGCAGGGACTGATGCTATAAATTTTTCTCAATTACCTAAAAACTGTAAGGTTTGTAATGTTTATGAGCATGAAATACCTATAGCAGAATATTGCCTAGCTAATATATTAAATTGGGAGATGAATTTAATAGCAAAAACAATCAAATTTAAAAATCTAGACTGGAGTGATTGTATGATTTTTGATGGGCCTACCCATAGTGAGTTATATGATAAAACTATAGGCATATTAGGTTATGGAAAAATAGGTAAGGAAATTGCTAAAAGAATTAAACCATTTGGAACACACTTAATTGGCTATACTAGGACTAATAGAAAAAAAGATAAATATTTAAATAATTTATATCTAAGTAAGGACCTAAAAAAAAATGCTGGAAATTTAGATTATTTAATAATTGCATGTCCTTTAACTAAAAGCACAAAAAATATAATTAACTCTAAAGTATTTAAACTTATGAAAAAAGATGCTGTAATCATTAATATTGCCAGAGGTGGTATTATTGATGAGAAGGACTTATATGAAGCACTTAAAGAAAGATTGATAGGTGGTGCTATAATAGATACTTGGTTTAAATATCCTCAAAGTAAAGAACAAAATGGCTTCAAACCTTCCAGATTTTCATTCAATAAAATGAATAATGTGATTATGTCACCACATATATCTGCTTGGTCAGAAAATATGATAGAACGAAGATCTAAAGTAATTAGTGATAATATAAATAGGCTTTATAATAAGAAAGGATTAATTAATACAGTGAGGAATAATTAATATCCTCTAGTACTTTTTCTTTGTAATTTTCTCCATCTTCTGACAGATTCTGCCTTTTCTCTTGCTTTCTTTTCTGAAGGCTTTTCATATGCCCTTCTTTTTTTCATCTCTCTATACATTCCCTCTCTTTGCATCTTTTTCTTTAATGTTCTAAGGGCATGATCAACATTATTATCTCTTACTATGACTTCCAATATTTTTCTCCTTTAATCCAAAAACCTATTAAATAACATAAGCTATTGATAAAGTGAAGAGAATAATTAAAATAAAAATATGGTAAGCAAAAAAAAAGAAAAAGAGATTTTTACTAAGCTTAACTCAGAATTTAGAAATGAGACTTTTATTGATCTTAATATAAAAGCTATTTTAAAAAAAAATTCAATTTCTGAAGAAGATTTTTATTACTTTTTTCCTCACAAAACCAAAAGCTTATGTAGTTTTTTCTTAATCGATTTACAATTAAAGCTAGAAAAAAATATTAAAAATAAAATTAAAAATGAAAAAAGTATTAGTAAGAGAGTAAACTTTATATTATTTGAATTAATAAAGCTTTTGAATGGAAACAAAGCAGTTAGTGTATTTTTTCTAAATTATATTTCTAGAAAACCAATATATTTAAAAAAATTAACTATTAAATTTGCAGATAGAGTCTGGCGTCTTTTAGAAGATAAGTCAGTTGATTTTAATTATTACACAAAACGTGTGATACTATCACAGCTATTAATTAATTCTATATTGTACTGGAGAGGCTCTAATGACCTTAACAAAACAGAAATTTTTATAGAAAAACAAATATTTTTACTTGGAAAGTTTGGATATTACAAAAGTAATTTTAAAAAATTTATATTTAAAATAGCACCTAAGAATTTTTTTACGAAATTTGATTTTTTACATTAAAATAAAATATTTATGTGACCTAGTTTTCTAGCTTCTTTAATTTCATCTTTCCCATATATATAAACTTTATGATTTTTTTTATGTAAGGATTTCTCTATAACATTATAATTTTCTCCTAAAATATTTATCATCTTACAGTTATGGTAGTATTTAATATTTGGAATTGGCATATCAAAAATAACTCTTACTAAAGCTTCAAATTGAGAAACATTACACGCATCCATAGTCCAATGACCAGAATTATGAGGTCTAGGAGCAACTTCATTTACAATAATTTCATTGCTCTTATCAACAAACATTTCTATTGCAATAATACCAATTATATTTAAAGATCTGGCTAATTTTACAGCAATAGCTTTTGCTTTATTTTTAGTTTTTATATTTATCTTTGCAGGAAATACGGTTTCCCTTAGTATTCCATTTATATGCTTATTTTCAGATGGTTCATAACATATTGCAGATCCATCTTTTTTTATTATTACTATTACTGAAATTTCTTTTTTATACTTTATAATTCCTTCAATGATATATTTATTTTTTTCAATATTATTTTTTATATTTGGAATGCTATATTTTTTTATTATATGTTGCCCTTTACCGTCATAACCAAACTTTCTTGTTTTTAAAATAGCATTGCCTTTTAACTTTTCTAAAGCATCTTTAATATCAACATAATTTTTTATTTGATAAAAAGGAGCTACAGATACATCTAGGTTAGAAATAAATTCTTTTTCTAGAAATCTGTCTTGAGAATATTTTAGTGCTTTTGAGCCTGGGAAAATTTGACTATTTTTTTCTAAAAAATTCAAGCTTTCTAAAGGAATATTTTCAAACTCATAAGTAACCTTATCTGAGCATTTAACAAATTTTCCTAAAGCTTTTTTATTCGTATAATCACTATTAATTATTATATTTGCGTTTTGAAAAGCTGGTGCGTTTTTATTTGGATCAAATATACAAGTTTTAATTCCAAGACGGGAGGCTTCAATGGCAATCATTTTACCAAGTTGTCCTCCTCCTAAAATCCCTAATGTCTTATTAGTTATATTTTTAATAACATCGTTTTTCATTTTCTTTTAGGAATAACACTTACAGCCTTTGTTAAATCGTCTCTCCACTTACTTAATTTTTTTGAAATATTTTTGTCAGTATTTGCAAATAGAGATACAGCAAACAAAGCAGCATTTTTAGCTCCTGCTTCACCAATCGCAAAAGTCGCAGTAGGTATACCATAAGGCATTTGTACTATAGATAATAAACTATCAAGTCCGTTCATTAGCTTACTTTCTATTGGGACACCTAATACTGGAATTTTAGTTAACGAGGCTACCATTCCTGGCAGATGAGCTGCTCCTCCAGCTCCTGCTATTATAACTTTAATATTATTTTTATGAGCGTTTTTAGCATATCTATATAATCTCTCTGGAGTTCTATGAGCTGAAACTATTTTAACTTCATTAGAAATTTTAAAATCATTTAATATATTTTCTGCTAATTGTAATGTTTTCCAGTCAGACTGACTTCCCATTATAATACTTACCTTGTCTTTTTTCATATTTAACTCCAAAAAGAAATATAATTAAGTTAGTATTATAACTTTGCTTTTATTTAATTCAATTAAATGATAATAAATGTGTTATGTTAGAAAAATTTTTTTTATCGCTTTTACTAAGGTTACCTGAGGAAATATCACATAGTATTGCAATATTTTTATTGAAATATAGTTTAGCTCCCTCCAAAAAAAAAGGTATGAGCTCTATAAAAAAAATTAATTTTTTTAATTTTAAATTAACACATCCTGTAGGACTTGCAGCAGGTTTTGACAAAAATGCAGAGGCATTGCCTGGCTTATTAAAACAAAATTTTAGTTTTATAGAAATTGGGACAGTGACCCCACTTCCTCAAATTGGAAATAGTAAACCAAGAGTTTTTAGAGTACCAGAAGAAAAATCTATAATTAATAAATTAGGTTTTCCCAACTTAGGAGCTTCAAAAATATTTAACAATCTATGTAAAATCAGAAAATATCATACTTTAGGCTTAGAACCTCTAATAGGAGTTAACATTGGCTGTAATAAAAATACTAAAAATCCACTAAAAGACTATGAGAAATGCTTTGAAATTTTTTGTTCAGTTGCTGATTATATTACAATAAACGTATCATCTCCTAACACTCCAGGCTTACGAAAACTTCAACTGCAAAATAACTTAGCTCCCTTATTAAAAACCCTTAGTAATAAAAGAGAAGAATATTTTAAAAAAAATAAAAGGAAAATCCCTTTAGTATTAAAAATTGCTCCCGATCTAGTAGACTCTGATTTAAAAAGTATTGTTAAACTTATAAAAAGTTATCAAATTGAAGGTATTATTGCTACTAACACCTCAATAAATAAAAAAATTATTCAAAATAAAAAATATACTAAATTACAAGGTGGCATATCAGGAAACGCCCTATATAAAAATTCGAATAATATATTAAAAAAATTACAAAAGTTTTCTAAAGGGAATATCACTTTAATAGGAGTTGGAGGTATTGATAGTGGTGAAAAAGTTTTTAAAAAAATTAAACTAGGTGCCAACGCTGTTCAAGTTTATAGTTCTTTAATATACAATGGAATAAGCATAGTAGATAAAATGGTTCTTGATTTCATTAAATTATCTAAATTAAATAAATAATTTCATGCAAAGCTATAAATCATTAAATAATATAAATCAAATCATCGATAACTATGATGCCTTTATTATTGATATTTGGGGAGTCCTATGGGACGGCATAGAAGCTTATAAATATGCAAAATTAACTTTAAAAAAATTAAAAGAAAAAAATAAAAATATCATTCTTCTTTCCAATGCTCCTAGAAGAGCTAAAATAGTATCTGATAAGTTGAGTTCTATAGGAATCAATAACAATTTATATGATAATATTGTTTCATCAGGTGAAATCTGCCGTGAAGAGTGTCTTTCTAATAAGAAAAGATTATCTTTACTAGGTAAAAATTATTACTTTATTGGTCAAGAACTTGATAAAGGTATAGCAACAAATCTTGAAATCAAAGAAGTCTCTTCTATAAGTAAAAGCTCTTTTGTATTAGTCTGTGGAACTAGAGATTTCGATCATACTCTCAATAATTATAAAAAAGAGCTTAATGAAGCATTAAAATATAATTTACCTTTAGTATGTGCTAACCCTGATAAAGTAGTGATTAGACAAAATGGACAATTAATTACTTGTGCCGGTATATTAGCAGATTATTATCACAATAGTGGCGGTGAAGTGTTTAGATATGGAAAGCCTTTTCAAGCTATGTATGAAAAATCCTTTAATATTTTAAAAAGTTTCAATACTAAATTAGCTTTAGATAAAGTTTTAGTTATAGGTGACTCTCTTGAAACAGATATACTAGGTGCTAATAACAATAAACTTAATTCTTTATTAATTACTAATGGCATTCATAAACATGAACTAACTAACAGTAATAATTATGAAGTATATAAAAATAGTATTGATAAACTTTGCAAAAAATATTCAGCTTTTCCAAATTATATTATTAAGGACTTTATTTTTTAAGAATCTTAGAATACATTATTGACATTCTTATATAAGAACATAAAGTGAACAAATAATGAACAAAAATATAAAATGGTTATACTTAGACTTCAATAGTTACTTTGCTACTATTGAACAACAAATAAATCCACCTCTTAGAAATCGCCCTATTGCCATAGTTCCATCTATTACAGATTATACTTGTGCTATTGCTGCAAGTTATGAAGCTAAAAAAAAGGGTATAAAAACTGGTACCATGATAGCAGAAGCAAAAAAGCTTTGCCCCGATATTATTTGTATTCAAGCAAATCATGAAAAATATATAGCTTATCATCATAAGTTGATAAATGAGATTAACAAGTACATTCCCATAGAACATGTTTGCTCTATAGATGAGGTAGCTTGTAAATTAATAGGAAAAGAATGTAAACCTAAAAATGCTGTCTCTTTAGCTATTAATATAAAGTCAGGTATTAAAAAGAATGTGGGAGATTATATAAGCTGCTCCATAGGCATATCAACTAATAAATTTTTAGCAAAAACAGCAAGTAATTTAAAAAAACCTAATGGGTTAAAAATACTTTTTAGAGACGCACTACCTCACAAAATAAAAAAACTTAAACTTTCTGACCTAACAGGCATAGGAAAAAGAATGGAGAGAAGGTTAATACTAGCCAATGTACAAACTATTAATGACCTATATAAACTATCTCCTAAAAATATGCGGACGATATGGGGTAGTGTGCAAGGAGAAAGATTTTGGAATATGTTAAGAGGTAATGACATTGAAGAAATAACTACTAAGACAAGTACTATTGGTCATAGTCATGTATTACATCCAAATTGGAGGGAACCTGATTTAGCAAAGCACATACTAAATAGACTTGTACTAAAAGCAGCAAGTAGATTAAGAAGAAAAAGATACTTTTGTAAAAAAATAAAAATATATATCAAAATAAAAAGTGGTTGTTCTATAGAAGGAAAAAAAAAGTTTAATAAAATAAATGACAGTATTACTTTATTGGAACAATCAGATTTAATATGGAAAGAAATACTAATATCAAATAAAATAAAAAGAATTAAACAAGTTAGTGTTGTTTTATATGATTTAGAGCCTCTAGAGTCAGCTCAAACTAACTTTTTTCAATATCTAAATAATAACTTTGAAAACACTATAAAAAAGAGAAAGAGTTTATCTGATACTATAGATATAATAAATTCAAAATTTGGTAGAGATAGTATAACAATAGGCAGTTTACCTAAAAATATATCTGACTTTTCTGGTACTAAAGTAGCTTTTACAAGGATTCCTGATATAAAAGAATTTTATGAATAATTTTATTTCCTAAAACGCAATCTTATATTTTTTTGTACAAGACTATGTTTATTACCTGAGGCAAAATATTTTATATTTTTTTTCTTTAGAAAAGGTAATAACAATATTCCCATCAAAAAACCTCCTATATGAGCAAACCATGCTACTCCAGGGCTATTAGGATCAGTCAAATTAGCATTAATGAGCTGAGTAGCAAACCAAATTAATATCAGTATACCTGCTGGTATTCTAATAACGGTAATAAAGAAAAAGATAAAAATTAAAGTTGATACTCTGGCTTTAGGATAGAGCAGCAAGTAAGCGCTTAAAACTCCTGATACGGCACCAGAGGCACCAATCATTGGAATATCCGAGTTGGGTGTTACTAAAGCTTGTGAAAGAGCTGCTGCTAATCCACACGCAAAATAGAATAGTAAAAATTTAGTATGCCCCATAGCATCTTCGATATTATTTCCATAAATCCATAGAAAAAGCATATTCCCTATTAAATGCATAAATCCTCCGTGCAAAAACATACTAGAAAAAACTGTAGAATAATTAGTTAAACCTGGATTAAGAAAAAGCTCTTTTGGTTTCATACCAAAACTATTAATAATAAAGGTATTCTCTGAATGTAATAAGGAGAATTGGTATAGAAATATACAAACACAAATAGCTATCAGGGCTATTGTAACTATAGGTTTAGTTTGAGTAGGGTTATCATCTTTTAAAGGAAACATAATTTTATAATAAAACAGTCAAATATTTGGTACACTTAATTATGAATAATATAACAACAAATATCACTAATTCCGGATTAGAGCAAATAAACTATAAAAAAGACTCCTTCATTTATAAAGTAAATGAAAAACCAAAATTTGCATATTATATTTATACCGGAGAAGTTGAAATCATTAGTGCTAGTGATTATGTGATAGGAAGTGTTAAAGAAGGAGAACTTTTTGGAGAGATAAGTAGCCTCTTTAATAAAGACCATAGTGTATCTGCAAAAGCTGCAAAAGATAGTCGTTTACTAATAATAGAAAAAGAACTTTTTTTTAGTAAAGTAGAAAATGCCGACCCTATATTAAAAGCGATAATAAGAACATTATCTTTAAGGCTTCACGATAGTAACAAAAAGTCTGAGGAAATATGGAGGCAACTGCATCTTCTTTCTTCTATAAAAAAAGATATTAATAAAGGTTAATCTTCTACTATTCCTGCTTTTTTTTTTTATTAATTTGTACCATTAATTTTTTTTCTATTTCATTCTCAGGAGAGAACCACTTTCCTAAGATATCAATTTTTTTCAACATTCCAGCTTTGATAGCATCTGTTTCAAACTTAATAAAGTTTTTCTCTATTTTTTTATTTGCAATACCTGCTGTTCTTGGGTCTATAAATTCATTTTCTATAGCCTTTGTAATTCTTATGGCAGTATTGCTTCGTATTTTATTTATTTTACCTATACAAGACTTAGTTCTTCTATCTACATCAGAAGCTACATCCATTAATTGTAACCTTGTTGGTGGAGGAACATCAACTTTAACATATTGAGATCCTGCATCAGTACGAGGTTTGAATCCCTCTTCTTTTAATTGTTCTATGATTAGAGGTATATGCTCTTTATTAAAAATCATTAGTTGGATTTTTAATGGGCCCTCTGGAGCATCAACGTTTCCTAAATCAACTAACCTTCTTCTGACTCCCTTAACCATTATTTTTATTGTTGCAAAGACGTTTTTATTTGCTTCTTCTGACCCTATGGGAATTAAAGACTCTTTAAATTCTTCTATAGCAACGCCCATATTTTCTTGAGCTTCTACTGAATAACCTTCTTCTTCTTTCCCTCTACCAGACATAATATAAGAATAATACTAGGCAATCTGAAGGTCAATTAAAAAAAGAACTTACTCTCTTTTACATTTCATTTCTTTAAGACAAGAGAAAGTTGGTTGATCATTAGTAATAATTAGTTCTGAACCAAATTTATCTTGCCTTGAATAAAAACATTTTATTTCAGTGGGTTTTCTAAGTTCTTTTTTTAATCTGCAAACTTCATATTTTTGT
>CABZPW010000011.1 GCA_902527765.1 Rhodospirillaceae bacterium
GGAAGAAGGGCTATAAGATTGTGTGATATTTTTGATAAGAAAAATTTAAAAAAAAAGATAGAAAATGCTCTTTTTCACCATAACCCCATTAGAAAAGGTTTAGGTATAAATGAAGTAAAGTCTGCTGATATACTTAATCAATTAAATGATGTAATTAATTTTATCAAACCATATATTTCAAATATATGGAATGATTTAATAAGATTACAAAACGAAGATAAAAATATTTTATTTGAAGGTGCTCAGGGTATGCTATTAGATAATGATCATGGCACCTACCCGTTTGTTACTTCTTCTAATACGATAAGTTCTCAAGCATCTATTGGTAGTGGATTAGGGGGTATAAAAAACTGTTATACACTTGGAATTACAAAAGCATATTTGACCAGGGTTGGAGAAGGCCCATTTCCAACCGAACAAAATAATTCAATAGGAGAAAGACTTGGACAAATTGGCAATGAGTTTGGCACAGTGACTGGAAGAAAAAGAAGATGTGGTTGGTTGGATTTAGTTTTATTAAAACAGTCTGTGAATATTTCTGGTATCCATGGTTTAGCTTTAACAAAACTAGATGTTTTAGATAAGTTTGAAAAAATAAATATTTGTATTTCCTATGATTTCAATGGAAAAAAATATAATTATTTACCTCCTATCATTTCATCTACAGATGATTTAAAAACTGAATATATTGAAATTGATGGATGGAATGAAAGTACTAAAGGTTGTAGAAACTACAATGAATTGCCCAGAAATGCAAAAAAATATATTGAAATGTTAAAAGAAATTACAGGTGTAGAGGTCAGCTTGCTATCTACCAGTCCTGAAAGAGAAGATACAATACTTTTTAAAGATCCTTTTAAATAGTTTGTATGTCAATTAAATTTAATTTTTGTTTATTCTTTAAAAACTGTCTTATATATTGCTGAACTTTTTCAAAGCTTCGGACCTCAATTTGTCTAATCCTTTCTCGGCTGACATTAAACCTTCTGCTCAAATCTTCCAAAGTTACTTGAGGTTCACTAATTCTTCTTGCTCTAAAGATATATTTTTCTCTTTCATTTAATGAAGCTACCGCATTCATTAATATAGTTTTTCTAAATTTGTACTCCTGACTTTCTTCTAGCTTGGTTTCTTGACTTTCCTCTTTATTTTCAATCCAGTCAAGCCATTCTGTATTACTATCATGTTTTAATGGTGCATTTAATGACTGATCATGTCCAGCCATTCTACTATTCATACTATATACTTCATTTTCATCTACCGATAATCTTTTAGATATTTTTTTTACATCCTCAGGCCTAAGGTCTCCCTCATTTATAAGTTTAAGCTCATTCTTAATTTTCCTTAGATTGAAAAATAATTTTTTTTGAGCAGCTGTGGTACCAATTTTTACTAATGACCAAGAATGAAGAATGTACTCTTGAATAGCAGCTCTAATCCACCACATTGCATAAGTAGCTAATCTAAAACCTTTATCAGGATCAAATCTTTTAACTGCTTGCATTAATCCTATATTGCCTTCTGATATCAAATCAGCGACTGGTAAACCATAGCCTTTATATCCCATAGCAATTTTTGCTACAAGTCTGAGGTGTGATGTAACTAACTTATGTGCTGCATTTAAATCTTTTTTATTTTTCCACATTTTTGCTAAAGTATATTCTTCCTCAATCTCTAAGATTGGAAATTTTCTAATAGAACTAAGGTACTTTTGTAAACTTCCTTGAGAAGAAATACTAGGTAATGAAATGTTAGACATATTTATATATTAACAATTCAAATTAAACTCGGCAACTAGTTCATTTCTTAAGTTTAACATATCACAGGGCATTTCTGTAAAAAAAGATTTCATAATTTTACTTTGTGGATGCATAAAGGAAAGCTGCTGTGCATGTAATGCTTGTCTTCTAAAATCTTTTAAGAAGCCTCTTATATTATTTGAAAAAGATTGTGATATATTTCTATTTCTAGAGTAAAGTTGGTCACCAATTAAAGGACAATTTATGGATTGCATATGAACTCTAATTTGATGTGTTCTTCCTGTTAAAATTTTACATTCTATTTCAGAAAAAAAATTTTTAAACTGCTTTGTTACTTTATAATCAGTAATTGCCTTTCTGCCCTCAGAAGAAGTTTTTTTTTTATTTAAATAATTTGATATTGGCTTATCAATAGTACCCGCTATAGGCAATGGTATACCCCAACAATACGCTTTATATATTTTAATAACTTTTCTATTACGAAATTGGCTAATTAAATTTTTATATGAAAATAAATTTTTTGCTAGCACCATTAAACCTGAAGTATCTTTATCAAGTCTGTGCACTATTCCATCTCTTAACGTATCTTCTGCTTCATAAAGCTTTATATTATAATTTTTAAGTAAGTTTACTACACTATTAGTATTTTCTATTTGATTACAATGACTTAGTAACCCATTTTTTTTATTAATAACAATAATAAAGTCGTCTTCAAATATAATTTCTATTAAATTATCTTCTTTATTAAAATTTTTCATTTTCGTGCTAGTATTAAAGTATGAATATTAAGCTTCTAAAATTTATTGTTATATTTTTTGGCATATTAATAGTTTTTGGAATTATAATTTTAACTATAGGAATATATCATAAATTAAATAATTTTAAAAAAAATAATAACTCAAACATTATTACCTTGAAACTTGCAAAAGATTCAAAGTTAGAAGATTTTTATATTATTAATGATAATATAATTATTAAATACAAACTTAATAATACAGATATAATAAAGATTTATGATCTATTCTCAGGAAATCAAATTAAAAAAATAGAATTATTGAAATAAATATAAGTTATGATACTTTTTTTTTATGTTTTTAAAAAATATCCTATGTATTGTAATAGTGCTTATTTTGAATATATCTATTGCTATCTCACAAGAAAATAAAAAAAAATGTAGAATAAATAGTAATAAACAAATCCTTGATTTTATTAAAAAGGAATTAAAGCCTTTTAATAGTGGTAGTAATGAAGAAGGACCTAGGTTATCCCAATCAGATCTAAAGCTATTAGAGATAAAACACTACTCTGATCAATTAAAAGATTCTAGAGAGATGCGAATGGATATCTTAAGTTTTTCTACACTAAATAGACAAGATCTAGAAATTTTTAATAAATTTTCTTCTAAAATAAAATTAGTATTGAGTGATTGTTCAGAAGTTGTATTTTTTGGTGATAATCTTCTAGGAGCGTATGAACTACCTTATGATGATATGCTTAAGGCTTTCACACTAGCTTCAAAAAATAATAATGAAATTATTTTAGATTTCATAAGAAATCAAGTTACTCCAAAGTCAATTAATCTGTTTGAAGCTATAAACATTTTAATGAATGATTTTGCTACTCAACAAAATATCATAATGGAACTTTTATCAGAAGAAGTAAAAAAAGTATTTTTTGGTGAAAATAATATGGTAGCAACTACTGACGTTGCAGAAGCTAGGCTACTAAGTTTTTCCCTACTAGGTGGTGAAATATTAGATGCTAAAGATAAATTACTTTTTTTTATTTTACCGAAAACATATAAGGGCGTTAAATCATCTATAGGAACATTAGTTTTAGATATTGATGGGAATTTATATGAAATACCTAATTTGAATTATATTTTAAGTGTCAATATATTAAGTGGATTAGGAGTCAATACCAGAACTCTTACTATGTCAGAGGTTATAAGTGATTTAGGCTCTTGTAGAATAGATCTGGCTGGAAACTGGATGCATAAGGTTAATGGTATTGAAATAAGAGGTTGTCCTTTTAACTCCATCTCAAAAAAAATGTTACAACAGGGAAGTCATAGATACTCTAGGGACTATAAAAGTTACAAAGCTGTTTTTGAAGAAATAGATAACATTAATTTTAATACTAATAATAATAGTACAATTGAAGAAGAAAAAATAGGTGCTCCAGCGCAAGGCCAATAAACTAATTATAACTTCTTCTCTTATTAACATATACCTCTATTGCTTCTGCTAAAGAAACCAATAACCTCAATCTAGTTTTTTTATTTGTTAATAACTTAACATCATTTACATTAGAAAGAAAACCTAACTCAATCAAAACAGAAGGAATATCTGTAGATTTTAATACTGCAAAACCAGCATGTCTATGCGGCCTTCGTAAAACCCTATGACCATTTTTTCTTACTGTCTTTATATAGCTCTCTGCAAATAAAGAGGAAGAGTTCTTAGTTTCTCTCCTACTAAGGTCTAATAATATAGAAGCAACTTCATTATCCACATCTTGAAGATTTACCCCTGCTATTAAATCCACTTTGTTTTCTCTTTCTGCTAACTTAGCTGTAATGCTATCAGATGCTTTTTCTGAAAGAGTATATATTGAAGTACCTCTTGTAGTTTTTTTTTTTAAGCTATCAACGTGTAAAGATATAAAAAGGTCACTGTTATTTTTTTTTGCTATATTTCTTCTATTTCTTAAAGATATAAAAGTATCATCTTTCCTTGTTAAAAATACTTTAAAATTTTTTTTTTCTAATATACGTTTAAGTTCTTTAGCTGCTGCTAAGGTTATATTTTTTTCTTTTTTACCTATATTAATAGCTCCAGGATCTATACCACCATGACCAGCATCTATAGTAATAATAAATTGTGAATCTCTACTGGGTCTTTTCTCTTTATAAATAGCGCTATTTTTATTATTTATTTTTAAATCTATAACTAACCTGAAAATATTTTTTTCATTTTTTTTCAAATAAAAATGCCTATCAATATAAAAATTAGACTTTATATCAAAAACTATTCTCATAACATTTTGTTCAGTTTTTCTGCTTCTTATTTCTTTTATAAATTTACTTTCATTTTTAAATTTCTTAATATCTGACTTTGACTCTAAATCTATAACCAATCTAGGATTATTATTTAGTGAGAAAACTGTATAAGCTGCTTTATGAGTTAAATCTAAAACTATTCTTAATGATTTATTTTTATGATTTTCAGAGAACCTTATATTTTTTAGTTTATAATCAAGTGAAAATAAGAGGTTTATATTAATAAAAACTAAAAAAATTAATGATATTCTAAATAATAACATAATTTTACATAATACTTTTTAAAAATTATTAAATAAGTATAATAATAATACATACAAATAAAAATAAAATTTAAAATAATAAAATAATAAAATAATAAAATATAAAATAATTAATTAATGAAAAAAGTTTGGAGATATAAAATTTATGACAAAAAGCATGCTTATAGATGCTGCTCATTTAGAGGAAACAAGAATACTTATATTAGAAGACAAAAAAATAGAGGATTTAGACTTTGAAAGCAGTACCAAAGAACAACTTAGAGGAAACATATACTTAGCTAAGATCTCAAGGGTAGAGCCATCACTTCGTGCGGCTTTTGTAGATTATGGAAATGATAGACATGGTTTTTTACCGTTTAATGAAATTCATCCTGATTATTTTCAAATACCAATAGCAGATAAACAAGAATTACTATATGAGACTATTGATAAAGTTGAGCAAGAAGAAAAAAGTAAAGGAAAAAAAAATAGCAAACCTGCTGATGAAGAAGAAATTACCTTCAATGAAGCTATAACTTTAAAGCAAGCTAGTGTAAGAAGAAGTAAGCTGTATTCAAAATACAAAATTCAGGAAGTTATTAAAAAAAGACAAATTTTACTTATTCAAATAGCAAAAGAGGAACGAGGTAATAAAGGAGCAGCAATTACTACATTTTTATCTCTTGCAGGAAGATATTGTGTTTTAATGCCAAACTCTGCTAACTCTGGCGGTATTAGTAAAAAAATAATGTTTAAGAATAGAAAAAAAATGCGAGATATACTAAATAAGCTAAATATTCCCAAAGAAATGTCTGTTATATTAAGAACTGCTGGTGGTGATAAATCTAAATTAGAAATAAAAAGGGACTATGATTATCTTTATAAACTTTGGCAAGAAATTAAAGATAAAACATTAAAATCTATTGCACCGCTTCTTATTCACGAAGAAAACCATATTATTAAAAGAGCTATTAGAGATAATTTTTCAAATGACTTAAAGGAAATAATTATTGAAGGAGATGATGCTTATAAATTGGGAAAAAGCTTTATGAAAACTTTAATGCCTAGTAAATCTTCGTTAGTAAAAAAATATAAAGATAACCTTCCAATTTTTAATCATTATGAAATAGAAAAAGAAATTGATTTAATTTTTAATTCAGAAGTAAGTTTAGTCTCTGGTGGATCTATTGTAATAAATCCAACAGAAGCTCTAGTTGCAATAGATGTTAACTCTGGTAAGTCTACTCTTGCAAGAGATATTGAAACTACAGCATTTAAAACGAATGTAGAAGCAGCTAAAGAAATTGCTAGACAATTAAGACTTAGAGACTTGGGAGGGTTAATTGTTATAGATTTTATTGATATGAATATAAGAAAAAATAATTATCAAGTTGAAAATGTATTTAAAAATGCTATTAAAAAAGATAGAGCGCGAATACAGATTGGTAAAATTTCGCCTTTTGGTTTATTAGAAATGTCTAGACAGAGACTAAGGCCAAGTTTATTAGAAATCAATTATCAAACATGTAATCATTGTAATGGTTCAGGACTAGTAAGATCATTAGAGTCCCAAGCACTGCAAATAATTAGAAATTTAGATTTGATGTTAAAAACCTTAGAAAAAAAAGTTGTTAATCTAAAAATAAGCTCTGCTATGTCACAATACTTATTAAATTATAAATATGAATTTATTAAATCAAAAAAAATCGGTGATAACGTAGTCAAAATTACTGTCGATAACTCATTTGAATTAAATAAATTTTACATAATTGTTGAAAATAATATTGAAAAAAATGAGGAAGAAGAAAGTTTTGAGAAATTAAATAAAACTAAAAATAAAAAACTAAATACAAAAAAACATAAGGATAAAAGTACTATAAAGAAATTAGAAAACATTGAAGATAAGAACAAAAAAAGTGCTAAAAAAAATAAAACTAAAAAGATCTTAAAAAAACCTGCTTCTAAAAGTAAAGAAGTAGTCTCAAAAGAAAAAATTAGTGATAAGAAAGCTGAAAAAAAGAAGAAGATAAAAGAAGTGAAAACTGGTTGGTGGGATCAATAATTACAACCACTTTTTTATTAAATTTAGAGATTCTTCTAATACTATTTTTTCGCATGAATAGGAAAATCTCACATAACTATTTCCATGTTTATCATCAAAGTCTATACCAGGAGCTAACGTTACCCCTATATCATTGACCATTCTACTACAAAAGTCATAAGAATTATTATTAAACTTAGAAATATTTACATATAGGTAAAATGCTCCCTCAGGCACTATAATATCGCTTATACCCATACTTTGAAGCTTACTAATTAAATAATTTCTATTTTCTAAATATTTTAAGACAATAGAATCAAAATAATCATAATAATTAAATACTTCGTTTGCTACATATTGTGAAATACTAGATGGACTTAAATAAAAATTCATTGAGAGGTTTCTGATTTGATTAATAAAACCTTTGTCACCAATAATCCAACCTAGTCTATAACCGGTCATTAGAAAATATTTTGAAAAACTATTTATTACTATTGAGTTTTTATCAAAGTTAAAAGCGGTATTTAATTTCTTATTTTGGTATTCAACTCTATGATAAATCTCATCAGAAATGACTTTAATATTTTTTGACTTGCAAATGTTTAATATATTAAAAATTTCATTATCAGAAATAATACTTCCACAGGGATTTGAAGGGCTTGAGATTATTATACCTTTTATATTATTAGGTAAGTTTTCTATTAGATCGGTTGTTAATTGAAAGTTATTTACTGCGGAAGTATCAATATAATAAGCTCTGAGGCCTAGAGCTTTAATCATATTCTTATAAGCAGGGTAGCCAGGCCTTGTTATTGCAATAAGACTTCCTTTTTCAAATAAAGATAATAAAGACATAAAGATACCAGCTGAAGCTCCTGCAGTAATAGCTACATTTTCCATAGAAACATCTACATCATAGTGCTGCTTATAATGAATACTTACTTTTTTTCTTAATTCTACAGTTCCAATAGACTCAGTATAACCAAACCTTAGTACTTCTATTTTTTTTTTTAAATTAATCAGTATGTTTTTTGGTAAATTTGCAGAAGGCTCTCCTAGTGCTAAATTTCTCACAACACCATTTTTGCTTTTAAAAACTTGACCTTTTTCGAATATTTCAATTGCATAAAAAGGCGATATCTTTGATCTATTTGACGTAATGATGAAAAATCTCCTATATTAATCTACATGATAACCTTTTTAAATATTTTTATTAAGTATTTATTATGTATTACTGTGATACCTTTATTTTTTTTAAAAAATACAGCTTATACTAAATATATTCGAGATACCGAAATAGAAAATACTCTTTATGCCTGGACCAAACCTATTTTAAAAATAGCGGGGTTAGAAGAAAATAATTTAAAAATTCATATAATAGCTGATAATAGAATTAATGCTTTTGTAACTAATGGACAAAATATGTTTTTAAATACAGGACTTATAATTAAAGCTGGAAGCGCCAGCGGTTTGATAGGTGTTATTGCACATGAAATAGGTCACATCAAAGCAGGTCATATAATTAAAATGAAACAAGCAGCTAGAAAACTTCAGGATAATCAATTTATTACTAGCTTATTAGGTATGGGATTATTGGTAGCTACTAGTGCTAATGATAATTTCAAAGATGATAGAATGGAAATTGCTAGGACAGCTTTATCTATAGGACCTTCAATAGCAACCAAAAGTTTCTTTTCCTTTAGTAGAAGCAATGAATACGTAGCTGATACATTAGCTATAGATTTTTTAAAAGGAGTAAAAAGAGACCCTAAATCACTTAGTATTATTTTAGAAAAACTTTATGGACAAGAATTACTTTTACTAGAAAGACAAGACCCATTTTTACGCACTCACCCTCTATCTAAGGCGAGAATGGATCTTATAAAACAAAAAGCATCATCATCTAATAATTATAATGAAAGTAAGTTTGATAAAGTTTCTTATGCAAGAATAAAGGCAAAGCTTGAAGGTTTTCTAGAAAGTCCAGGTAAGACATTATTAAATAATAAAGATAATTCTATAAGTAGTCGCTATGCAAGAGCCATAGCTTACTTTAGAGTGCCTCTATATAAAAAATCAATAAAAGAGATTAATTCACTATTAAAAGATTATCCAAATGATCCTTTTTTTATAGAGTTAAAGGCTCAAATTCTTTCTGAAAATGGTAAAATTAAAGAAGCAATTAAACATTATAAAGAATCCTTAAAAATAATCCCAAACTCGACCCTTATCATGCTTCCTTTGTCTGGTTTACTATTAGAAGATAGTAAAAACTTAAAATATATAAAAGAAGCAAATAATTACTTAAACCTTATTGTAAAAAAAGAACCAGAAAATATATTTGCTTGGCATTTAAAGGGTATCAGTCATAGTCGCTTAGGTGAGCCTGTTTCTGCTAACTTATCAGCAGCAGAAGAATTTCTTAGAAGAAGAGACTTTAAAAATGCTAAATTTTTCGCAGAAAAAGTGATATCAGCTACTAAAAAATTTAGTTCTGAAAATTTAAGAGCTTCTGATATACTAAATTTGATTAATGAAATTTAAAGTTATTAGGTCAACATGCTAACAAAATTTGTAATATTAATATTTTTTATCATATTCAGTTTACATTCGAATGATAAAAGTATAAACGAACAACAAATACAAGATATTGTTAAAAAATATATTCTAGAGAATCCTGAAGTTATAATAGAATCATTAGAGCAATTCACTGCGAATCAAAAAGAAAAAGAAAAAAAAAACCTTATTAATATATTAAATAATTTTTATGATAATAAATTTTATGAGAGTTTGCCTAGAGTTGGTAATATAAATGGAAAGCAAATAATAGTTGAGTTCGTAGATTATAATTGTGGATATTGTAAGAAAACTTTATCCACTATTTCAAAATTAATGAAAAACTTTGATAATATTCAAATAGTTTTTATTGACTTTCCTATACTTTCTGAATCTTCAGAAATAGCTGCTAGAGCGTCTTTAGCTGCTAACGAACAAAAGGCATATTTCGAATATCATTCTATTTTACTAAATAATAAAAAGCTAATCAATGAGGACTTTTTATATAAAATAGCTAAAGATTTATCACTTAATATTGAAAAATTTAAAAAAGATATGTCCTCTGAAAAAATTAAAAATATCATTATTAAAAATATAAATTTTGCCAATAGTTTAAAAATTAGAGGTACTCCTACCTTTATTATAGGCAAGCAAATATTTCCTGGTGCCTATGATTATGAAAAATTAAAAGAAATAATTTTGGAAAATTCTTAGAGATTAAATATGATAACTAATAATATAGGGACAATTTTATATTCATTTTTAAGTGGGAAAAAAGTAGGAGAAGATAATCAAGGGAATAGGTTTTATATACATAAAAAAAATAAAAAAAAAAGATGGGTCCTTTATAAAAAAAAAATAGATCCTACGAGTCTAGAAGTAAAATGGCAAATATGGTTAACGGAATATGACAGAGATAAAGATATAATTATAAATAATCTAAGTTACAAATGGCAAAAAAAGAAAAAAGCTAATCAAACAGGTACGCTAGACGCTTATCACCCTGCCACTCCCTCAAAAAAAGAAAAAACGTATTTTAATGAAAAAAATAAAAACTCAGTATGGGAACCTGATTAATGAAAAAAGATAATATTTACCCTGATTTTTGGAAAACAAGTGATGGTTCAAAAATTTCATGTAAAGAGAAAATAATTATATTGAATAATAATGTAACTGAGTTGCAAAATTTAATAGATCAAATATACGATGAAGCCATATTAATGGGCGTAGATAAGAAACAAATAAAAAAAGTTATTAATAGCTTAACAACTAATTTAAAATCTGAATTAAAAGGATGAATAGTAAATATTTTTTACTAATAATTTTTTATTTTTTTTTTAGCTTCCTGGTTTTTGCAGAAAATTTAGCAGAAATTAGAGCAATTGATAGAATAACCGGTAGAAGCTTTAAATTAAAAGTACCTATAGATACTGATGTTACTTTTTCAAATTTAATTTTAAACATCAAATATTGCTATAAAAATCCAATAGACAAAGAAATAGAAAATTATGCATATTTAATAGTGAAAGACAGATTGTTAAATAACATAATATTTGAGGGATGGATGTTTTCTTCATCTCCAAGTCTGAGCAGTCTTGAGCATCCGATAAATGATATTTGGTTGTTAAAATGTATTAACAAAAAGGCTAAATAATTTTTTTTTTAAGAGGATATAAATGATAAGGCAAAAAACCCTTTTTTGAGTATAAGTAAAAATTAGCGTCCTTATTAATGTTTTTTTCTATAATATTTTTAAATTCTTTATTAGATACTTCTAATGCTCCAAACTGCTTTAAATGTTCATTTATAAACTGCGTATCCAAAATTTTAAAACCTCCAAATTTAAGTCTTTCTAATAAATGTATAAGTGTTACTTTAGATGCGTTTGAGACAAAACTAAACATACTTTCCCCAAAAAAAATTCTACCTATTTTTATACCATACAATCCCCCAACTAACTCTTTATTTAAATAACATTCTACTGAGTGCGCTAAGCCATTATTATGCATCTCTATATAAATTTTTTTAATAGTGCTATTAATCCATGTATCTTTTCTACTATTATTTAATTTTGCACAATTATTAATAACTTGTTCAAAATTATTATCTATAGCTATTTGAAAGTTATTTTTCTTTAAAAACTTCTTAAATTTTTTTGGAATTTTTATATTATTAAAAAGAAAAACTCCTCTTTTTTTTGGTTCTATCCAATATATTTCTTTACTGGAATATGTTTCTGCCATTGGAAACATACCTTGCTTATAGGCTTCAATAACTGAATTTATTGGTATATTATACTGATAAGAAAACAATTTATTTTTTAAGAAAACCTTCTAACCAATTAATGCTAAAGTCATATTTCTTGAAAGATTTGGAAGCAATAATTTTTTTATGTAAGTCTTTTGTAGTATCAATACCATCAATTACCAATTCATTTAATGACCTATTCATCCTGGATATTGCCTCTTTTCTATTTGCTGCATGAACTATTAACTTTCCAATTAAACTATCATAAAATGGAACTACCCCATAACCATTATAAATACAAGAATCAACTCTTACTCCAAAACCCCCTGGAGGATTATACATATTAATAGTTCCAGGACTTGGTATAAAGGTTTCAGGATTCTCAGCATTAATTCTACACTCTATTGCATGCCCTCTAAATTTTACATCCTTTTGCTGAATTGTAAGCTTGTTTCCAGCAGAGGCTTTAATTTGTTCTGATACAATATCAATTCCCGTTATCATTTCTGTAACAGGGTGTTCAACCTGTATTCTAGTATTCATCTCAATAAAATAAAATTTTTTATTTTCGTAGAGCATTTCAATTGTTCCAGCTCCCCTATATTTAATATCTTTCATCGCCTTTATTATTACATTAAGTAATTTTTCTTTTTCCTCTTGATCTATTTCATATGCAGGAGCTTCCTCAATTAATTTTTGGTGCCTTCTCTGTATTGAACAATCTCTTTCTCCCAAGTGAATTACGTTTTGATAATTATCTGCAAAAATTTGAAATTCAATGTGTTTAGGGTTTCTTAAAAATTTTTCAACATAGATCTCATCATTTCCAAAATTAACTTCTGCTTCAGACTTTGTTAAGTTATAAGCATTCTCTAACTCACTTTCGTCTTCTACTACCTTCATTCCTTTGCCCCCTCCTCCTGCTGCTGCTTTGATAATTATGGGCAAACCTATTTCCTTAGATACTTTTTTTAGTTCTTTAATATTTTTTACTGGTCCCTTTGATCCTGGTACTAGGGGTATACCTGTTTTGCTTATTACTGTTCTAGCTGAAACCTTATCCCCCATAATTTTAATATGCTCAGATTTAGGACCAATAAAAGTAATATTATGCTCTTCTAGAACTCTTGCAAATTTATAATTCTCAGACAAAAATCCATACCCTGGGTGAATGGCCTCTGCACCAGTAAGTTCTGCAGCAGTTAGTATAGCTGGAATATTTAGATAACTTTCAGATGACTTAATTCCTCCAATACATATACTTTCGTCAGCCATTTTTACATGCATAGACTCTTTATCTGCTATTGAATAAATAGCTACTGTTTTTATACCTAACTCTTTACAAGATCTAATTATTCTGACAGCAATTTCACCTCTATTTGCTATTAAAATCTTTTTAAACATTTTTAATCTATTACAACTAAGTCTTGATTAAATTCAACTGGCATACCATTTTCAACAAGTATTTTTTTAACTGTACCCTCTCTATCGCTTTTTACCTGATTCATAGTTTTCATTGCCTCAATAATAAAAAGTATATCGCCTTTTTTCACTTTTTGTCCTACCTTTATAAATGCTTTAGCCTTAGGTGATGGAGCATGATAGAGTGTTCCTAACATAGGTGCTTTAATTGCATTTTCAAATTTGGTTTCTTCTTTTATATCTTTTAATGTTTTATCTTGGACTTTTAAACTTTTAGACTCTTTAATTTCATGATTAATATTTTGTAATTTGATACTGTCTTTTGCTATTTTTATACTTTTTCTTCCATCTTTAACTTCAATTTGAGTTAAGTCATTTTTTTTGAGGATATCAATAAGCGTACCAATAGCTTTTTTATCTATATTAAATTTAAACATTTTCTCCCTTATATATTATTATTATTTTAATGAAACAGCATCTATAGCAATTTCATAACCCAGTATACCTAAACCACATATTACTCCATTACTTATTAAAGAAATATAAGATTTTCTTCTATAGTATTCTCTATTATAAATATTACTAATATGCACTTCATATATCAACCCAGTAAATGCTCTTAAACTGTCTAAAATTGCTATAGATGTATGTGTATAGCCTCCAGCATTAATTATAATTGCATCTTTTTTATTTCGTGCTGTCTGAATAATGTCAATTATTTCTCCTTCATAGTTGCTTTGAAATAAAGTAATATCTAAGTTTTTTTTTCTACCGTATTTTATTAATGTTGTTTTAAGAGCCTTATACGTTAATTCGCCATAAACATTTTTTTCTCTTTGCCCCAATAAATTAATATTGGGTCCATTAACAATTAATATTTTTTTCTTACTCATAAATATTATATTTTATATAATGATTATAATGAAAAAAAATAAAATACAAATTTATATTAATGGAAAAAAAAAAAATATTAATAGTAATTGTAATCTAATTGATATACTAAAGGAATATTCCTTAATAAATAAACTGGTGGCAGTTGAAATAAATCAAGAAGTTATACCAAAATCTAGGTATAAAACTATAACAATTAATAAAAATGATAAAATTGAAATTTTAGAACTTATAGGTGGAGGCTAGAAAGTTTGAAAAAAGAAATTAAAAAATTAGTTATTGGAGGTAAAACCTTTAAATCTAGGCTAATAATCGGAACAGGAAAATATACTAGTTTTCAAATAAACAAAAAAGCTTTAGAAGCTAGTGGTGCTGATATAATTACTGTTGCTATGAAAAGGGTTAATATTGAAAATAATCAAGAACCTAAACTAACAGATTATATAAGCCCAAAAAAATATACTTTTATGCCCAATACTGCTGGCTGCTTCAATTCTGATGATGCTCTCAGAACACTAAAGTTAGCAAGAGATATAGGTGGTTGGGATATGGTAAAATTAGAAGTATTATCAGATAAAAAAACCTTATACCCTAATATGATAGAAACTTTAAAAACTGCAGAAAAATTAATTAATGATAACTTTAAAGTTCTTGCTTACTGTACTGATGATCCTGTTTTAGCAAAAAACTTAGAAAATGCTGGTTGCTCGGCTATTATGCCCTTGGGTTCTCCTATTGGATCAGGTCTAGGTATTATAAATCCTTTAAATATTAAAATTATTGTTGAGCAGTGTAAGGTGCCTGTAATTTTAGATGCTGGAATAGGATCAGCATCTGATGCTTGTTTTGCAATGGAGTTGGGGTGTGATGCAGTGCTAATAAACTCTGCTATAGCTCAAGCAAAGGACCCCATAGGTATGGCAGAATCTTTTAAAAGTGCTGTAATAGCTGGCAGGCAATGTTTTTTATCAGGCAAAATGAAAAAAAAACAATTCGCAACTGCTACTTCTCCTACCTCTAAAATTTTTGGTTAAATTTATACTTTTTTTTTCGAAATTATATATAATTAAACTATGTTGTATAAAAACACAAAAATAGTTTTAAAAAGTCGTCCTGAAGGTTTTCCTAGTATTGATAATTTTAGTATAACTGAAGAAGAAATTAGCGAACTACAATACGGTCAAGTAGTTGTAGAAGTAATTTGGTTATCACTTGATCCATATATGAGAGGAAGAATGAGTGCTGCCAAGAGTTATGCTCTGCCTATTGAAATAGGTGAGGTAATTACTGGAGGAGCCGTCGGAAAAATAATAGAAAGCAAGTGTCCAAAATTCAATGTAGGTGATATTATTGAGGGTTTTACGATTGGTTGGCAAAAATATGCAAAAATTAATACAAATAATATAAGAAAAATTGATCCTAGTTTGGCACCTATTCAGACTTCAGTGGGAGTTTTGGGTATGCCAGGCATGACTGCTTACTTTGGACTGTTTGAAATTTGTAAACCCATTCCAGGAGATACGGTAGTAGTTTCGGCAGCTTCAGGGGCAGTAGGCCAATTAGTCGGCCAACTTGCGAAACT
This sequence comes from Rhodospirillaceae bacterium, assembly GCA_902527765.1. Taxonomy (GTDB): domain Bacteria; phylum Pseudomonadota; class Alphaproteobacteria; order TMED109; family TMED109; genus TMED131. The sequence goes on from CABZPW010000011.1 coordinate 15,803, forward strand.
ATCGAACTGCAAAGTAGTTGGTATTGCAGGAAATAAAAAAAAATGTGAATACTTAATTAATGAACTTAATTTTGATCACGTCATAAATTATAAAGAACAAAATGTATTTAAAGAAATTAAAAAAACCTGTCCAGAAGGAGTGAATGTTTACTTTGATAATGTTGGCGGTAAAATAGCTGATGATGTTATAAGTAATATAGCACCTTTTGCTAGAATAGGTGTTTGTGGTGTTATATCACAATATAACCTAACACAAGCTGAATTAGGACAAAGAGTTCAACGTGCAATACTCACAAACCAAGCCTCTATTGAAGGTTTTTTAGTGTTTAGATTTGAACAACGATACAATATAGCAATAAAAAAAATGTCTAAATGGCTTCAAGAAGGAAAAATAATTTGGAAAGAGGACATAGTAGAAGGGATTGAAAATGCCCCTAAAGCATTTATAGGTCTTATGAAAGGAGAAAACTTTGGAAAACTCCTTATCAAAGTTAAGTGATAGTTTTATTCATCAGATACTACTTTAATATGTAAATCTTTTAATTGTTGCTTAGAAACTTGATTGGGTGCACCCATTAATAAATCTTCTGCCTTTTGATTCATGGGAAACATTATTACTTCTCTAATATTAGGTTCATCTGCTATTAACATTACTATCCTATCAATACCAGGAGCTATTCCTCCATGCGGTGGTGCTCCATATTGAAAAGCATTATGTAGTGCTGGAAACTTTTTAATAATATCATTTTCCTGATATCCTGCAATTTCAAAAGCTTTTAACATAATATCAATATCATGATTTCTAATTGCTCCTGAAGACAGCTCAATACCATTACAAACTATATCATACTGAAAAGCCTTAATCTTTAAAGGATCCTCCTCTAGCAATGCTTTCATTCCTCCTTGTGGCATTGAAAAAGGGTTATGGCTAAATTCTAATTTTTTTGTTTGTTCATCAATTTCAAACATTGGAAAATCTACTATCCAACAAAAATTAAACTCATTTTGATTTATTAATTTTAAATCTAATCCAATCTTATTAATTGCGATACTTCCAAATCTACAGGCTTTATCGTATTCGTCACATATAAAAAAAACAGCATCGTCATAATTAATATCTAGATCTTTCATTAAAAGTTTTAGTAAATCATCTTGAAGATTATTTGCTATAGGACCTTTACCAATTAATTCATTATTATCATTTTTTTCAAAATTAATGTAACCTAAGCCAGAAGATCCTTGTTCTTTAGCCCAATTATTAAGTTTATCAAAGAAAGATCTTGGTTTTTCTGCTCCTACAGGTGCTACTATTGCTTTCACCACTCCGCCTTTATTGATAATGTTCTTAAAAATATTAAAATTAGACCTTTGGTCCTTAAAAATTTCTGTAGCATCTTTTAAATACAATGGGTTTCTTAAATCGGGCTTATCAGTACCATACTTATCTATAGCCTCCTGATATGGAATACGCGGAAAGCCTAAAGGCGTTATTTTTTTTTTAGAAAATTTTGTAAAAGTATTGTGAATAACCTCTTCAACTATTTTAAAAATATCCTCTTGATTACAAAATGCCATTTCAATATCCAATTGATAAAACTCTCCTGGACTTCTGTCTGCTCTTGCATCCTCATCTCTAAAGCAAGGTGCTATTTGAAAATATTTATCAAAACCTGAAACCATAGCTAGCTGTTTGAATTGCTGCGGTGCCTGAGGTAAAGCATAAAACTTTCCTTTATGCAATCTGGATGCAACTAAATAATCTCTTGCCCCTTCTGGAGATGAAGCTGTAAGTATAGGGGTCTGAAACTCCTTAAAATCCAGTTTAAGCATCTCTTTTCTAATAAATTGAATAATTTCGCTCCTCAATAAAATATTTTTTTTTAACCTTTCTCTTCTTAAATCTAAAAATCTATTTTTTAATCTTAACTCATCATTATAATTATCATCTCCAGCTACTTGAATAGGTAAGATTTTTGATTTTGATATAATATTTAAGTTATCTACCATTACCTCAATTTTGCCTGTATGAATTTTATTATTAATAGTTTCTTTAGATCTTAAAATTACTTTACCTTTAATACTGATTACACTTTCTAGTCTTAGGTTTTCAATTTTTCTAAAAATTGCACTTTGTTGATCAATAACAATTTGAGTAAATCCAAACTGATCTCTTAAATCAATAAACACTAGACCTCCATGATCTCTAATTGAATGCATCCATCCTGATAGTTTTACTTCTTCTCCTACATTTGTTGTATCAAGTTTGCCACAATAATGACTTCTATATTCATTCTCAATAATCATTTTAATACCATTTAATTACAACTATAATATTGATAATTATAGTATTGTAAATTTTTATTTAATTTTTAATGCTAAGTCTTTAGGTTTTTTTATTTTTATAGACTTTCCTCTGCCTGATAGACTTGGATTAGACATAAAATAGCTATGTGCCGATATATTAGGTTTACCTTCTTTTATTCTACTATATTTACCAGATGCTTCCATTACCCAGGCTTGTGTATTATCTTTAAGGTTAGCAACCATAATTTGATTTAAAATTTGCTTATGTACAGTCTGATTTAATATTGGAACCATTACCTCATAACGTCTATCAAAATTTCTAGGCATTATATCTGCAGATGAAATAAATACCTTAGCCCTAGATGATGGCATACTATACCCATTACTAAAGCAATAAATTCTAGAATGTTCTAAAAACCTACCTACTATGCTTCTAACACTAATGTTTTCAGATAAACCTTTTATTTGTGGTCTTAGACAACACACTCCTCTGATGATTAATTCTATTTTAACTCCCGCCTGGCTGGCCTTGTATAACTTATTGATTACTTCTTCATCTATTAAAGAATTACATTTAAACCAAATTTCTGATTTTTTACCCGTTACCTGGTTGCTTATTTCATTATCTATAAGTGTAAGAATATCATTTCGCAAATTATCTGGAGCAACACTTAAATGTCTCCATTTTTTAGGAGAGGCATATCCTGTAGCCATGTTAAAGAATTGTTGAGCATCTTCAGCTACTTCTTTGTTACAAGTAAATAATGATAAATCCGTATAAACTTTAGCAGTATTAATGTGATAATTTCCTGTTCCAAAATGAACATATGTATTCAATCCTTTTTTTTCTCTACGAACAACAAGAGAAATTTTAGCATGGGTTTTTAAATTTATTGATCCATAGACTACTTGCACTCCATATCTCTTCAAGTATTTAGCAACCTTAATATTCACTTCTTCGTCAAATCTTGCCTTAATTTCTAATAAGGCAGTTACTGATTTACCTTCCTCTGCTGCTTCTACTAGAGCTTCTATTATTTCATTATTTTCCTTTGCTGTTCTATATATAGTTTGCTTTATTACTAAAACTTTCTTATCTTTCGCAGCCTGTCTTAAAAATTTAACTACTACATCAAAGCTTTCATAAGGATGGTGAATTATCATATCTTTATATCTAATAGCTGCAAAGCAATTATCATTAGCATCTTTGATTCTTTCTGGGAATCTTGGTTTAAAACCTTTCCATCTAAGTTCTTTATTAACTGAGGAGGTAATTTGATTTGATGAAGTTATGTCAAGAATATGTTTAGCATAAATTATATTATCTTTATTAATATTAAGTGAATTGATAATCATATTTTTTAAATCTTCTGGAATTGATTTCGTCATTTCCAAAAGAACCTCTCTTCCATATCTTCTCTTTCTTAGCTGGTTTTCAAACGTAGTCACTAAGTCTTCAGCTTCATCACTAAATTCTATATCACTATCTCTAATTAATCTAAAGACCCCATGAGAAATAAAAGTATATTTCGGAAATAATTGATCAATAAAGAAAATTATTATATTGTCTGTGGCAATAAATTTATTAATGTTATTAATTTTTATAAATTTTTTCAGTCCTTTTGGAAAAGGGATCACAACTCGAATTATATTTTTAGACTTTTTGCTTTTTAACTTTAATACAATGCTTAAACCTAAATTGGGCACAAAAGGAAAAGGATGTGCAGGATCTATTGCTACTGGAGTTAATAAAGGAAAAATTTCTTTAATAAAATAAGTCTTCAGCCATCTCTTTTCAGCCATATTTAATTGATTAGTCTCACACACTTGAATTCCATTTTTGCTTAATTCTTTTAAAATATTTTCCCAACATTCATTTTGCTTTTTTTTTATAAATTTTGATTTTTTTATTACTTCATACAAAACTTGTTCTGGCATAAGCCCATCAATAGTTTCTATAAAAACTTCACTATCAACTTGGCCTTTGAGGCCTGCAACCCTTACCATAAAAAATTCGTCTAAATTTGATCCAGAAATAGATAGAAAATTCAAGCGTTCTGCCAAAGGTATTTTTGTATTTTCTGCTTCTTCTAAAACTCTTTGGTTAAACTCTAACCATGACAACTCTCTATTAATATATTTCATTTTACCAAGCATAAGTTATCTTATATTAATACCATAAATCATAAATAGAAATTTATTTATCAGCTTGATTTACTTTCTATAAAATTTTTAACTAGTGGAATGGTAATTTTTTTTTTTCTGATAAGTGATAATTTATCTAATTCATTAATAAAACTATTAATAATAGAATAAGACCTTTCAACATGATTAAGTATATAATTTATAACTACATCGCTTAAAAGTAATCCTTTGTCTTTAGAAATTTTTATAATAATACCTTTCAACACATCATCTGTGGGAAGTAAAATTTTAGAATGAGAATAAGCTAGTAACCTTGACTTTAAGTCTTCTAGACTAATATTAAGTTCCTTTATAGGAAGCCTCGAAGTAAGTAAAACTTTAAAGTGTTTCTCCTTTACGAAATTAATAGCATGTAAAAAAAAATTATGATTTTCTATTTTTTCTATATTTTCAATAACAAGATCTTCTAACTTTAAAATATTTATTTTTTCTTTATTTATATCTTCGGCCTCAAGTATTTTGTATTTATTTTTAAGTGTACTTATTAAATGTGATTTTCCTGATGCAATTGGTCCAATAATTATTAAACCATTAACCTTAGATTTTGAAAAATTATCAACCCATTTTACTGCTTCTAAATTTGACTCTCCTACTATAAAATCATGCCTTCCATAAGAGGGTAAAAGTTTTAAAGGAAGTGTTTGTTGATAGGTGAAATCATTCATTAATTTTTTAAATTACTCTTAATAATAAAGACAAAAGTAGCCATTAATGGCGTTGCAAAAATAATACCTAGTATACCAAATAAGGCACCAAACACAAAGATAGAGATTAATACTGCTAAGGGATGTAAGCCCAGTTTTTTTCCAACTAACTTTGGTGTTAAAAAATTAGATTCTAATAATTGGGCAGAAAAAAATATTAATAATATATAAAGTATTGTTATGATATCTAAAAATTGTAGATACCCGAGCAAAACAGTAATAAAAAAGCTTATTAATATTCCTATTAATGGAATAAATGAGAAAAAACCTGCAAATATACCTACAAACAATGAATAATTTAATCCTATCATATAAAAAGTAGAAAAGTAAAAAAGTGTTAAAAATAAGCTTACTAAAATTTGCCCCCTTAAGTATGCACTAAAAATTAAATCCATTTCTTTCGTATATTTAATAACTATTTTTTTTTGTTTTGAAGACAGTAAACTATTTAAATTAGTTATAATATCATCCCAATCTTTTAAAAAATACCATGACACAATTGGAGTAACTAAAATTATAGTAATTATATTAAAAAATGCTAAAGATGAAGAAACTATATTTCTTAGAAAACTAGTTATAAGATTACTAAAATTAGGTAGAATATTATTTAATATGTCTGTGTTACTCTCTAGGAATGCCTTTTTTTGTAAATATTCAATAATAAAATTAATCTTTTGATTTAAGATATTAGTAACTGATGGAAATTCAATCAAAAAGTTCTTTAATTGAAATGACAGTATTGGAAAAATTAAAAAAAATAAAACTAAAATAATAAAAAAAAATGAAAATAATATAATAGTGGTAGCTATTCCTCTTTTAATTTTATTTTTTTCTAGATGATCTACTAAAGGGTCCAAAAGATACGCAACTAGTATACCAAAAAAGAAAGGAATTAGTATCTCAAATAAATAGCCTATTAAAATAATTAACATTGCTAAAAATAGTAAAGTTAATATTTTTTTATTAAAAATTCCGCTCATACCTAGCTTTCATCTTTAATTATGAAAAGATTATTGTTCTTTTTAAATATTTTGAATTTATTTTTTTTTAAATCATCTATCAAATCATCAATTGACAATATATTCAATTCTATTAAGGCATTCTTATTACTTATAGTCTTTATATTATATTTTAAAACTTTCTCATTATTAAGTAAAAATTTCTTTATTTTAATCCATTCATTATATTTATTATAAGAAATCCTTGCTAATATCTTGGTTTCAGAATTAATATTATCTAGATTTTTTTTTACCCATAAATCATCAAAATAATCGGCAAATGTATCTGCAAATACATTAAGATTATAGTCAAAATTATATCTTTCTATATTTTCTATATTTGAAGAGAATACCATTTCCTGTGTAAAGCCATCATAAACCTCTATACTTAAATTTAGATTATCATTATTACTTTCAACATTTACCAATAAAACATATGCTTGTACTGATTGATACTTATTTGCTAGTTTTTTAATTTTAAAATATTTAAGATTAATTGCGTCTTGTGCACTTAACGTAATTAAATCATCGGCTTCTCCATCCGGTAAAGTAAATAAATTTAAGTTTGAGTCTAAGGGTCTTCTAAGCCAAACATCAAACCATGGGTTAGGGTCATCCCATAATATTAATCTTTGCTCAAAGTTTATAATAGGAATAATCAAAGTTTTTGGACCTTTTTTAGAAAAAAAATCTATATTTTTACTTTCTAAAAATTTTTCCAATTTATTTTTTTCAAAAGTTACAGTAATTAAAGCACTATACTTTTCTCTCTTATATTTTTCATTCTCTATAGAATATCCAGAAACGTAATCTCTAGCTTCTAATAAATCTACTAAATTATTTATATCTGAGGTCTCTTTTAAAGTTATCCATTTCAAAAACCTTGATAATGCTATCTTATAAGATGCTTCAATTGCCATAGTTCTGTGGTCAGCATTATCTTTAAGATCAAGTTCTATATAAATATTTTTTACCATAGCTTGATTAGTGCTTAAAGAAATATTTACGAATAAGCAAATAACAATTATTAAAAAAATATTTTCAAATTTTATTATATTGAAAGTTTTCAAAGTATTTTATAACCTACTAATAAAAAATAGTATGCGTAAAAAAAAAAAAAATAATTTCTCTTATCTAAATTCAGGTGTTAATGTAAATTTGGGTAATGAATTAGTCAAGGCAATAAAGCCCATATCAAAAAAAATTAATGACAAAAATGTTTTAAATGGCATAGGCGGGTTTGGAGCAGTTTATGCTTTAAAGCATAAAAACTATAAAAAACCTCTATTAGTGTCTGCTACTGATGGAGTAGGAACCAAAATTTTAATAGCTAAGGATATGAATAAATATGATACAATAGGTATAGACTTAGTAGCAATGTCTGTTAATGATTTAATTGTTCAAGGAGCAAAACCTCTTTTTTTCCTTGATTATATAGCAGTAGAAAAAATCAATAAAAAACAGGTTCTTGATATAATCAAGGGAATTGTTAAAGGATGTTCTAAAGCCTCATGCTCATTGGTTGGAGGAGAAACAGCAGAATTACCTGGCCTATATCAAAATTCTCATTTTGATCTTGCCGGTTTTGCTGTAGGTGTGGTTGATAAAAGTAAATTATTGCCAAAAAATAATATTAAAAATAATGATATTTTAATTGGATTGCCAAGTAATGGAATTCATTCTAATGGTTTCTCTTTAATAAGGGATATATTTAAAGAAAAGAAAATCAGTTATAAAAAAAAGTTTTACTCAAGTAATTCGTTTGGAGATATCCTTTTAAGGCCTACATTAATCTACGTTAAGAATATACAAAAATTTATAGATAAGTTTGCTATTAAAGGAATATCTCATATAACAGGAGGAGGCATAGCAGAGAATTTACAAAGAGTTCTACCAAAAAATACTGGAGCAGAAATTTTTCTTGATCAACTATGTTTCTATAAAAAAATAGTATCTTCAATTGGCTCAATCAAAATTGTAAAGTTAGTAAAAAAGAAATGTTAAAAACTTTCAACTGTGGAATTGGAATGATTTTAATTATAAAAAGAAAAGATTTAGAAAGTTTTTCTTCGTTCAGTAAAAAAATCAATCAACCTATAAAGGTTTTAGGCAAAATAACAAACTATAAAAATATTACTTTTATATGATCATTTCTAATTTGCTAAAGAAAAACGAAGCTTCTATATTTGCATTTTCAATGCTGTCTGAACCATGTACTGCATTGCATTGAATGTTAGTACCATAAAGCTTTCTGATGGTTCCTTCTTCCGCTTCCTCTGGGTTAGTACTTCCCATGATTTCCCTGTAGAAAGAAACCGCATCTTTAGCTTCAATAATTTGAACTAGAATTGGTCCTGATATCATAAAATCAACTAATTCATAAAAAAATGGTCTTTCTTTATGAACTGAGTAAAAAGCTTCAGCTTGACTTTTTGTAAGAACTATTTTTTTTTGTGCAATAACTGAAAAGCCCTTGTCTTCAATAAAATCTATAATTTTGCCTGAATATTTTAATTTCATTGCATCTGGTTTTATTATTGATAATGTTTTTTGTATAGTCATAGGTTTTCCTTGAATTATTTAAAGTTTTTAAAAACTAGTTCATCTAAAAGCCTTACTCCGAAACCTGATCCACCTTTTGGGGTCATTGGTCTATCTGATTTAGCCCAAGTAACACCTGCTATATCTAGATGCATCCATGTTGTATTTTTAATAAAACGTTTTAAAAAAATTGCTCCAGCAGTTGAACCAGCTCCTCTACCTGACCCAACATTTTTCATATCTGCAATATCAGAACTTATATCCTTTTCATAACTATCATCTACCGGCATATTCCATACTTCTTCACCCACTTTTAAACCTAATTTAGTCAGTTCATCTGCAAAATCTTTATTATTAGAAAACATTCCTGCTTTTTCTTGTCCTATGCTGACAATTATTGCTCCAGTCAGAGTAGCTAAATCTACTATTTTTTTTGGTTGATATTTTTGCTGTGCATACCAAAGAATATCTGCAAGCACTAATCTTCCTTCTGCATCTGTATTAATTACTTCTATAGTTTGCCCTGACATCGATTGCACTACGTCCCCTGGTCTTTGCGCAGTACCTGAAGGCATATTTTCAACTAGTCCTATTACACCAGATACATTAGCTTTAGTCTTTCTTAATGCTAATGTTTTCATAAGCCCTAATACAACAGCTGAGCCGCCCATATCATATTTCATCTCTTCCATGCCTCCAGAAGGTTTTATTGAAATACCACCAGTATCAAAGGTGACTCCTTTTCCTACAAAGGTATAATCCATAGTTTTCTTTGATTTGTTACCTCTCCACTCTAAAGTAACAACATATGGTTTATTTGCACTACCCTGAGCAACACCTAATAAAGCTCCCATTTTTAGTTTTTTTAACTTTTTCTCGTCAAGTTGTTCAACTTTTAAACCAGTTTTACGTAACTTGAGTGCTTCTTTTGATAATAATAATGGGGTTAAGTTATTTGATGGTTCACTAACTAAATCTCTTGTAAGAAAAACACCTTCTTTAATTGCATTGAAACGCTTCCATTCATTTTTAATATTTTTATAATTAGAGCTAAATAAATTAATGGTCTCAAGAAAGTTCTCTCTAATTTTTTTCTTATCTGAAAAATATTTATTAAATCTATAGGTATTAAGAGTAATTCCATACATCAATAAAGCAACTTCATGAGAATTAAAATTTTTATCATTTAAAATTAAATTAGCTTCTTTTATTTTTTTATTATTTAATATAGTAGCAATAGTACTACCTAACTTGCCTAGATCAATATCACTAAAAGAGCTATTTTTATTAACACCTAATATTATAATTCTGTCTGATTTTGAACCTTTAGGTAATATTAGATCTAATTTATTATTTTCTTTGTAGTTAAAGTTAACTACTTTCATAGATTGCTTTATATAATTAGAATATTTTTTATTTAAATTAGTTAAATAGCTATGCATAGGTTCATTTCTAAGGCATAGAAAAAATAAAACACCTTTATCTCTAGAAAACTCTGAATTAAAATTAAATTTCATGTTAAATTACTCCAATATCATTTTTAGAATTATGTATTATTTTTATGTTATTATATTAAGGTAAACAAGTAAAAAAATGAAAATTGATAACTTTATATTTATTAAATATATTTTTCTGAATATTTTAAAACCTTTTTTAGTTATAAGTTTAGTTTTAACAGGCATAGTTTGGCTATCTAGATCATTAAGATATATTGATTTAATAATTAATAAAGGGTTATCCTTGAGTTCTTACTTTTGGTTTGTAAGTTTGATAGCTCCTAAAATTTTGGCGCTTTTGTTACCTTTAATATCTTTTGTAGCAGTAATATATACATATCAAAAATTAAAGGGTGAGTCAGAACTATTAATTATAGAAACTTTTGGTCTATCAAAATTATTTCTAATGCTCCCTGCTATTATATTTGGAGGAGTCGTAGCATTATTCTTACTATTAATAGAAGTTTACCTTAGCCCAAACAACTACAAAACTTTTAAAAGTTTTCAATCAGATTTGAGAGATAATTTTGTTATGTCCACTCTAGAGGCAGGATCTTTTCATAATCCAATCAAGGGCCTCACAGTTTATATTGATAAGACTAGCAAAAATGGAGTAGTAGAAAATATATTAATACACGATACAAGAAATAGAGAAATAGAAAGTACAATTTTAGCTAAACAAGGGATATTGACCAATTTTGAGAATAAAACTAAAGTAATAGTTTTTGATGGGACTAGGTACGTTTTTAATTATAATAATAAAAAAACGTCTATACTAAATTTTAATAAATATGAATTTCAAATAATTACAGAAAAAAAAGAAACAGTTAGATTCAAACAAGTTGAAGAAAGATCTATTAAAGAACTTTTCTATCCTGATACAACAATTAATAAAAAAATAAAAAATGAATTTTTAGCAGAAGCTCATAAAAGACTTAGCTCTCCCTTTTTAGTAATATTTATGTGTACTTTAGCTGCCTTCTCAATACTTTTTGGGGAATTTAAAAGAAAGGT
>CABZPW010000012.1 GCA_902527765.1 Rhodospirillaceae bacterium
GTAGTAGAAGATCAAGAATTAAAGGTTGATGAAGATAATTCTAGGGTTTTAGAAGTTATAGAAAGTGAAAAAGAAAAACTAAAAATATTAGAAAAGCAAAGGAAAAAAAATAAAATAGAAGAAGAAGTTTATCATAATGATAAAATAAAGGTAGGAGTTATGCTTCCTTTATCTGGAGAGCATAGTGAAATAGGTAACTTAATATTAAATGCTATAGAGATGGCAATTTTTCAGACAGAGGAAAACAAGCTGGAATTGTATATTAAGGATACAGAGGCAAAACCTGATAAAGCAAAAAAAGTGTTAGCTGAATTAATTGATGAAGGAGTTAAAGTTGTTATAGGCCCTCTCTTTTCTAAACCTTTAGCCGCAATACAGAGCAAAGTTGCTAGTAATAATATTAATATTCTTGCTCTTACGAATAACATAAATTTAAGAAATAAAAATATATGGATTTTTGGAGTAGATCCACAGGCCCAAACAGAAAAAGTGCTTTTACATGCATTAGAAAAAGGCTTTAAAAATATAGCGGCTTTATTGCCCCAAAATGCTTACGGATTACTTTTATTTGATACTATCACAAGTTTTTCCCAGGCAAATTTAATAAAAATAGAAAAAATTGAATTCTATAATTTTTCTGTTGAAAGCCAGAGAAAAGCTGCTCAAAAAATTTCTGAGGGATTTGAAGAGTATAATCTTTACTTAGATAAAATTAAAGAACAAGAAAATCTAGATGAGGAAAGCAATGAGGTCCTATTTATGGAAAAACCATTTGATAGCGTGTTCATAGCAGCTGCGGGACAAAATTTAACAGTTTTATCTTCTCAATTACAATATAACTATGTAGACCCTAAAATAGTACAGTATCTAGGTATATCTTCTTGGGAAGACAGGAGCATACTTAGTGAGCCAGCTTTAGAAGGAGGGGTTTTTGTAACAACCGGTGAAATGTATCAAAAAAAAATTAAACTTATATATAAAAGCTCATTTAATAAAGAAATGCCAAAAATTGCTATGATTGCTTATGATATTGCCGCATTATTAGGATCATTAAATAATACAGGAAGTAATTTTAACATTTATGATTTAGTAAATGATGAAGGGTATATAGGATTGAGAGGATTATTTAGATTAAATAAAAATGGAACGGTTGAGAGAGCCTTTCAACTGAAAAAAATAAAAAATAAAAAATTTACCATTTTGAAAAAAGCCAATAGTCAATTTTCTGGTTTATAGAATATTCTTTAGAGTAAGACCCTTAAATAGACTATGATTCAATAATTTAATTAAAGCTTTTTTTCTGTGACTTAGTGAATTTTTCATGGAAGGGCTGATTTGAGCTAAAGTTTTTTTCAAATTTAAAGGTACAAATATAGGGTCGTACCCAAATCCATTTTTACCTTTTGGCGGAAAAACAATTTTTCCTTTCAAAGTTCCTTTAAAAACAAACTCATTTTTTTTTTGATCAATCAAAGCTAAAACGCAAACAAACTTCGCATATTGACCATTTACATTTAACCCTTTATCATTTAAGTGTTTTTTAATTTTATCAAATGCAAAATTATAATTTTTTTTATATGCCCATCTAGCTGAAAGTATGCCAGGGGCACCATCTAGATTGTCTATACACATACCACTATCGTCTGCTACTGTAGGGTAATAATGCGACGTTAATTCTGATGCAAACCGCGCTTTTATAAGTGCATTTTCTTTAAATGATTTACCATTTTCTATAGGCTCTTTTTTGGTAAAGCTTTTTAATGATAAAACTTTAATATTTGTGCTTAAAAAAATTTTTTTAAACTCTTCAAGCTTATTATGATTATGAGTAGCAATTAATAATTGAATTTACTTATCCTTCAACATTAGATTGTATCTGATATATTTTACTAATTGATTTTTTAGCTATATTATACATAGATGTAAAATTTTTTTCTGATATTACAGCTTTTTCACCTGTACATTGTATTTCAATTATATTGCCAAGACTGTCAAATACAAAGTTTGCATCAGCTTCAGCACTAGAGTCCTCTTCATAATCTAAATCAATAAAAGGATTGCCCGCAATGATACCACAAGAAATTGCAGATACGCCATACTTAATAGGGTTACTTCTCAGAATTTGTTTTTGAAGTAGCTTTTTTATTGCTAGGTTAAGGGCTATCCAGGAACCATTAATAGATGTTGTTCTGGTACCCCCATCTGCCGATAATACATCACAGTCAATTTTTATAAGTTTCTCAGATAATAGTGATAAATTCAGACAGTTTCTTAAACTTCTTCCTATTAATCTCTGTATTTCTTGTGTTCTACCTGACAGCCTTCCTCTCATAGCTTCCCTTTCATTTCTAGTATTTGTAGATGTAGGCAGCATACTGTACTCTGCCGTAAGCCATCCTTGATTAGAGCCTTTTAACCATCTAGGAATTTTTTCTTCTATGGTAACACTGCATATAACTTTTGTAAGACCAAACTCTATAAGACATGAAGAAAATGCATTTTTCATATAGTTTGTTTCAACTTTTATATTTCTTAATTCATTAAACTTTCTATTGCTTCTCATTGTATTATTCTCTTGCTATAATAATAAATTAATTTTGAAGAATTAAAAGATGAAAAATAAAAGTAAAGATGTTTCTGAAATTGGTAACAGAGCTAAAATAATCCTAGCGGAAGTTATAGAAGTTTACCTAAGACAAGGAACACCTGTCTCTTCAAAATTAATTTCACAAAAACTTAATTCACCATTATCTTCTTCTAGCATAAGATCAGTAATGGCAACTTTAGAGGAACAAGGTTATTTGCATTCTCCTCATACATCTTCGGGCAGAATTCCAACTGATAGAGGATTAAAATTATTTGTTGATGGATTACTAGAGCTTGGTGATTTAACAATTGAAGAAAGAAAAAATATTGAAGCTAGGTGTTCTGTTGCAGGAAAAACCTTGCTTGAAGTATTAGACCATTCTTCCAAAGAGTTAGCTGGTTTATCAAATTGTACTTCTTTAGTTTTTGCTCCAAATAATATTGATAGACCTTTGAAACATATTGAATTTGTGGCATTAGATAAAGAAAGGGCTTTGGTAATTACTATTGACATTAATGGTTTAGTTGAAAATAAAATTATGACAGTACCTTCAGGAATAACAGCAGCTGCATTGATAGAGGCTACAAATTATATTAATTCTAAAGTTTATGGTAAAACATTATCTGAACTTAAGTTGAACATTTCTAAAGAGTTAGAAACACAGAACAAGCAGATTGACAAGCTATCAGAACAGCTAGTATCGGAAGGACTAGCTATTAGAAGCAAAGAAAAAGGAGAAGAGCATTTTTTAATAAATCGAAGAGACTTTATATATGGAAAATTAGACCACAAGGAAGAATTAATAAAGTTAGATAGATTATTAAACGAATTACAAAATAAGAAAAACTTTATAAATATATTAAATAAAACATCTGAAGGCACAGGCGTGCATGTTTTTATTGGCTCAAATACACAAATGTTTAATTTATCAGGTTGTTCAATGATCGTAGCACCATTGAAGCAGAGGTTTAAAAATAAAAATGCTTCCACGTTAGGAGCAATAGGGGTTATAGGGCCATCTAGATTAAACTATTCTAGAATAATACCTATGGTAGATTTTACTGCAAAAGTATTGAATAAATTTTTAAATTAATCTTGTAGATTAAAAAAAATAACCCACATATAGTATTAATTAAGGGGAATAGAATGAACGAAAAGTTAAATAATGATGAAGAGAATAATAACTCTCAGGGACAAAAGGAGAATGTTGTTGAAAAAATCGAGCAAGAAAAGAATGAAACTATTAGCAATGAAGAAAGTCTAGAAAATAATGAAACTATTACTAATGAAGAAAGTTTAGAAAATAATGAAACTGTTAGCAATGAGGAAAGTTCAGAAAGTAATGGAACTACTAGCGGGGAAAGTAGTGTAGAAACTATTGACTCTCTAAAGAAAGAGCTGTCTGAGAACAAAGACAAATTACTAAGGTCAATGGCAGACAGTGAAAATACTAGAAAACAAATGGAAAAAATAAGGATAGAAACAAATAAATATGGAGTACAGCCTTTAGCAAGAGAAATATTGAATGTTGTGGATAATTTTAATAGGGCCTTAAATTTGAAAAATGATAACAATGAAAAGGGACTAGAGGAAGGGCTTGCTCTTATTCAAAAAGAAATATTAAGTATTTTAGAGAAGTTTAATGTAAAAAAAATAAAAGCACTCGGAGAAGACTTTAACGCTAACTTTCATCAAGCGATGTTTGAGAAAGAGACTAATGAATTTGAAGTTGGGAAAGTATGTGAAATTGTACAGGATGGCTATACTTTTCATGATAGATTGTTAAGACCAGTTCTAGTTGGTGTTGCAAAAAAATCAAATGAAAATCATAATGGTAAAAAAGTTGAAGATGATGGAAATAAAAAAAATGAAGAACAAAGTTAATGAATTTTAAAGAGTATTCTTTCCTAGATAAAAGCATACTTGTAAAATTCCCTGATAGTTGGACCGTAAAAGAACAAGGTGATAATCTTGTAAAAGTTAGTTTTCCTTTTGGTCCTTATCCAACTCTAGATTGTTACTTTAATTGTTTTGATAACCCTAAGATAAATACTAATGATAAAATCAGACAGTATCTATTAAATGGAATAGATGCTGGTGAGGAAGTAGAAAATATACTAGATAATGTATACGTACTCAAACATAAATTTAAATCAGAGGAAGATAATTTATTATTAATTAAAATTGTAAACATATTAAAACCAAGAACTTTTAGAGAGGCAAGGTTTTCTCTTGCTTGGCCAGATAATGAAGAAGCAAATAAAATTGTAAAACAATTATCTAGGACTATTGATGATGTGGTAAGTAAAATAAAATTTAACGAATTAAAAACTTTGTTTGACCACCAAGGTGTTATTAGGAATAAATTAGATAATTTAATTTTACATAAAAATATATTTTGGGAAAAACTAGAAATTCTTTTACCAAGAAGATGGATAATTAATAATAAAAATGAAGAAAACTTGATTAATTTGGAGCTAGACAAGGCTTACCAGCTCGGTTTATTTTTTGAATATTTTGAAATAAACATAAGTAAAAAGGAAAAAAATAAAGATGAAATGGTAACAAGTTTTTTAAATGAAATTACAAAAGATGTTGCAATTAACAATCAAACTTTAGTTAAAGCAGGAGAAGACAATTTTTTATTTTCATTTTTTTCAATAGAAGATAATGAAGGAACTAAATTCAAAAATCGTATTTGGTATAGAATACGTATAAAAGATTTAAAAATTTTAATAGTTAGTTTTGTTTTTAGTTATAAACTAGAAACTAAAATAATAGCAGAGGTTTATTATAATAAAATTAACGAATTAATAAAAAGCTCTGAATTAAATTAACTACTTGTATTTCTTCTATTAAGTCCCATATCTAAATGAACAATAAATAAAGGAGTTGTTATATGAGTAAAGTTATAGGCATTGATTTAGGAACCACAAACTCTTGTGTGGCTGTAATGGAGGGGTCAAGTGCTCAAGTAATAGAAAATAGTGAAGGAGCCAGAACTACTCCTTCTATGGTAGGTTTTACTAACGAAGGAGAAACTCTGGTCGGGCAACCTGCAAAACGACAAGCAGTTACAAACCCTACCAATACCTTATATGCAATAAAAAGGCTAATAGGACGATCATTCGAAGACGATAAAGTTGTTAAAGAAATACAAACGGCTCCTTATTCTATAGTAAAGGCTGATAATGGCGACGCCTGGGTTGAGGTAAATGAAAAGAAGTATGCTCCTAGTCAGATTTCTGCTTACATATTACAAAAAATGAAAGAGACTGCTGAGAAGCATGTGGGGGGTAAGGTAGAAAAAGCAGTAATTACTGTGCCTGCTTACTTTAATGATGCTCAAAGACAAGCAACGAAAGATGCAGGAAAAATTGCAGGTCTAGAAGTGCTTAGAATAATAAATGAACCAACAGCAGCTGCATTAGCTTATGGCTTAGACAAAAAACAATCGGGAACAATAGTAGTATATGACTTGGGTGGTGGTACATTCGATGTTTCTATTTTAGAAATAGGCGATGGTGTATTTGAAGTAAAAGCTACAAACGGAGATACGTTTTTAGGTGGAGAGGACTTTGATACAAGGATAGTAGAACATTTAGTTGATACTTTTAAAAAAGAAAATGGAATTGATCTTAAATCTGATAAGCTGGCATTACAAAGACTTAAGGAGGCTGCAGAAAAAGCTAAAATTGAACTTTCTAGCGCAAGTTCAACAGATATAAATTTACCTTTCATAACTGCTGACGCAACTGGCCCTAAACATTTGACTTTAAAAATGACGAGGGCAGATTTAGAAAAGTTAGTAGATGATTTAATAAAAAGAACAATAGAACCTTGTAGAGCAGCTCTTAAGGATGCGGGTCTCGAGGCAAATGAAGTCAGTGAAGTAGTTCTTGTAGGAGGAATGACAAGAATGCCTAAAATAGTTGAAACAGTAAAAAGTTTTTTTGGAAAGGAACCCAATAAAGGAGTAAACCCTGATGAAGTTGTTGGCATAGGGGCAGCTATACAAGGTGCAGTGTTAGCAGGAGACGTTAAAGACGTTTTATTACTAGATGTTACTCCTTTATCGCTAGGAATAGAAACATTAGGTGGAGTATTTACAAAACTTATAGAAAGAAATACGACAATTCCGACTAGAAAAAGTCAGACATTCTCAACTGCAGATGACAATCAGCCTGCAGTTACTATAAGAGTATTTCAGGGAGAAAGGGAGATGGCAAAAGATAATAAAGCTCTAGGACAGTTTGATTTGGTAGGTATTCCGCCTGCTCCAAGAGGAGTTCCCCAAATTGAAGTTACTTTTGATATAGATGCTAATGGTATTGTAAATGTATCGGCTAAGGATAAAGGTACTGGTAAAGAGCAACAGATACAGATTCAAGCATCAGGAGGACTATCTGATACTGATATAGAAAAGATGGTTGATGAAGCTAAAGCTCACGCGGAAGAAGATAAAAGTAAAAAAGAAGCCGTAGAAACTAGAAATCAAGCTGATAGTATGGTTTATTCTACCGAAAAAAGCTTAAAAGAACATGGTGATAAGTTAGAATCTAAGGATAAAGACAATATTCAAAAATCTATAGATGAGCTTAAAGATGTACTTAAAGATGAGAATGCTACTGCAGAAAGTCTCAAAGGCAAACTTGATGCTTTAAATACTGCAGCAATGAAACTAGGCGAGATTATGTATAAAGAAAATCAGCAAGGAGCTCCTGGAGATCAGCCTAAGGATGAGAATAAACCTGAAAAAGGTGCTAAGGCAAAGGACAGCAAGGAAGACAATGAAGATGTAGTTGATGCAGACTTTGAAGAAGTAAAAGAAGATAAAGAAAAAAAAAGTAATTAAAAGTAATCTTGGGTAGTTAAATGAGGGATTACTATGATATTTTAGGCGTAAGTAAGAGTGCTGATGAAACTACTCTTAAAAAGGCCTATAGAGATCTAGCAATGAAATATCATCCTGATAGAAACCCGGACAATCAAGAGGCGGCTGATAAATTCAAAGAAGCCAGCCAAGCTTATGAAGTTTTAAAGGATAGAGAAAAAAGAGCCGCTTATGATCAATTTGGCCATGCAGCTTTTGAGTCTGGAGGAGCAGGAGCAGGTGGGTTTTCAGGTTTTCAAGGAGCAGGTGGGTTTTCTGATATTTTTGATGACCTTTTTAGTGAATTTACTGGGGGAGGAGGTAGGTCTCAGAGAACCAGTAACAGAGGTTCTGATTTAAAATATAATTTACAAGTAAACCTTGAAGAAGCTTACTCTGGTTTGGAAAAGACTATAAAAATTAAAGCACCTGCTAAATGCACTTATTGCAATGGATCGGGAGCGGAAGGTGGAAGTTCAAATATTCAAACCTGCACAACTTGCGGAGGAAGCGGAAAAGTGAGAAGTAGCCAAGGCTTTTTCACTATAGAGAGAACCTGTAGTACATGTAATGGAACAGGAAGAATAATAGCCAATCCTTGTAGACATTGTTCTGGAACAGGAGTTATTAATAAAGAAAAATCATTATCCGTAAAAATACCAGCTGGCGTTGATGAGGGTACTCGTATACGAGTTGCAGGAGAAGGGGAGGCTGGTAAAAATGGAGGAACAGCTGGAGACTTATACTTATACATTAGTATGATAGAAAATAATATATTTAATAGAGAGGGAGAACATTTGTTTATTAGTGCTCCTGTAGATTTTTATACGGCAACAAATGGCGGAAGTATAGAGGTTCCATCTCCTGGAGGTGGTAAAATTAGAATTAGCGTCTCATCTGGCACTCAAAATGGAAAAAGGTTTAGATTAAAAGGTAAAGGTATGCCAATTCTTCAAGGGCGTGGTTATGGTGATTTATATATAGAAGCTGAAGTAGAGACTCCAGTTAATTTATCAAATAAACAAAAAAAAATGCTAGCAGAGTTTTATGATTCTTTATCAGATTCTAATAGTCCAAAATCAAGTAAGTTTAAAAAATTTATAGAGAAGAATTACTAACCATGAAAAAAAAAGCAAAAATTAGAATAGGCATAGTTGGCATTTCTGGAAGAATGGGAAAATCAATTGCAATGGCAATTAGTAAAAGTCCCGATGTTATACTTGCCGCAGGGTGTGAACATAAAAAGCACAAAGACATAGGAAAAGATATAGGCATAGTTCTTGGTAATAAACCTATAGGAGAGTTAGTTACTTCTAACCATAAAGAATTTTGCAAAAATATAGATGTAATAATTGAATTTGGATTGGAAAAAGCTACAAAAGAATATTTGGCAGTAGCAAAGAAAAATAAGATAGCTTTTATATCTGGTAGCACGGCATTAAGCAAGAGCACATTAAAAGATATGCAGCTGGCCTCAAAGCATATAGCAGTCTTTTGGGCGCCCAATATGAGCTTAGGGGCTAATCTAATAAATTTATTATCAAAATTTACTACAACAAAGTTAGGTAAAGATTTTGATATAGACGTTACAGATTTGCATCACAAACATAAAAAAGACACACCTTCAGGAACAGCAAAATTTATTCAAGAAGAAATTAAAGACTCATTAAAGAAAATAAAAGTTAAAAAGAAAGTAAATATTTCAGCACTTAGATCAGGAGACTCAACAGGTGAACATAGTATAATTTTTTCTGGTGAAGGCGAAAGAGTTATAATAAAGCATATATCCTCTTCTCGAAATATTTTTGCTAATGGAGCAGTAAGAGTTGCGGCTTGGTTATATAAGAAAAGGCCTGGTTTTTATAACATGAGTGATTTTTTAAAAATTTAAAGATAGTTCTCTTTCTCTTGTAATAAGAGCTTTTTTGATTTCTTTAGCTAACTTTTTGAGTTCTCCTACATTTAAATAATTTCCAATAATTTGTGACTTGCCTTTAGATATTATTTCTAAGTGTCCGCTATTATTCTTGCATTTTACTTTTAATCTTAGCCAAGAGGGTTCTATTTTTATAGTTTCTTCTATACCTTTAAAATTAATTTTTTTAATAAAGAGTTTTTCATTAAGAATTATTCTTTCACACTTTCTTGAATTATTATAATTAATTTTAAATGCTAATAATATTATAAATAAATCTAAAAAAAGAAAGGCACCTACGGGCCAGGCACCATTATTTATAAAATATAATGATATTAAAAAACTCAGTATTACAAAAATTGATGATAAAAAAAGCATGCTTGTTAAACTAAGTGACTTGTTAGGATATAAAACTAGATCTAAATAATTTTTTTTCTTTTTCATGATAATAATATAGTTAAAAAATATTATTTTTTAACAGAATAATTTTTATTTAATCTATCTACAAATGAGGTAATTATTATTATTGATAAAATAGGCGCTATTAGATTTAAAAAAGGTATCATGAACAAAAGAGAACAAAAGCAACCTATAATATTTAATGCTAAAAAATTTTTTTTTCTAAACAAGGATATCTTTTCATATGTAAATATTTTTAATGCAACTATTTCATAATATTCTTTTCCTATGATGAACCCTGATGCTAAAAATTGCAGAAATATTACTAAATATATATTTGAGATGAGTGTCCATTTTAACAATAAAATTAATATAAAAATAAGAGTTGAAAGTCCAAGTATTCTTATACCTGCTATTATGCCAGAGATATGACTGGAGTTATCCTTATATTTGTTTCCTAAAAGTAAATTTGTTTTATGTGATATTGGGTCTAAGTAGAAACCACTGATAATTGTCGATAATGGAGGGTAAAGTAATATAAAAAGAGTTGATATTATAAAAATCCATATTGAATTTAATATATCATCAAAAACTCCCCAAAAAATAACCTTTATCCACTGTATAGAAGGAAATGCATTCCAAAATGCGAAAAGAACACACGATAAAATTACAAATGATAATAATAAAGAAATAACAGAAAGTTTAAGAATACTTTTATGAAATAAAGCTTTAACAGAAAAAATAATAGTTTCTTTATACTCGAATATTTTCATTATTTATATTTATAGGAACTATATCAGAAATATTTATATTTTCTTCCAAAGATTTAGCAAAGTTAATTAGTTTTTGCTCTTCGTGCGGAGGAGCAACAATTTGTATTCCAAAAGGAGCATTGTCTTTAGAAAAACTTGTAGCTAAAGCTATACTAGGACAATTAGTAAGAGAAATAGAAGCAGCTATCATTAACCAAGAAACATAATTATCAAAGGTTGTATCTTCAACTTTTTCTACCCATTTATTTTGAGAGTTAAATGGAGGAACTACAGAGCTAGGTACTATGAGGAAATCAAATTTATCAAAAAATTTAATAGTATCATTATAAATATCAGCTCTTGCTTTTTCTGCTTCACGCAAATCATCAATAGTAATAGCTTTAGCCCTGTTAATGTTCCAAATAACTTCTTCTTTAATAAGACTTTTATCTTTTTTTAATAATGATTTATAAGTGCAATAAAACATATAAGCCCGCAATGTTTGAAAGCAATATTCTGACTTACTCATGTCGGGATAAGTATTACTTATTTCATGCCCTAAATTTTGTACTAGTTTTAAAGTGTTATGCATCATACTTCTAACTTCTTTGTCACAAGCAAATATTCCGAAGTCATCTGTAAAACCTATAAGGTATTTAGCTTCTTCTCTTTTAAGTAAATTTTTGTAATAAGAATTACTAGCGCCTTTAGAAGATAGAGGGTCATTTTTGTTATGACCTACCATTGCATCAAGAAAAATTGATACATCTTCTACATTTCTGGCCATTGGGCCATCTACAGATAAATTGAAAAATGAAAAATTAGAAGGACCATGAGGAATCAAGCCTGATGTTGGTCTCAACCCCACAACGCCACACCAACTAGCAGGATTTCTTAAACTCCCACCTAAGTCCGACCCCGAGGCAAACCAACTCATTCCTGTAGCTAAGGCAGCAGCAGCTCCTCCAGAACTTCCTCCAGCAGATAATGATGTATTCCATGGATTTTTAGTAAGACCAAACACGCTATTATAAGTATGTGAGCCTGCAGCAAACTCTGGTATATTTGTTTTACCTATAATTAAACCACCATTCTTTTCAATTGTTTGAACTACAATATCTGATTTTTTAGGAAAGTGATCAGCATATAATTTAGAACCATAAGTGGTTCGCATATCTTTTACATCATTCATATCTTTAATCAAGACAGGCATGCCTTTTAAGATGGTATCAGTGCTATTATTAAAATTATTAATTAATCTTTTTTTTTCGTCTTTATTTATAAGAGTTACTACTGCATTTATATCAGGATTAATTTCTTTAATTCTATCCAAAGAGGATTCTAAAACTTCTTCTATTGAAATTTCTTTTTTATCAATGAGTGTTAAAATTTCACTAGCATTTTTTTTCCAAAGATTTTTTGTTTCAATATTCATTTTAAAAAACCACTCTTTAATATATGATTGTATAGCAAAAATAGGGAGCAAAAAATGCAAAAATATAATTACGATGTTTTAGGTATAGGTAATGCTGTTACTGATATTTTTGTTGAGGTTGAAGAATCCTTTTTAAAAAAAAATAATTTAGTAGAAGGTACTATGAAGTTAGTAGATGAAGTTTTTATAATGGAGTTATTAAAAGATCTAAATATTTCTAAAACCTATGCTGGTGGTTCAGTTGCTAATACTTTATCTACTATTTCTAAACTAGGGGGAAAGTGTGCTTTTATAGGAAGCAGAAAAAATGATAAGTATGGTAATCTTTTTAGTAATAGTATGGAAAAAGAAAAAATTGATTTATTAAATAAAGAAAACGAAGAAGGAAAAGCATCTTCACTTTGCTTAGTTTTAGTTACACCTAATGGAGAAAGAACTATGTGCACCTATCTAGGCGCCTCTACAAATCTAAATAATAATAATTTAGAATTAAGTAGTTTAACTAAGTCAAACATAATTTATTTAGAAGGTTATTTATTTGATTTGCCCGAGGCAAAAGATATTTTTTATAAGGTTGTAGATAAAGCTAAGGAAAATAAATATCAAGTAGCACTAAGCTTATCTGATCCATTTTGCGTAGAGAGACACAGAACAGATTTTATAAAATTAATAAATAAAAAATTGAATATCTTATTTGCTAATGAAAATGAAATTAGGGCGTTATATGAATGTGATAAAAAAGAAGCATTAGAAAATGCAGGTGAAAACGTAAATATCGTAATAGCAACTTTAGGAGCTGAAGGTTCGTTAATATATAATGAAAAACAATTTATAAAATCTGAGGCATTTAAAGTTGAAGCTATAGACACTACTGGGGCAGGAGATAATTATGCAGCTGGTTTTTTATATATGTATGGTATGGATGCCCCATTAATTGACTGTATGAATGCTGGCTCTTTGTGTGCATCTGAGACTATAAAGTCTTTAGGTGCAAGGCCTATATCCAACTTAAAGGACCTTTTAATTGAAAATAATATTATAAAAAATTAGTATTTTGATAAGCGACCTTAAAAACTGTTTTAAAAAAAGATTACTAATTTTTCTGCCTGTTGGTTTTTTTTCAGGATTACCATTATTATTAACTTCAGCTACTTTAGGAACTTGGTTAGCAGATCTGGGCGTAAATAAAACAACTATAGGTCTATTTGCTTTAGTAGGTATGCCATACGCTCTTAAGTTTTTTTGGGCACCTTTACTTGATATAAAAATTTTAAATTTTTTTTCTAATAGAGTTGGTATAAGAAGAGTTTGGATTATTATTATGCAAATATTAATTTGTATTAATATATTTATTATAGGAAACATTAATCCAGTAGAAGATACAAAAATTCTTGCTTTCACTGCATTAACACTTGCATTTTTTTCAGCATCTCACGATGTAGCTATAGATGCGTGGAGAATAGAAATACATAAGAAAAGTGAATATGGCCTAGGTGCAGCTATGTATGTGACAGGCTATAGAATTGCTTTACTTGTAGCAGGTGCTGGAGCTTTAATAATAGCTGAGATATTTTCTTGGAAAATTTCTTTTATAAGCTTATCAGCTTTGTTTCCATTAGGAATTTTATTAATAAGTTTTTGTAACATTAAAACAAATGAAAACGATCAAGATAAAGCAGAAATTAATTATAAAAATTTTTTCAAAGATAGAGTAATAGAACCTTTTAAAGATTTCATGAATAAAAACAATTGGGTTTTGATTTTAATATTTATAGCATTGTTTAAATGGGGAGATGCCTTGTTAGGAGTATTGGCTCAACCTTTTATGCTTGAAATAGGTTTTACTAAATCTGAAATTGCTACAATATCAAAACTATATGGGCTAGGAGCAACTTTAGTAGGTTTATTTCTTGGAGGTTTAATAATATCTAGACTAGGAATTATCCTTTCTTTATTTATAGCAGGTATTTTACAGTTACTATCGAATTTAGTTTTTATACTTCTAGCAATTAAAGGAAGTAGTATTTCTTTATTAGTAATTACCATTACTATAGAAAATTTATCTGGTGGTATAGGAACTGCTGCTTTTATTGCTTATTTATCTAGTTTATGTAATGTTCAGTTTTCTGCTTTTCAATACGCACTATTATCTTCTTTTATGGCTTTTTCAAGAACATGGTTAGCAGCGCCTGCTGGCTGGCTTATAGATAATTTAAAATGGCAGAGATATTTTGAAAACTTTGGCATCAATCAAATTAATAATCCGGAGTGGGTAGGTTTTTTTATAATTACAGCTTTATTTTGTCTGCCTGCTATCATTTTGATATATTACATTGATAATAAAAGGAAGATAAATTGAGTTTAATTTTTAAAAACAGTTTTAATCAATTACCTAAGCAATTTTATAGTAAAATTGAACCAGAAAAAACAAATAAGCCAAAAAAAGTACTATTAAACAATAGCTTATGTAATGAATTGAATATTGATTATAATTATTTAGATACAGAAGAGGGTATAAATATTCTCTCAGGCAACTTAATTCATAAGGACTCAGATCCATTAGCAATGGTATATGCTGGACATCAGTTTGGTAATTGGGTTCCTCAATTAGGAGATGGTAGAGCGCACTTATTAGGAGAAGTATTAGATAGAAAAGGAAATAAGTATGATCTTCAATTAAAAGGTTCGGGACGTACACCATACTCTAGAGGAGGAGATGGTAAAGCCTGGTTAGGGCCAGTAATAAGAGAATATGTTGTAAGTGAGTATATGAATAATATACATATTCCTACTACTAGAAGTTTATCAGCCGTTTTAACAGGAGATAATGTTTACAGAGAAGAAACATACCCTGGTGCTGTTTTATGTAGAGTTGCAAGGTCACACATAAGAGTAGGAACGTTCCAATATTTTTATTCTAGGAAAGATACAAAGTCTTTAAAAATTTTAGCTGATTATTTCATAGAACATCATTTTCCTTATTTAGAAAAGAATGAAAATAAATACTTTGAATTATTTAAAAACGTTGTAGATGGGCAAATAAATTTGGTAACAAGTTGGATGAAGGTAGGTTTTATACATGGAGTAATGAATACTGATAATACTTCTATAAGTTGTGAGACAATAGACTATGGTCCTTGTGCTTTTATAGACAATTATAAAAGTGACAAAGTTTTTAGTTCTATTGATTCTATGGGAAGATATTGTTATAAAAACCAACCAAATATTTTAATGTGGAACATGGCCTGTTTCGCTTCTGCTTTAGTACCTTTGTTAGAAGGAACTGAAGAAAAAAAAGTAAATATACTGCAAAAAGAAATTTCTAGCATTCCTGAAAAATATAAAAATAAATGGTTATTAGAGTTTAGTAAAAAAATAGGACTTAAAAAAATATACCCAGAGAATGAAGTTTTAATTAATAGGTTTTTAGAAATATTAGAAAGTGAAAATTTAGATTTTACTAATTCTTTTAGAGCATTAATTAAAGAGGTAGAAAGTAGTAATCAATTAATATCTAAAACAGATACATTTAAAAGTTGGAAAAATGATTGGAAAAAGCTTATTAAAAATAAAAGTAACCAAAAAGAAGTTTGTAAAACTATTACCTCAAATAACCCAGCTTTTATAATGCGTAATCACTTAGTAGAACAAATTATACAAGAGTTATTAACTGATAAAAAAGATACATTAAACAAAGCTTTAGAATGTATAGAGAATCCGTTTGAAAAAATAAAACATTACGAAAAAATGTATGTTGGTCCAACAAAAGGACAAGAGGTACTAAGAACATTTTGTGGAACCTGAATAACTAAGTTAAAATTTCAGATCCATCTTTTTTTTGAATAGCAATTATACAAGATCGAGGCTTATTATTTCCGTTATCTGGAAAATTACTTCCTAACCTTTCTCCTGGGTGTTGAATACCTACAAAAACTGTTTTGTAATCAGGTGCAAAGGTTAGTCCTGTAACTTCACATTCTTTTGGCCCAACCATAAATCTTTTAATTTTCCCAGTATTGGTATCGGCTATAAGCATTTGATTATTACCCATTCCTTTAAAGTCTCCTGAGTTGGAATAGTTTCCATCAGTTTGGATCCATAATCTTCCATATTTATCAAATTTTAACCCATCGGGAGAATTAAACATGTTTTCTTTATCAATATTTTTAGACCCTCTATTGTTGTCATCATGAACATTAGGGTTCCCAGCTACAACAAATAAATCCCATTCAAAATAAACTGAAGAATGGTTATTGTCTCTAGGCTTCCATCTTACTATTTGCCCATATTTATTATTTTTTCTAGGATTAACTTTATCTACGGCTACTTTATCGCCACCTTTATTAGTTTTTATACCCCTATTTTTATTATTTGTTAAACAACAACATACCTCGTTTTTTTTTGGATTACTTGCAATCCATTCAGGTCTATCCATAGTAGTAGCTCCAACTTTTGATGCTGCTAGTCTAGTAAAAATACAAACCTCTGCTTTAGATGAAAGACCAGTTGTTTGGGTATCTAATAATAACCATTCTCCAGAGAAGTTATCATTAAATTTAGCTACATATAAATTTCCATTGCTAAGCAATGTACCTTTATCTTTTACCTTATTGATGCTTTCATTACTCACATACTTATAGAGATATTCTCCTCTTTCATCATCTCCCATATACACAACTATTTTTCCATCTTTCGATATTACTAGTTCAGCATTTTCATGTTTAAACCTTCCTAAAGCTGTATGTTTTTTTGGAGTAGAATTTGGGTTTAGTGGATCTATCTCAACAACGTAACCAACTTTATTGGGTTCGTTTACTTCTTTAGATAAGTCAAATCTACTATCTGCTTTTGCCCAATTAAGACCAATCTCTCTAGTTCTAATTCCATATCGGTGAAGTTCATCAGTTGACTTAAAGTTTTTATCAGAAGAAGAAAAGTAGTTATTAAAATTTTCTTCACAAGTAAGATAGGTTCCCCAAGGGGTTCTCCCACTACCACAATTGTTCCATGTTCCTTTTGCATAAATTCCATCTTTGTCTTCTTTGGTTTTCATAAGACTATGACCTTTTGCAGGACCTGTGATTTCCATTTTAGTAAAAGGAGTGATTCTTCTATTATATTTAGAGTCTTTTACTAAATTCCATTTATTATTTGAATTTTCAATTTCGAAAATTGAAACACCATGAGCATACATGCCTTTTAAAATATCCCCTTCATTTTCAGGAAGAAGACTTTTTCTGTTAGAAAATATTATTTTATGATTTGTATATTCATTATTTACTGCTAATAACGTTTTATTGTCTGAAGTAACAAAAAGCTCCATACCATCGTTATTATCACCTACTGATTTCAATTGTGATTCATGAGAACCACATGATGTTTGGTCAAACTCTTCAACGTCAGACCACATTGGGTCTCCCCATTTTGAAACAATATTCCAAGTATATTGTTCTGGTAACGTTACAGTATCATCATTATTACAATCAACTTTGGTAAAATTAAAAAAACTTTGTGATGAATATGCAGCAATGCTACCCAGTGTTGTACTCATTAATGCTAGACTTCCTATCGAAAAACTTTTTTTTAGAAAAGCTCTCCTACTTATTAAGGAATTAGTTATCTCTTCAAATTTTGTAGCATTACTCATCATTTATAATATAGTGGAAAATATTTCAAAAATATTACATTTTTAATTATTATTAAATTTTTAGTTAGTATATGAATACAAAAATAGTAAAAATGATTTATAATCCAGTGGCTGGACAGAGGCATCATAGGCGTTTTTCCAAAATAGTAAAATTGCTGAAAGCAAATTTTAAGAAATTAGAAATTTTAGAAACAAATGGCAAAGGTCACGCTATAGCTCTAGCTCAAGGGCTTGAAAAAAATATAGATTTATTATTAATAGCAGGAGGAGATGGCACTATTAATGAAGTTCTCAATGGAATAAATAATAAAAAAATAGTTATAGGCATAATTCCTATAGGCACAGCGAATGTTTTTGCTAATGAATTAGGGATACCTAAAAATCCTAACCATTTAATTACTACATTAATGCAAGGGAAAATAGAGCAACTATCAATAGGAAATGTAAATAATAAAAAATTTATTCAAATGGCTGGACTAGGCTTTGATGCGCATGTAGTGAGAGATGTAAGTAAGTCGCTTAAAAATAAAATAGGAAAGCTTGCTTATGTTTATGAGTCAGTCAGAGAGATAATTAGGCATAAAAAGGTAAAATATGAAGTAAGTGTAGGAAAAAAAAAGTATCAAGCTTCATCGGTTATTATAGCAAACGGACATTATTATGGCGGTAGGTTTATTTGTGCACCAGACGCATCACCAAAAGATCCTTTTTTACACATATGCCTTTTCCAGCATTTTGGAAGGTTAAACTGTCTTAAATACTCTATAGCGTTAATCTTAGGCCTAATACCAAAATTAAAAAGTGTTAAAATAATTAAGGTAAAAAATTTTAAGGTATCTGACCCTCAAGGGGAGCCTATTCAAGCAGATGGAGATATTTTAGAAAGTTTGCCAGCAATATTTTCAATATCAAAAAATAAATTTAATTTTTTAACTGCTTATTAGTTTCAGAAATAAAAAATTATTTAATATCATCACCAATGATTTTGACCCATCAATAATAAATTTCAAAAAATTTTAACTAGCTGTATGTAATAGAGTTATTATTTAATAAACCTCTGAGATCTAATGAAGGTTATTTCTAGATAAGCTGAAAAAAACCTACTACAAATAGTGGTATTTGCAAACCAAAGTTTGTTAAGATTGCTTTATCTTTAATTAAAAAACCGACGTAGGTCCATACTAATACTCCTGTACCATGAAAAAATAAATTTAAAGGATAAATATTTAGGTTTGTCAATAATATACCTGTAAGAACTAAAATGGTTGCAAGCCATTTCAAATTTTTCTTTAAAAATTTCAAAACTAGCCTCCTGAATGTAATAAATGTATAACTAAATATTAAAGTTTTTTATAGAAAAAGCTAATTGAAGATAAATAAGTTTAATAAACTTTTTGCAAAAAGTGCATATTTATTTGTAAATTATGCATAAGTTGCATATATAATAATAATTATGAAACCTGAAGAATTTAAAAAATGGCGAAAATCCCTTGGATTATCTCAAAAAAATGCTGCAGAAATGCTTGGCTTAAAAATTAGAATTATTCAATATTATGAAAAAGGTAAAAAAGGGAAAAAGACTATAAATATACCTAAATATATACAATTAGCGTGCTTAGCTCTAGAAATACAAAATAAAATTAATAAAATATAGTTGACAATATTTTAAGAATGCATAATATGCATATTACGCAACTATTGCGTAAAATAAACAGGAGGATGAAATGCAACTAAATGTAGAAAAACCAAAACAATTTAAAAGCTGGCTCAAAAGTAATAAAATGAGTTCAAAGAAATTTGCTAAAATATCTGGTATTAAGCAACAAGCTTTGAAAAAGGCTACTAAAAAAAAGAGTTTACCCAAGATAATAGGATTAACTTGTTCAACTATTGACTTAGAAAAAAAAACTAAGTCCTTAAAAAAATCAAATAACTCAAATAAAAAGCTTTTAAATAAACTTAAATCAGTAAAAAAAGATAATGCTAAATTAAGTAAAGTGGCTAAAAAAGCTAAAAGCAGCAACAAAAATAGTACTAAAAAATTAGCTAGCAAACTTAAATCAGTAAAAAAAGATAACGCTAAATTAAGTAAAGTGGCTAAAAAAGCTAAAAGTATTAAAAAACAAAACTCAAAGCTTAAAAATAATAATAAGGCTTTAAAAGCAAAGTTAAAAAAGTCAGCTAAATTAGGTGCTAAGAAGACAAGTAAAACTAAGGCTAAAGCAAAAAAGACAGTTACAGCAAAAGCACCAGTTAAAAAAAATAACATTGCTTTAAATAAAGATAATACTAGTGCTAAAAGTAATATTAAAGAACAAAGTGGTAGTGCTGAACCTAGAAAAATAGAAGTAAATATTTCTGATAATAATTAAGGTATATACGCTAGGGAGTTTGACTCCCTAGCACTTCTAATATTTGTGTCTCTTAAACTAATATCTCAATTAGTTTTTATGGCTTTAAAAAAAGTTAAATTTTTTTTTATAAATTATTCAATTAATATATTTTCCGCTTAAATAGTCTTTTATTTATATTAAGAAAGTAAATTTTACTCCGCTTAAATAGTCTTTTATTTGTATGAAGAAAGTAAATTTTACGTTGTATATACCAAATTTTTTTAATCATTTTACCTTTAAAAAGTGTAATAAGGGCACCCACTCATTTTTGAGGTTATATATAGGTTTATGGTTCACATCAAAAATTGATTTTCCTTCTGATGCTAATAATTGGTATGCTATTCTGTCTGACAACTTGCATAAAGGTTTTATCTTTTTGCTAAGTAAAAATGTATTTAATTTTTTAAATATTTGTGCCCTTTTTTTATATCTGTTTATCACAAAAACTAAATCTGTTTTTCCTTTTCTAATTCGACTTAATTTGTTTATTAATGCTAAAAAAAGATTTGTGGCTGTTTGATCAAAGATTGAAGCTTGTATTGGAATAATTAAATAATTGCATTGTGATATTATGTCTTTAACTTTTTTATCTTTCATATTTGCAGGACAATCATAAATTAAGCATTCAAAGTTTTTAATTTTTTTTAATTTGTTTAAACTTGTTACTTTAAGATAATTAGACAAATGATTTTTGTTTCTTTTTTTAAACCAAAATAGTGCACCTTGATTTGGATCGGCATCAATTAAAACCGTTTTAATCATTTGATGACTTATCGCAACTGAAAGATTTATTGCAATGGTGGTCTTACCACAACCACCTTTAGAGTTTAAAATACCTATTTTTATTTTCATTTATTTCTTATTAACAAAAATGTTTTTTAAGAATATTGCGGCACAGTTTTCCCAGGTATAACCTTTTACAGCATTGATGCAGTCTATTTTCTTAATATTTTGAGCTCTTTTGCAAGAGGTGAGTAAATCCTTATTCAAAGTAAATATTTTTTTATCTTTTATGATATCAATAGGCCCTGGCACGGGATATGCCGCTATTGGAACTCCCATACTTAATGCTTCTATTAATACGACCCCAAAAGTATCAGTAAGGCTTGGAAAAACAAATACATCACTTTGTCCTAAATATTCTGCCACTTGAGAGTGATTTTTATTACCCAGAAAATTTGCTTCCCTATACTTTTCTTTCAAAGTTTTTAGCTGGGGGCCATCTCCAATTAATAATTTAGTGCCTGGTAATTTTAGTTCTAAAAATTTTTCTATATTTTTTTCTACAGCTATTCTTCCTACATAAATCCATATAGGTTTTTTATAATTAAGTTTTTTAATATTACCTTTATTATTAAAAATATTTCTATTAACACCTCTGGTCCATACTACCATTTTATCTTTTTTAAAACCTTTATTAGCTAAATCTTTTTTCATAGTTTCTGTAGTAACAAAAACCCTATACGATTTTGAATGAAAATATGCCATAAATTTTTTAGATAATTTAAGAATTATTTTCAGTTTAAACCGTTCAAATATGTATTCAGGAAACTTGGTATGATATGAAGTTGTAAAAAGTATTTTATTTTTTACGCAATATCTCCTTACTGCAAAGCCAATGGGCCCTTCTGTTGCTATATGAATTACATCTGGGTTTATCTGATGAAATTTTTTTTTTAAATACTTTTGAAACACATTGATTGATAATCTTATCTCAGGATAAGTAGGACAAGGTATCGTAATGAATTCTTTTGGGGTAAGTAATGATACTTTATGTTTTTTTTCTTTTAAACTTAAGCCAAGATTCTTGAGGGTAGTTACTACACCATTTGTTTGTGGGTCCCATGCATCAGTGGCAATTAAAATATTTAATTTATTTTTCAAGCAGTTTTTCTTAATAATGTTTTATCAGCACCATTAGTAGTAATATCAATTATTTCTTTTCTTTTTTTATTCCAATCTATTAGCTCAAGACTTCCATCAAAATGTTCTACCAAGGCAGTACAACTTTCAACCCAATCACCGTCATTTATATAATGAATTCCCATAGTATGTTTGCTAACGGCATGATGAATGTGCCCGCAAATTACGCCATCAACTTTTCTTTTTTTTGCATAATTAGAAATTAATACTTCGTAATTGCTCATAAAGTTAACAGCATTTTTGACTTTAAATTTCAAAAACTTTGAAAAAGACCAGTACTCTTTTCCTAGTTTTTTTCTGAAGTAGTTTATATACCTATTAATTGTTATTAGCCATTCATAAGCAACAGAGCCAAGTTTAGATAACCATCTTGCATATTGCATGACACCATCAAATTGATCGCCATGTATAACTAAGTACTTTTTTTTTGTTTCAGTAGTATGTATGATCTGATTTACTATTTGAACTTTTCCAAAGTTGACAGGAATAAATTTTCTTAATAATTCATCATGGTTCCCGGCTACATAATAAACTTTTGTTCCGTGTCTAGCTTTTCTTAGAATTTTCTGAACAATATCATTATGTGCTTGTGGCCAATACCATTTTTTTCTAAGAGCCCAACCATCAATTATATCACCTATAAGATAAAGTTTATCTGACCTAGTATATTTAATAAACTCTAGAATAAGTTGATCTTGACATCCTTTAGTACCTAAATGAAGATCGGACATCCATATAGTTTTAAAATGGAGTATTTTATCAGGGCTATGTTTATTAATCATAGAATAGCCTTAATTCTTAAATAAATATATTACAGATTTATTACATAGCACGTAATAATTATGTAATAAAAATATGGATAATTAAATCAACTTTGATTACTTTTTTTTTTCATCTCTCCCACGTATTTATCTGGGCAAATGTGATAAATCAAAGTGTTGCTTTTTCTATTCATGTTTGCCCAGGTACTTACATCTATAGCTATTTTGATTAAAGATGAAGTATATATTTTTTCACCTAACACAGATAAATTTATTTTTACATTAGAGTTAATTATAATATCTAAGAATTCAGAGAAAGAAGGTTCATGTCCTATTATTAGAATACTTTTTTTTATATTTTGCTTTTTTATTAAATTGAAAATATAAGCACCAGAACAATGGTATAGCCCTTTTTTCTCTCTTTTTTTATTTATTTGTATGATTTTGTTGAATATTCTTAAGGTTTTTTTTGTCCTTTTAGAACTTGAATATAAGCATAATTCAATAACTTCATTTTTTAATAAAAATTTTTGAGCAACATTTTTAGTTTTTTCTATGCCTTTTTTGGATATATCTCTCTCATGATCATTGCCGTCATAATTTTTCCACAATGATTTGCCATGCCTCAATAGGTATAAATACTTCATAAAGACTGTAACAAAGTAGTAATAAATTTGTAATAAAACATTAGATTGTTTAAATAGTTTATATTATTTAATATTAAATTAATCAATATTATTTTATAAAACACAAATTATTATATGGCATATAAAATATTAATTAATGGTTTTGGACGTATTGGAAAATTAGCTACAAGACTAGCTTGGTATGATCATAAGAAAGATTTCAACTCAGAAGCACCAACTGGTATTTGGGGACAAGAATTAGAAATTGTGGGTATAAATGATCCAAATGGAAATATACAAGTAGCTAAACATTTATTAGAGTTTGATAGCACACATGGAAGATTTCCCATTAAAATTTATGAAGATGGAAAATATTTATTTTTAGGTAATAAAAAAGTTAAATACTCAAACTTTGATAATTTAGAAGAGGCAGTTTCTTTTCATGATAACATAGACATAATATTAGAGTGCTCTGGGAAATTTAAAAACGTTTTGTCCCTTTCTAATCTTTTTGAAAAAAAAATAAGAAAAATTATTTTTTCCTATCCAATAAACAATGAAAATGTAAAAAATATAGTTATGGGGGTCAACCATTTGGGTTATGATAAAAAAAACCATAATTTCATTACAGGAGCTAGCTGCACAACAAACTGTTTAGCACCAATAGTAAAAGTTTTGAAAAATAATTATACTATAAAACATGGGTTAATAACCACTATTCATGATATAACTAATTCTCAAAGCATAATAGACGGTATGCATAATGATATAAGAAGATCCAGGTCTTCTAGTACTAATCTAATACCAACCACTACAGGATCTGCTAAAGCTATAGGCTTAATTTTTCCTGAGCTAGAAGGTAAATTAGATGGTATAGCAGTTCGTGTTCCAGTATTAAATGCATCACTAACAGACTGTGTATTTGAAATAGTTGAAGAGACTAGTATTGAAGAAATCAATAGTAAGTTTAAAGAAGCAGCAACTTCATATTTAAAAGGAATTTTAGGTTACGAAGACAGACTTTTAGTATCTAGTGATTATGTGAGTGATACAAGGTCTTCAATAGTTGATGCTCAATCAACAATGGTTAATGACAAAAGTCAAATTAAAATTATTTCATGGTATGATAATGAGTATGCTTACTCATTGAGATTAATAGAGCTATGCAAATATGTAATTAATCAAGGTATTTAATTAATTGGTGGATATAAAAAAGTATATAGCAGTAACTGCTTCTTACTGGAGTTTTACTCTAACTGATGGCGCGCTTAGAATGCTGGTATTATTATACTTCCACAATATTGGGTATACTCCCATACAGTTATCTTTACTATTTATGCTTTATGAATTTTGTGGAGTTATAACAAATATTACTGGAGGATATTTAGCTAAAAGGTTTGGTCTTAATAAAACTTTATTTACAGGAATATTTTTGCAGATAGTAGCTTTAACTTTGCTATTTAATCTTAATAACACTTGGCCTCAATTATATTCTTTGGTTTATGTAATAATTGCTCAGGGCATTAGCGGAATAGCTAAAGATTTAACTAAAGTTAGTGCTAAAAGTGCTATT
Source organism: Rhodospirillaceae bacterium (assembly GCA_902527765.1). Lineage (GTDB taxonomy): Bacteria > Pseudomonadota > Alphaproteobacteria > TMED109 > TMED109 > TMED131. The sequence continues at coordinate 24,885 of CABZPW010000012.1, forward strand.
AAGACTGTGGTTTCTGATGAAAATAAAAATAGAAGACTTTTTAAACTAGTATCTTTTTTAACAGGCTCTAAAAATACCTTAAAAGGTATTGGATTTTTTTTAGGTTCTTTTTTATTAAGTTTAGTTGGTTATAAAGTAACATTAAGTATTTTTATATTTTTTCTTCTTTTATTGTTAATATTCTCTCTTATAAGTTTAAGAAATTATTCTGGTATAGTTAAAAAGAAAGTAAAATTTTCTAAACTTTTTTCTAAAAGTAATTCAATAAACATATTATCTGTTTCAAGAGTTTTTCTATTTGGAGCAAGAGATATATGGTTTGTAGTGGGCATACCAATTTTTTTTTATGAAAAGTTAGACTGGAGTTTTACAGAAGTAGGATCATTTATGGCATCTTGGATCGTTTTTTATGGCATTGTTCAATCATTTGCTCCTAAATTATTGAAAATGTTTTATGGAAATAATTTTTCTGAGAATGATCAGGCTTTTTTTTGGTCTATAAAGCTATTCCTTATGATGTCCAGCTTAGGTATTTTATCGCATACTTATGATTATAATGGTTATATTATCTGTATTGGACTTTTTATATTTGCTTTTGTATTTGCTATAAATTCTTCTATTCATTCATATCTGATTTTGGCATTAACTAAAAAGAGTGATGTTACACTTGATGTTGGATTTTATTATATGGCTAATGCAACGGGACGTTTGGTGGGATGTTTAATATCAGGTTTTTCTTATCAAATAGCTGGATTAATGGGGTGTTTATTATTTACAAGTCTATTTCTATTTTTTTGTAGTTTATTTTCTTATTTTTTAAAAAAAAATTAAGAAATTTTTTTTAATAAACTTTCAGGTTTAAAAGTTAATAAGTTAAGAGAGTTAAATTGATGATGCTTTAACATTTTATTCAATTCAGTACCAGTATATTCTAAGTGTAACATATCACTTGCATTTAGGTTTAACACTCTCACTGTAATTTTTTTTTTCTTTAAAATTTTTAAGGCATCATATCTATGATGACCATTTATAATGTAGCCATTTCTGTCTACAGTTAAAGGAGCACAGGTCTGATCCAAAATTCTGTTTATTTGTTTCTTTAATTTCTTAAAAGTTCTTTTCTCTTGAATGCTCTTTAATTCCTTTATATTCATAACTCCCAAAAATCCTACATTTTTTACTTGAGGCAATGACTCTCCTTGAGTTACGGTAAACTCATAACTTCTATCCAAGTATTCTTTTTTATTAATTATTTGATAGTTGTATTTCCTAAAAAAGGAATAAACTTGCTTTTGAATTTTTTCATGAGAAAAAAAATCTTTTATAGGATTTATGTTATCTATTTCTAACAATTTAAACCTTTAAATAGCATTATCGAAAATATAGATGAATGTCAATCCAGAGAATAACCGGTTGATCTTACTGTTCTTATTATTTCCCTAGAATTTTCTATATTTATAGCTTTCCTAAGCCTTCTTATGTGAACATCTACAGTTCTTATTTCAATATCAGACTCTAGCCCCCAGACCTTATCAAGAAGTTGCTCTCTTGAAAAAACTAATTTAGGGTTGGTCATAAAATATAATAATAATTCATATTCTTTAGGACTGAGTTTAACCTGATTTCCATTTCTATAAACTCTATGTGTTTTTAGATGTAGTTCTATATTATCATATGATAGTTTATTGAAAAATAAGTTTGGATAAGACCTCTTTAATACAGCTTCAACTCTAGCTAAAAGTTCTTTATGCGAGAATGGTTTAGTAATATAGTCATCTGCTCCTGAGTTAAACCCTGTAATTTTATCTGCTTCTTCTTCTTTTGCTGTGACAAATATGACAGGAATATTTAAGTTTTCTCTTTGTTTTTTTATTGTTCTCAAAAAGGACAGCCCAGACATTTCAGGAAGCATCCAGTCCAATAAGATCAAATGTATACTGTGATCGTCACATAATTCAAGCGCTTC
>CABZPW010000013.1 GCA_902527765.1 Rhodospirillaceae bacterium
CTGATGGGCAGATTTTTTTAGAAACAGATTTGTTTTACCAAGGAATTAGACCAGCGATTAATGTAGGATTATCAGTTAGTAGAGTAGGATCAGCAGCACAAGTAAAAGGAATGAAGCAGGTTGCTGGTTCTATTAAATTAGAATTGGCGCAATATAGAGAAATGGCAGCTTTTGCTCAGTTTGGATCAGATTTAGATGTTTCAACTCAAAAATTATTAAATAGGGGCGAGAGATTAACTGAATTGTTAAAACAAGGACAGTATTCTCCTTTAGCGATAGAAGAACAAATAGTGATAATCTTTGCTGGAGTTAATGGATATCTGGATGACCTTAGCGTAAGTGTAGTAGGAGATTTCGAAAAATTTTTACTAGCTGAGTTTAAAAAGAAGCATAAGGAAGTATTCAAGTTAATAAAGACAAAATTAGCTTTAGATGACACGCTAACAAAGGATTTAAAAAAAGTAATGGATACTATTAAAACTAATTTTTTAGCAGAGTTAAACAAGTAAATGCCTTCTTTAAAAGACTTAAGGAATAGAATTGATAGTGTTAAATCTACTAAGAAGATCACTCAAGCGATGAAGATGGTAGCTGCTTCTAAATTAAAAAAAGCTCAATCTTTAGCTGAAAAAGGTAGAAGTTACAGTTCTGGGTTGGATAGCATAGTAAAAGGTTTAGTTAACTCTAGTGAAAATATTGAGCATCCATTATTAGGTAACAATGTAGAAGCTAAAAACTCATCTTTAATAATTGTAGTATCTTCTGATAGAGGCTTATGTGGCGGATTAAATTCCAATATAGTTAAAGCAGTAAAGAAGAAAATAAATGAACTTGAAGGGGGAAAAAAATCAGCTTCTTTGGTATGTATAGGAAAGAAAGGCTTTGACTTACTATCTGGTTTATATGAAAAAATGTTTAGCTTTGATGTCAAGCATATTAATATTAGTGAAATTGACTACAAATCTACAGAAGAAATAGGAAAAAAAATTCTAAATAGTTTCTATAAGAATGATTTTCAAGAATGTACCCTGTTCTATAATTATTTTAATAGTGTTATTTCTCAAGAAGTTAAGGTTGAAAAATTAATTCCTTACTCTAGATCTGATGAAACAGTTTCAGAAAATCAAAATAATATTGATACTTATTTTGAGTATGAACCTAATGAAGAAGATGTTTTATCTAAAATTCTTCCAAAAAACTTTATTGTCCAAATTTATAAGGCAATTTTAGAGTCAAGAGCTAGTGAGCAAGGAGCAAGGATGACAGCAATGGACAATGCAACAAGAAATGCAGGTGATATGATAGATAATTTATCATTAAAGTACAATAGGCAAAGACAAGCTATAATAACAAAAGAATTAATAGAAATAATATCTGGGGCAGAAGCTTTATAATAAATTGGAGAAATAGATGAGTAAAAACGTAGGAAAAATTAAACAAATAATAGGGCCAGTAGTAGACGTAGAATTTGAAAATGAGTTACCACCTATTCTCAATGCCTTACATGTAAAGGTAGATGGTAAAAGAGTAGTTCTTGAGGTTGCACAACACCTTGGAGAGAACACACTAAGATCTATTGCTATGTCAGCTACAGAAGGCTTGAAAAGAGGAGAAGAGGTAACAGATACGGGAGCTCCAATACAAGTTCCAGTTGGCCCTGAAACGTTAGGAAGAATTACAAATGTAGTAGGTGAACCAATTGATGAAATAGGAGAGATAAAAACAAAAAAAACATATCCTATTCATAGGCAGGCTCCTAAGTATATTGAACAATCAACTAATACAGAAATGTTAGTTACCGGAATTAAGGTTGTAGACCTTTTAGCGCCATACTCAAAGGGAGGAAAGATAGGTTTGTTTGGAGGAGCTGGAGTAGGTAAAACAGTTCTTATTATGGAACTTATTAATAACGTGGCAAAGGGCCACGGAGGATATTCTGTATTTGCAGGTGTTGGTGAAAGAACTAGAGAAGGAAATGATTTATATCATGAAATGATTGAGTCAGGGGTAATTAAGCCTGGAAGTAAAGATTCTAAAGCAGCATTAGTTTATGGTCAAATGAATGAACCTCCTGGAGCTAGATCAAGAGTTGCCTTATCAGGACTGACTATGGCAGAGTATTTTAGAGATGAGGAAGGCCAAGATGTTTTATTTTTTGTTGATAATATTTTTAGATTTACTCAAGCTGGATCTGAAGTTTCAGCTCTATTAGGAAGAATTCCTTCAGCTGTTGGTTATCAACCTACGCTAGCAACTGATATGGGTGCTTTACAAGAGAGAATAACCTCAACTAATAAAGGTTCTATTACTTCTGTGCAGGCTATTTATGTTCCTGCTGATGATTTAACTGACCCTGCTCCTGCTACATCCTTTAGTCATCTTGATGCCACAACGGTTTTATCTAGACAAATAGCAGAGCTAGGTATTTATCCAGCCGTTGATCCATTAGACTCAACATCTAGAATACTAGACCCAAGAATTTTGGGAGAAGAGCATTATAATGTTGCTAGGGAAGTTCAGAAAATATTACAAACTTATAAGTCTTTACAGGATATTATTGCTATATTAGGCATGGATGAATTATCTGAAGAAGATAAATTAGTAGTAGCTAGAGCAAGAAAAATTCAAAGATTTTTGTCGCAACCATTTCATGTTGCAGAAGTCTTTACTGGCTTTCCAGGAAAGTTTGTAGAAATTACAGACACAATTAAAGGTTTTAAAGACTTATGTTCAGGGAAATATGATGATATTCCTGAGGCTGCTTTTTATATGGTAGGTACTATAGATGAAGCTCTTGAGAAGGCTAAAAAGATGGCTAAAGAGAATGCCTAAATGAGTGAAGGGCTTTTGAAAACACAAATTATTTCACCAGATAATGATGTTTATGATGGTGACACTGAAATGGTTGTTTTACCCGGAGAAGAAGGGGACTTTGCCGCTATGTATGAACATGCTCCTATTATAACTTTTTTAAGACCGGGAAAAGTGGAAGTATTTTCAAAAGAAGAAAAAGAAAAAATTACTTTTTTTGTAGCAGGAGGATTTGTAAAAATACAAAATAATAATTGTTTAGTTATGGTGGATTATATAAGAAAAAGTTCAGAAATTGATGTTAAAGAAAATGAAAAAAAGATTTCAGAATTACTTTCTAAACTTGAAAAAACAGAGGATCAAGTTATTAGAGATAACTTGATTATGGATATTGACCTAATTAGATCTGAAAATCAAGCCTCAGAGTAAAGCTAACTGGTAATTAATTTAAATTCTTTTAGTACTTTTTGATAAATTTCTTTTTTAAAATTTACAATATCGTTTAATACATTTTTAGGGCTAACCCATTGCCAGTTATTAAATTCAGGCTTTTTATCATTCTGTAAATTGATTTCTTGATCTATTCCCTCAAAACTAAATAAAAACCATTTTTGTTTTTGTCCTAAAAACTTTCCACCCCATAGTCTAGTTTTTAAATTTTCTGGTAAATAGTAGTAATACCATCCTTCACTTTGGTTTATTATTTTTGCATTTTTTACGCCCGTTTCCTCGTAAAGCTCTCTTTTTGCTGCATTATCTAAGCTTTCATTTTTAGCAATATTTACTCCGCCCTGAGGCATTTGCCATGCACCTTTGTTATCTATTCTTTCACCCATAAAGATTTTATTTTCTTGATTTATTAATATTATGCCGACTCCTAACCTCCAACCTTTTTCAAAATCCTCAGAAAGATTCATTAGGATGCCTTTTTAATATTTTCATAAACATTTATAGACCTTATTAATTCTATGGCTCTATTTAATTGATAATCTTGAACAGTATTATTTTCATCATCACCACTATTGTTATTGTTTTCTTGTTTATCTTCACTATCTAAAGCTCCTCTTAAATCTGCCTCTCTTCTAGAATTATTATTTTCTAGTATTTCTAATTTTGATTGAGGTACATAAATATCAGGGCTAATTCCTTTTGCTTGTATTGAATTACCAGACGGAGTAAAATATCTTGCAGTAGTAAGCCTTACCGCACCTTTGCTTGTTACTGGTATTATAGTTTGCACAGAGCCTTTACCGAAAGTCTGTGTTCCCATTAATATTCCTCTTTTATGGTCTTGTAGTGCTCCTGCAACTATCTCTGATGCTGAAGCAGATCCTCCATTAATTAAAACTACAATAGGAAGGCCATTTGTAATATCACCTTTGGATGCGTTATATCTTTGTTCACCTTTGTTATCTCTACCTCTTGTTGATACGATTTCACCTCTTTCTAAAAATGCATTAGAAACTGATACTGCTTGATCAAGCAGACCTCCCGGATTATTTCTTAAATCCAAAACTAATCCTTTCAAACTATCTTTCATCTCTGAACTTAATTTATTGTATTCTTTAACTAAGTTTTTATATGTTTTTTGCGTAAAAGAAGTTATTCTTATATAAGCAACATCTTCCTCTTTTTTTGCTTTAATGGAAGTTACTTTGATTATTGCTCTTTTTAGCTTGAGGTCAAAAGCTTCTTTTCCCTCTCTGATTATTGTTATCTTAAGTTCAGTATTTATAGGCCCTCTCATTTTATCAACAGCTTCTGATAAAGTTAATCCCATTACAGGTTCTTCATTAATATGAGAAATATAATCACCTGACAGCAGACCAGCTTTAGCTGCAGGAGTATCATCAATAGGAGAAACGACTTTAACCAAACCATTTTCCATGGTAACTTCTATACCTAATCCTCCAAATTCTCCTTTAGTTTGTATTTTCATTTCTGTAAAGCTATCAGCGTTTAAATAACTTGAATGAGGATCTAGAGATTGTAGCATTCCATTTATCGCAGCTTCTATCAAATCTTTATCTGATACCTTTTCCACATATTCACTTCTAACTCTTTCATATACCTCACCAAATAAATTTAATTGTTTATATACATCGCTATCATCAGAATAAAGTTTTGATGTTAAAGCTAAATATATAAAAGTTAAAGTAGTCATAATTTTCGATATGCTTATAAGGTTCAACATTATTTTCCTCTTCTATTTAAGTTTAGCCCACTTACTAGGACTTACAGTTTTTCCATTAAATCTAAATTCCATATAAAGGTTTTTATTTTTACTACTATTAATATCGCCTAAAATCATGCCTTTTTCAAGCCAATCTCCTGTATTACAATATATATTACTTAATCCTGATAAAATTAGGTGATATTCACTACTTAAGTCCAATATAACCATATTACCATAACCTTTAAAAAAATCAGCATAAACTACTAAACTATTCTTAGGGGCTATTAGTTTAGTATCTTTAGTTACAGATAAGTTTATCCCATTATTAAGTTTTTCTTTATAAAGCTTCTTAATATTAACTTTTTTTAAGGGCAATAGATCTTGTAGTGTGTTAAATTTAAAATCTCCAAATAATTTGGAATCTAAACCACCATTTTCAAAGCTTTCTATAAGGGATTTTATTTTATTAGCTTTATTTTGAATTTTATTTTTTTGTAATAAATTTTTTTGTTTTTCTATTTCTGTAATAATAGTTTCAGCAATCAAACCTTCTAAATCACTTGATTTATTTTTAAGTGATAATTCTATATTTATTAAAGATTTTTTTAATTTACTTAAGATAGTTTGATATTTTTTTATTTCACTCTCAATTTCTAAGTAATTATTATTATAATCATTATATAATAAATGATAGTTTTCTAAAATTATTCTTAAAATATTGTCTTCTTTTTTTGAATAAGAATTTTCATATCGAGATATTAAAACATTATTTAAGAGCAAACTTTTTTTGTTTTTTATAGAGTTCTTTAGAAAAGAAAGTTTAAGCAATGATTGATTTTTTTTTTGAATATATTTTTCTAAAAACTGTTTTTCAGAAAAACCTTTTTTAATTAATTTTTTATAGCTTTCTATATTTGATTTCGCTTTATTTACATTTTTACTAACTTCTTTTTCAACCTTTAAAAGTTGTAAATATACTTCCTGGTTATTTGAAAGTTTTTTCTCTATTTCTTTTAATTGTTTATAGTTATTATCTTCAGCTTGAAGGACAGAAAGACTAAATAGTATAAAATAAAAAAATGTTGAAAATAAATACTTCACATATTCAATATAGCTTAGTGTTTTATTTTATATAAGAATTTATTTCTTCTCCTGCCCACATTTTTTCAAGCCCATAATATTCTCTTACCTCACTTCTAAATAGATGTATTATTATATCTCCAGCATCGACTAAAACCCAATCTCCATTTCTTATACCTTCAACATTTAGTGTATTTAAATTCTCTTTTTTTAAGGCTTCCACTAAATAGTTAGATAAAGAAATCACATGTCTATTAGAAGTACCTGAGCAAATTATCATAAAATCAGCAATACTTGATTTTTTCTCTAAATTAATTTTAGTAATGTCTTTTGCTTTGTTATCTGATAGCACTTTATGAATTGTTTTGGCAATATTATTAGGTTCGTTATACATTAGTTTAGTATCCTATATTTTGTCTAAGATTGGTAGAACTATTAAGGTTAGGTCTAATATTAAAGAATGACCACGCAGGAAGTTTTTTTTTGTTTTTTATTTGCCTAATATCAAATCTGTTATTTCTAAAATTACTTGAAGCTTTAGAATGCAATGACTTAAACAAAAATCCTTTTCTATTTACAATTATAACAGGGCACATATAGAATATTTTTTTCCAATTATACCAATTATGCATGTTACATAAGTTATCAGCTCCCATAATCCAGTAAAAATTAACTCTAGGCATAATAGTATGAAGTTTTCTTATTGAGTCATAAGTAAAAGTTGTTCCTATTTTTAATTCTAAGGCTTGAGGTTTAATTTTATAATTATTATTTATTAAGTAGGCACTTAATAATCTTTCATTTAAATTTTTAAATTGATTTTTTTTTTTAAGAGGGTTCTGAGAGGATACAAGCCACCATAATTGACTTAATCCTAAAATATTAATAATTTTATTACTGATATAAAGATGGCCTTGATGAGCAGGATCAAAACTTCCTCCTAATAAGCCAATATTAGATTTACTTAAGTTATTGAATAAACTATTTGAACTTATTGTCTTAATTGACCATTTCCTTTTACAATGTATTTATAGGTAGTCAGCTCTTGAGTGCTTACTGGCCCCCTAGCGTGTAGTTTACCTGTAGATATTCCTATTTCTGCTCCCAATCCAAATTCTGCTCCATCAGAAAATTGTGTAGAGGTATTATGCATTACTATGGCGCTCTCAATTTCAGTCAAAAATAATTTAGCATTTTTTTTACTATTAGTAATTATTGCATCAGTATGTTTTGAGCTATAATTATTTATGTGCTTAATTGCTTCATTTAAACTTTTAACTACTTTTATTGAAACTATTGAGTCTAGGTATTCTTTTTTCCAATCTTGTTCACTTGCCTTTTTGATCTTTTTACTAAATGAAACTACATCACTATCTCCTCTTACTTCACAGCCAGCATTTAAAAGTTTTTCTAATAAATGAGGTAATACTTGTTTTGATACATCTTTATGACAAAGTATTGTTTCCGTTGCTCCACATATACTGGTCCTTCTCATTTTTGCATTATAAGTAATGTTTATGGCCATTTTTTCGTTAGCAAACTTATCAATATAAGTATGACAAATACCGTCTAAATGAGAAAACACAGGTATATTACTGTTTTTCCTTACTGTTTTAATAAGTTCTTTTCCTCCTCTTGGGACCAAAACATCAATGTATTTATCCATCTTTAATAAATAGTTTACTGAGCTTCTGGAATAATTTTTAAGTGAGGATACGATATTTGCATTTAAGGAAGTTTTTTTTAAAGTATTTTTTATTATTTCTATTATTATCTCATTTGTATGTCTAGCTTCTTTTCCTCCCTTTAATATTACAGCATTGCCAGATTTTATACACAAGCAGGCTACATCACAAGCAACATTCGGTCTTGATTCAAATATCACAGCTATTACTCCTAATGGTACTGATACTTTAGTGATTTTTAAACCATTAGGCCTTAATTTTTTTATAAGTTCTTTTCCAATGGGGTCTTCGAGTTTAGATATATTATTAACATCTTTAGCCATATTTTTAATGCGTTCTTCATTTAGTAGTAGTCTATCAAGAAGGGCCGAAGGAATTTTATTTTTCTTTGCAGCTTTATAATCTTTTCTATTTGCTGTAATTATTTTATTTATAGATTTTAATATTTGACTAGCAATTAATTTTAAAGCAAAGTTTCTATCCTTGTTTGAAGAGACTGCTAATTTATATGAGGCATCTTTAGCTTTCTTACATATGAGTTCTATATTATTTAATTGCTCAATCATACCAGTTTTTTAATACCATATCATCTCTATGAATTATAACATCTCTAGAATGATATCCTAATAAATTTTCTATTTCATTACTTTTTGCTCCTGCTATAATCTTGGCATCTTTTGCTGGATAAGCAGATATACCTACACATATAATTTGCTTTTTTTTGCTTAATACATTGATAATATCGCCTTTATAAAATGAGCCAGAAACTGATATTATGCCAGCAGGTAACAAGCTTGCCCCATTTTTTAATGCTTCTTCAGCGCCTTTATCAATTGTAATATTTCCTTTAATTTTCATTTGAGAGGAAATCCATTTTTTTCTAGCTGTTTTAGGACTTGTGTCAGTTAAAAATAAAGAAAAGTTTGCTTTTTGCATAATAGAACTAATTGGTCGTAATTTATTTCCTCTAGTTATAATCATATTGCACCCAGCAGCTAAAGCAATTTTAGCAGCTTTTATTTTTGTTTTCATACCCCCTACTGCTATGGAAGAGGAAGTATTTTCTGCTTGCTTTTCTATCGATTTAGTAATTCTCTTTATATATTTTATAAGTAAAGCATCACTATTTTTTTTAGGATTAGAAGTATATAATCCATCAACATCTGATAAAATTATTAATAAATTTGAGCTAGTAATTTGAGCAACTCTGGCTGCTAACTGATCATTGTCTCCATAGCGCAACTCTTGAGTAGCAACCGAGTCATTTTCATTAATTATTGGTATGCTGTTTAGTTTAAGCAATGATTCTATAGTATTTCTAGCGTTTATGGCACTACTTCTAATCTCTGCATCTAAATGAGTTAGTAAAATTTGACCACATTGTTTTTTATATTTTAAAAAGGCTTTTTTCCAGGCATTTATGAGTAGTACTTGACCTACTGATGAAGCCGCTTGTTTTTCAGACACTTTTAAATTTTTTTTTTTTAAATTTAGGCTTTTTTTACCTAATGCTAGAGCTCCTGAAGAAACTAATAATATTTCTTTTCCTACTTCATTCAAGTTTATAATTTCTTTAACTATCCTATTTAAAATGATTTCATTTATAAGATTCTTATTATCGCTCTTAATAAGAGCAGAACCAACTTTTATTACTATTCTTTTAGAATCACTTAAGATTCTTTTTTCTAAGGCTGCCATTTTTTCGTATCAAATTGCTTATTTTTATTTTTTTCAGATAATAATAGTTTTTTTAAAGCAATTAAACTATTTAAATTATTTATAGAAATTGGAATTACATTTTTATTACTATAACTTTTCAATTGCTTTGAATATTTATTTACTTGACCTTCATTAATTAAATCAGATTTTGTTAATACTAATATCTCCTTTTTCTCTTTTAGCCCTGATCCATATTTTGATAACTCTTTTCTAATTATTTCATAATTTTTAATAATATTTTTTTGGCTACAATCCAAAAAATGTAATAGTACTTTGCATTTTTCTACATGACCTAAGAATTTAATTCCTAGCCCTATTCCAGAACTTGCATTTTTTATAATCCCAGGAATATCCGCAATAATTAACTCCTCATAATTCTCATAAGAAACTACACCTAAGTTAGGGTGTAAGGTAGTAAAGGGATAGTCTCCTATTTTAGGAGTAGCGTTAGTTATAGACTTTAAAAAACTCGATTTACCCACGTTAGGCAAACCAATTATTCCAGCATCTGCTATTAAGTTTAATCTTAGTCTAACCCACATAGCATTTCCAGGATGCCCAGGATTTGATTTTTTTGGAGCCACATTTCTAGATGATTTGAATTTGAAATTTCCAAACCCTCCTTTACCCCCTTTCAAAATCATAATTTCTTCAAACTCTTTATTTAACTCTAAAAGCTTTGTAGATTTGTCGTCAGTATATACCGAAGTACCACAGGGAACTTCAATAAATAGAACTTTCCCAGATGACCCTTTTTTTCTTTTACCAGATCCGTCTTTGCCTTTATTGGCTTTAAAATGCTGTTTGTATCTAAAATCTACTAGAGTATTTTTGTTGCTGACTGCTCGGAATACTATATCACCTCCGTTACCGCCATCTCCGCCATCAGGGCCACCATATTCAATATATTTTTCTCTTCTAAAACTAACACAGCCATTACCTCCGGCTCCTGATTGCAAAAAAATTTTAGCTTCGTCTAGAAACTTCATTAAGATTAATTATTGACAGAAACAAACTTCTTTCCAGATGATTTAGTTGAGAACTTTACTTTACCCTCTATAAGTGCAAAAATAGTATGATCTTTACCAATTCCAACGTTTTCTCCAGGGTAGTATTTAGTTCCTCTTTGTCTTATTATGATATTACCGGGAATTACTTTTTCCCCACCAAATTTTTTGACTCCTAATCTTCTACCTGCTGAATCTCTTCCATTTCTAGAACTACCACCTGCTTTTTTATGTGCCATATTCTATTCCTTTTTTGGTTTAGGTTGTTTACTTTTTAAAACTTTTTTACTGGTTGCTTCACTTTTTTTTGTTGAGTTAGTATTTTTTTTAGCAACTGAAACTTTATTCTTATTATCTTTACTGATACTCTTACCATCTAGTAATATATCATTAATCTTAACAACTGATAAACTTTGTCTATGTCCGTTTAGTCTTCTTGAATTATGCCTTCTTCTTTTTTTGAAAACCAATACCTTTTTATCTTTTTTATTTTCTAGAATTTCAATTTTCACTTCAACGTTGTTTAAGTAAGGTGATCCTATATAATCTTTATTATCCACACTGCATGCAAGAACCTCTTTTAGGCTGACAGTTTTACCTTTATCTTGCCCTAGGTAGTCTAGTTTTACAATATCACCAGCCTGAACCTTGTATTGCTTACCACCGTTTTTGATCACAACAAACATAATTAACCTTAAAAAAAATAATATTAATTTATACCTGTTAACATCTGTATAAACAAGAGAAAAATTATTTTTATTTATAAATATATTAAGGTATAAGTTAATTATGAGAAATTTACATATACCATCAAGATCACCTATTTACAGCAAAAATGCTATGGTAGCAACTTCACATCCTGAAGCTACTATGAAAGCCTTGGAAATAATTAGAAAAGGGGGTAATGCTGTTGATGCTGCTGTCACAGCTGCTTCAGTGCTAGCCGTAGTGGAAGCTCATTCTACAGGAATTGGGGGAGACTGTTTTTGTATTTTTTATAGTAATAAAGATAAAAAAGTAGTTGCATTAAATGGATCCGGAAATCTACCAAGTAAAGTTAATTATGATAGTATAATCAAGACAGGAAACAATCTTATAGACCCTTATTCTCATAGTGCAATTACTGTACCTGGAGCAGTCGCAGCGTGGTGTAAATTAGTTAAAGATTATGGCAATTTAGAGTTAACAGATATTTTGAGCCCGGCAATAAAATTGGCAAAAGAAGGTTATGTGGTGGCTGATGTCATATCTGATATGTGGAAGAGAGAAGAGGATAAATTAAAAGTTGATAAAGATGCTAAAAGAATATTTTTGAAAAATGAGAAAGCATATAGAATAGGAGAAATACATAAACAGGAACAACTTTCTGAAACTTTAGAGTATATAGCAAAAAATGGCAGGGATGGCTTTTATGATGGATATGTTGCCAAAGATATAATAACTAAAATTAACAATTTAGGAGGGCAGCTCTCACTTGACGACTTAGCAAACTTTCAAGCTGAATATGTAGATCCTATTAAAATAGATTATAATGGATATCAAGTATACGAATGCCCTCCAAATGGTCAGGGTATTGTAGCCTTAATGATGTTAAATATCTTATCTAATATAGATATCAATAAATACGAACCTAATGATTTTAGAAGAATACATATCGAAGCTGAAGCTACTAAGTTAGCTTTTCTTCACAGAAACAAATATTTAGGCGATCCTAACTTTACTGAAATACCTATTCAAAAAATGCTGTCTAAAGATTATGGAATTCATTTAAGTAATAAGATTAAAGAAGATTCTGTATTAGAGAATTTAGATATAAAAAAATTAGAAAATAATAAAGATACTGTATACATTAGTGTTGTAGATAATGAGGGTAATTTTGTTTCTTTTATTAACTCAATTTTTCATCCTTTTGGTAGTGGAATAGTAACTGAAAACACAGGAATATTGCTACATAATAGAGGAGCTTCTTTTAACTTGGATCAAAATCATCCAAACTTTTATGCGCCCTTAAAAAAACCAATGCATACTATTATTCCCGCACTATTAATGAAAAATAATAGACCAATTATGCCTTTTGGAGTTATGGGAGCACACTATCAACCAGTTGGGCAAGTTCATTTTTTAACCAATGTATTAGATTATGGTATGGATGTACAAATGGCTTTAGATCATTCACGCTCTTTCTATTTTGATAATAATTTAGCGCTTGAGAAAACCATTTCTTTAGAAAATTTTGACAAGCTAGAAAAATTAGGACATAAAGTTACTTACTGTGACCTTCCTCATGGAGGAGGGCAAGCTATTTTCCTCAGAGATAATGGTGTATTAGTTGGGGGTTCAGATCCAAGAAAAGATGGGTTAGCCTTGGGATTTTAATAACACTTAATCAACATAACAATTATTTTCAACAGCAAAATACTTTGATAGTGCAAATATGGTATTGATTGTAGGTATATTTGTATTGGTTAAATTTCCTAATTCTACTAGTGATTTAATCAGAGCATTTAATTCTAAAGGTTTTTTTTCCTCAAAATCTTGTAAGGTAGAGGTTTTATGATCACCAACCAGTCTTGCTCCTTCAATTCTTTTTTCTATATCTAACTTTATTGGAATATTTAATTTTTGAGCTATATCATTAGCCTCAGTCATCATATTAAATATTATATTTTTAGTTTCTTGGGTCTCACACATTTTCTTTAAGGTTGCTTTAGTAATTATAGATAAAGGATTAAAAGAGCTATTGCCAATTAATTTTAACCAAATATCACTTCTTATATTTTTACTAATAGGAGCTTTTATTCCAGCAGACATAAAAATTTTTGATAACACGTCAACTCTTGTAGTTTTTAAATTATCTGGTTCACCAAGGATTAACCTTTTGCCTTCAACATGTTCAATAACACCTGGGCCTTTTATAAATGCTGCTGGATAAACTACACATCCTATCACCCTAGAGGGTTTAAAAAATTTCCACTGAAATTCATTTGGGTCTACTGATTGTAGTTGATAATTATTGTAATTTCCTCCAAACTTATAAAAGAACCACCAAGGAATCCCATTTAAGGTAGGTAATATTACAGATGATTCATGTAATAGTTGACTAACATGTTTGGCTGTTTTATTTGCCGAATGGGCTTTTAAACCATTAATTACTAAATCAAATTTTCCTATATCTGAAATGTCCTGATATACATCAAATTTTTGACAAATATCTAAATTATATTCTTTACTTTTGAATGCTAGTCCATTTTTTTTAATTTCATTGTAGTGTTCTCCTCTGGCTATGAGGGTCACATCTATATTATTATACTTTAGCAATGAGCCTATCATTCCACCAATTGCTCCAGCACCAAATATACAGATTCTCACTATTCTATTCCCAGTTTTTTCCCTAAACCTATTCTTTGTATTTTACCAGTAGCTCCTACTGGTATTTCATT
This sequence comes from Rhodospirillaceae bacterium, assembly GCA_902527765.1. Taxonomy (GTDB): domain Bacteria; phylum Pseudomonadota; class Alphaproteobacteria; order TMED109; family TMED109; genus TMED131. The sequence goes on from CABZPW010000013.1 coordinate 13,919, forward strand.
AACAATGTATATTTTTTTAGGAATTTTAAAACGTGCTAACTTATTTTGTGCAAAGTCTTTTAATTCGTTAGGTTTACAATTTTTTTTATTTTTAAGTACAACTGCTAAAGAAATATCTTCTCCTAATTTAGGATGCTTAACAGAAAAAGATATAGCTTTTGAAACTTTAGAATGCTTCATAAAGACCTCATCTACTTCTTTGGGGCTAATTTTTTCACCACCTCTATTGATAATTTCTTTTATTCTACCAGATATGTAAAGATAACCATCTTTATCGAAATAGCCCAAGTCTCCTGTTCTAAACCATCCATCAAAGAAACTTTCTTTATTTGCTTTTGAATTAGCTAAATATCCATTCAGAACATTTTTACCTTTAATTAATACTTCTCCCTCTTTTTTATAGCTAAGGAATTTGTTGCTTTGATCTATTATTTTGACTTTTAGTCCAATAGGTTTTCCTACGCTATTAATTTTTCTTTTTTTAGGGGGTAGAAGATTTGAGGTCATCTGATGGGCTGCCTCAGTCATGCCATAACTCTCTATTACAGGAACTTTAAAAGTACTTTCTAGGCTTTTAAATACATTAGAAGGTAACGATGCAGATGAGGATCTAATAAATCGTAGTTTACTATTTTGAATTATCTTTTTATTATTTTTTGACCTATCCAAGATTGATTGCAGCATAGTTGGTACAGCTGTAAACCAAGTGGGTTTGTACTTTTCTAAAAAACTATAAAAAGTAAGTACATTAAATTTAGGTAAAGCCACTACACTTCCTCCTGCATAAAGTGGAGCTAGTATAGATGCTATAATTCCGTGAATGTGAAATGAAGGCATTAAAATAATATTTTTATCTGTTTTTTTTAAGTTCAGTACATTAGAAATATTTAGTGAACTACTGATAATATTTTGATGGGTAAGGGCAACCATTTTTGGTCTGGATGTAGTGCCAGATGTGTGCAAAATTAAAGCTGTATCATTTAAATTTGCTACCGTGTTTTTGATCTTATTATTTTTCAAACTTTTTTTATCAACTTTAAAGAGAAAATCTTCTAGCCTAATTATTTTTACTTTTTTTTTATAAGATATTTTTATAGATGGATGGTTTCTTGGTAAATTTGTAATTAATGCTTTAGGTTTCAAGTCTTTAAAATAAAAATCAAACTCTGAAGCAGTATAATTAGGATTTAGTGGTGCAGCCACTGTAGAATTAATACAGCTTAAGAAACTTGTTATAAACTCAGGACCATTTTCTAAGACTATGGCAATTGTATCTTTTTTCTTAATAGCTAATTTTTTTAATATAATTGTATTATATTCTATAATTTGTAATAAACCATTAGAACTAATACTAGAGTTTTCATAAATAATATTTAAACTTTTTTTGTTTTTTAATTTAGATACTAAATTCATACTTTATAGTTAATAAATTTTAAATTTATAGTATAATAAAAAATATGAAATTATCTAGGAAAGAAAAAAGCGCTTATTGGATGCCTTATACTGACAATAGATGGTTTAAGTCTAATCCTAAGTTACTAGAGAGCGCTAAAGGTATGTATTATAAGACTTCAGATGGTAAAAAAATTCTTGATGGTGTCGCTGGACTTTGGTGTGTAAATGCAGGACATTGTAGAAGTAGAATAGTAAATGCAGTGAAAGCACAAGTAGAAAAAATGGACTACGGACTATCATTTCAAATGGGACATAAACTAGCATTTGAGTTTGCTGAAAAGCTAGTAAATATTTTACCTGACGACATTAATCATACTTTTTTCTCTAATTCTGGGTCTGAGGCAGTAGACTCCGCCCTTAAGGTCGTTTTAGCATACTTTCAAGCTAAAGGACAACATTCAAAAACAAAATTTATTGGTAGATCAAGAGGATATCATGGCTCAGGCTTTGGAGGGACCTCAGTAGGAGGAATCATAGCTAACAGGTCACAATTTGGTAACCTACTTAATGGTGTAATACATCTACCTCATACACACATACCTGAAAAGAATTCTTTTTCTTGGGGACAACCTAAATATGGGATTGAAAAAGCTGAGGCTTTAAATGATATTATAGATTTTCATGGCAAGGATACTATAGCAGCAGTTATAGTAGAACCTATTGCAGGTTCTACTGGTGTTTTAGTACCACCCTTAGGATATTTAGAAAAATTAAGAGAAATTTGTAGTAAGAATGATATTTTATTAATTTTTGACGAGGTCATAACAGGTTTTGGGAGAGTTGGAGATAGCTTTGCTAGTGAAAGGTTTAAAGTTACCCCAGATATAATGACATTAGCAAAAGGGATTACGAATGCTACAATTCCAATGGGTGCAATTGGAGTTAAGTCTGAAATTTATGATACAATTTATAAAAAGAATAAAGATAAAATTGAGCTATTTCATGGCTATACTTATTCAGGACATCCTATTGCATGTGCTGCAGGTATTGCGACTTTAGAAGTTTATGAAGAAGAAAAACTCTTTGAAAGATCAAAGTCGCTGGAAAAATATTTTGGTAAAGCTGCACACTCTTTATCAAAACTTAATGTAGTTAAGGATGTTAGAAATTTTGGTTTAGTAGCAGGAATTGAACTTGCAGAGAGACAGAAAGACCCTAAAACTTTAGGAAGAGATGTTTACGAAGAGTGCTTTAACAAAGGATTAATGGTTAGGTTTACTGGTAATACGATAGCTATATCTCCACCCTTAATTATAACAAAAAAACAAATTGATACAATATTTAATACTTTGGCTCATGCTATTAAAAAAGTTTTTTAGAAAATAATTAATTTCTTTTACTTACTAAAAATACTGCATGAGAGGCAAATATATTTAAGGAAAATAAGTTAAATGGAAAAGAAAGTACTTTTTTTTTATTGATTCCAAACTTCTCATCAATTTGTATATCTAATTCAAGTATTAAATTATTAAAATCTCTAATAGTGCAAAGGTGTATATTTTGGGTATCATACCAAGCTAGTTTTAAATCATTTGTTACAGGCATCTTTCCTTTGAAAAGAATTTGTGCTCTGCATAACCAATGGCCAAAATTAGGAAAAGATATAATAGCACTTTTTCCAATTCTTAATATTTCGTTTAAAATCCATTTTGGTCTTTCGACCGTTTGTAATGTTTGACTTAATATTACATAGTCAAATGATTTTTCTGGATAGTTTATGATTTCTTTGTTCGCATCTCCTTCAATTACTGATAGTCCCTTTTTAAGACATGTCTCAACTTTATCATGTTTAATTTCTATGCCCTGTCCTGACACTTTTTTTTCTTTTTCTAACAAATGCAAAAGCTGACCATCAGCACAACCAATATCTAAAATTCTAGAATTATTTTTTACTATTTTTGATATAATATAATGATCAGCTCTTACGTTTTTCATTATTTAAATTTTGCTCCTATTAAAAAACCTCTTAAGATGCTATAAAGTCTAGGTATCTGAAGTAAGAAACTATCATGCCCTCTATCAGATTCTATTTCAACAAAACTAACGTTACAAGCATTTGCATTTAGAGCATTTACTAATCTTTTACTTTCTGAAGTTGGAAACAACCAATCACTATTAAAAGAAATAATTAACCACTTGCACGTGTTACTCCTAAAAACTTTTTCTAGCTTACCATTAAATTTTTCCGACAAGTCAAAGCGATCCATAGATCTTGTAAGGTGTAAGTATGAGTTGGCATCAAATCTACTTACAAAGGAAGAGCCTTGATATTGCAAGTAATTTTCAACTTCAAAATTTCCTTCAAAGATTTTAGATAAAGGATTTAAATTTTTTTTATTTCTACCAAACTTTTTTGATAATGATTTTTCTGACATATATGTAATATGTGCAACCATTCTAGCTGCTGCTAAACCTTTTTTAGGAGAAGTATTATTTTTTATGTAATTACCATTTATCCAATTAGTATCATTTTTGATTGCTTGTCTTCCAACTTCATGAAAAGCAATATTTTGAGCGGTGTGTCTGTAAGATGTTGCAATAGGTATAGCGAGTTTAACTCTATCTGAATATTTTGTTGCCCATTCTAATACCTGCATGCCACCCATAGAGCCTCCTACAACACATAATAATTTTTCTATACCAAAATGATCAATTAGTTTTTTTTGTAAATTAACCATATCTTGTATACCAATTTCAGGAAAATCATTGCCAAAATAATTATTAGTGTCTGGGTTTATGCTTTTTGGTCCTGTAGAGCCCATACATCCTCCTAGGACATTAGTACAAATTATAAAGTAAGAGTTAGTATCAAAAACTTTATCTTTGCCGATCATATCATTCCACCATCCCAACTTTAGAGTAATAGGGTTTGTTCCTGCAGCGTATTGGTCGCCTGTAAGCGCGTGACAAATTAATATAGCGTTGGATTTATTATGATTTAGCTCTCCATATGTTTGATATGCAATAGTTGGTTTATTTAACACTGAACCATTTTCTAACTTTAGACTTGTGTCAAAAACTAAGTTAGGGGTATGTTCAAAATTATAAATATTGTTAGAATTTGTTTTATTAGAAACCATTATGATTGTATATTTATATTAATATATTCAAAAAGTTAAGTTTTTTATAATACTTTTGTAAATTAAATTTAGATAAATATTTATGAGTCAGATAGATAAATTAAGAAAACAAATTGATAAAATAGATTTTCAGATTTTAGATTTACTAAAAAAAAGATCAAAAATAGCTGAAAATATAGGCAAGGAAAAAAAATCAAATAATTTATTTAGACCTGAAAGGCAGGCAAATATTTTGAGAAATATTTTAAAAAAAAATGATAATGATTTAAACCCTTTATATATCTTATCTTTTTGGAGAAGTATTTTTTTGTCTCAAATTGACGTTCAGGGAGGCATCAAGTTATTATTATCAAACAGTATTTCTAATTCATATATTAAAACGATATATGATTATTTTAGTCATGATATTGAAATAATAACTATAAATAACACTTCTAAGGCATTAGAAAAAGTTTATAATGGAAAAAATATATTAACTATACTTCCTTATCCTAGTGACCATAAAGGTGCTAAATGGTGGACTAATATACGGCTTAAAAAGCTATATGCTATCGCAGCTCTTCCTTTTTTTCTAAGAAAAAAAAAATCACCAAGCTTAATAATTGTCTCAAAGTATAAGCCTGTGATAGAAAAAAATTCATATTTTTTATACATATCTAAATATATTATAGAAGATAAAAATATGATTTTAGAAACTAAAAGTAGTAAATATTATTTATATAGAAGTAATAATATGATAAATAATAATGATCTAAAATTATTTGGAATACTTCCTAAACATTATGAAGGTTAATCAAAAAATTAAAAAAGTTGCTTTTATAGGAATGGGTTTAATAAATTCATCTTTAGCTAGAGATCTTAAAATGAAAAAATTTTATTTATTGTCATCCGCTTATTCAAGGAGAAAAAGCACTCTAGATAAGATTAAAAAATTAAAATTAGTAAATTTTGCTAGCAATAAAATTGAAAATATTATAAAAGAAGCTGATATAATTATAGTAGGTATACCTGTGGCAGCTTACCAAGAGGTATTTAAAAAAATATGTGATCATATTAAACCAGGAGCTATTATTACAGATGTTGGGTCCGTAAAAAAAGAAGTAATTAACTCAGTAAAAAAATATATACCAAAAAATGTTGATTTTGTACCTGGGCACCCTATTGCAGGCACAGAAAACTCTGGTCCAGAGTCTGGTTTTGCGGGCTTATTTAAAAATGGATGGTGTATATTAACACCTAAAAAAAATACTAGTAAAAATTCAGTTAAAATTATTAAAAATATGTGGCAACTTGTAGGAATGAAGGTAGATATTATGGATTCTAAATATCATGATGAAGTTTTAGCTATCACGTCACATATTCCTCATATTATAGCTTATTCTATAGTTGGAACTATAGCTAATCTGCAGACTACTATTAAAAAAGAGGTGATAAAATATGCAGCTAGTGGCTTTAGAGATTTTACTAGAATAGCTGCTTCAGACCCTATAATGTGGCGCGATATAATATTATGTAATAGAAAATCAATTCTTAAAATGCTTAATCTTTTTAAAAAAGATTTATCAAAGTTAGAGTATGCAATAAAAAATAATGATGATAGGTTTCTTCTAAATTTATTTACGAAAACTAGAAAAATTAGAAAAGATATTGTTAAATAGTTTAGATTAACTTTTCTAAAATACTTGTGGTACTTTTACCTTTAGTATAATTTATGATGTGAATCTGTCCTTGCCATTTTTTTATTTCATTATAACCTACTACATTTTTTTTCTTATAGTCTCCTCCCTTGGTAATAACATCAGGCTTAAGTGAAGTAATTAATTTTATAGGAGTAAGTTGATTAAAAATAATAACGTGATCACATAAGCTGAGTGCTGATAGAATTTTTGCCCTATCCGCTTGGTTATTGATCGGCCTTTTTATTCCTTTTATTCTTTTGACTGAAGAGTCACTATTAATAGCAACTATTAATTTATCACAAAGTTTCTTTGATTCTTCTAAATAATTAATATGCCCTATATGTAAAATGTCAAAGCAACCATTAGTAAAACCAACTTTATATTTCTTGCTTTTATAATTAGCTACTATCTTTTTTAACTCTAACAAAGAACATTTTTTATTAATGAATAATTGTTCTTCTTTAAAAAGTTCATTTAAGCTAATAGTAGTCGTTCCTATTTTGCCTACTACTATTCCAGCTGCTCTATTAGCTAACTCTAATGATTTTTTTATAGGTATTTTCTTGGATACACAAACTGAGAGAACTGCTAGTACTGTATCACCAGCTCCTGAAACATCAAACACTTCAATTTTTTTAGTAGGTTGGTGTATCTTCTCTTTTTTTCCAATGTAACTAAGCCCCTCACTGCCTCTAGTTATCAGAACTTTTTTTATACTATAGCTATTCATAATATTTTTAGCACAAATTTCAGCCTCTTTATTATTATTACAAGGTAATTTAGTGACATGACTTGCCTCTAATTGATTAGGAGTAATTAAAGTAGCATTTTTATATAAATTAAAATCTTTATTTTTAGGATCAATAATTATTGGAATTTTATGCTTATTTGATAACTTAATTAATTCCTTTGTTAATTTTTGATTAAATATGCCTTTATTATAATCTGATAATATAACTACATTATGCTTTAATAGTTCTTTTTTAAAACTTTTTAAAATAAATTTATATGCTGAATCTGAAAGATTGTTTGCTTTTTCTTCGTCTACTCTTATCAACTGCTGACCTTTCACTAAGTATCTAGTTTTTACCGTAGTGGGTATATTTTTTTCTTTAAATAAATAACACTTTGTATTTTTAATGCTTTTTAATATTTTTTTTATCAGGTTACCAAATCTATCTTCTCCTATTATTGAAATTAAAGTAGCGTTAACTCCTAGAGAAATTAAATTATTATATACATTTCCTGCTCCACCAAGCACATGTCTAGAGCTTTGAGATAAAAAAACTGGAACTGGTGCTTCTGGCGATATTCTATTCACATTACCAATAACGTACCTATCCAACATAATATCACCTATTATCAAGGCTTTAGTACCAGAACAGTAGTTTGAAAAACCTTTCAGGTTCATTTATTTTTCATAACTTTTTTTTTAGCAACAGCAATGGCTTCATTAAGTTCAGTCTGCTTGCAAAGAGCTAGTAAAACAGGGTCTCTTGGAGATATGTTTTGCATATTCCAATGTTCTCTGTTTTTAATTGATTTAATTGTATTTTTTGTAGTTCCAATTAGTTTCATAATCTGGGCATCGGGCAGATCTGGATAATATTTAATTAACCATGCTATAGCATCTGGTATTAATTGTCTTCTTGAAGCAGGAGTAAAACTTTTTTTCTTTTTATTTATTTCAGAACTCAATGGAATTATATCATCAAGTTTATTTAAAGATTGTGTACTATCACCTTCACACCTTTTTATTTCTTCCAGTGTAAGTTCTCCTGATGTTACAGGGTTCTTGCCTTGAATACCAACAGCTACTTCTCCGTCTGCGATACCCTGGACTTCAAGTATATGTAAGTTACAAAATTTTGATATCTGCTCAAATGTAAGTGCTGTATTATCGATTAACCATATAGCAGTAGATTTTGGCATCAATGGATTATTCATTTTTTCTCCTTTTTATTTAGTTTTAAGAACTATTTTTCCTAAATGTTTGCTACTTTCCATTAATTTATGAGCTTTAAAAGCATCTTTTAAATTATAAACTTTGTATATAATAGGTTTTATAGTTTTTTTAGTTAAAGCTGTCCAGTAACTTTTGTGTAAATTTTTTGCAATTTTAGCCTTTTCTTGGTCAGTTCGAGGTCTGAGAGTTGATCCTGTTAATGTTAATCTCTTAGTCATTATTTCAGTAAAATCTGCTTTAGTAATACTACCAGATAAAAAAGCAATCATTATTAATTTACCTTTGTCTTTTAATAACAAAATATTTTTTTCAAAATACTTTTGACCAACCATATCTAAAATAATATCAACACCTTTATTTTTTGTATATTTTGTTATTACTTCTAAAAAATTACTTTTATTATAATCAATAGCAAGATCTGCTCCTAGTTTTTTGCAGTATACTTGTTTTTTTTTATTTCCTACTGTAGTAATAACTTCACAACCGTGAATTTTGCAAAGCTGGATAGCTGCAGTGCCAATACCACTGGATCCACCATGTATTAAAATAGTATCACTTTTTTTTATTTGTCCCCTTTCAAAAAGGTTATACCAAACAGTAAAAAAGTTTTCTGGTATAGCTGCAGCTTCAATAAAATTCATTCCTTTAGGTATTGGTAATACATGTTTATAAAATACTTTACAATATTCTGCATAGCCACCTCCGTGAACAAGAGCGCAAACTTTTTGATTAATCTTTAAATTTTTTACTTTTTTACCTATCTTTTTTATTTTTCCTGATACTTCCAAACCTAATATTTTACTTGCTCCTTTAGGAGGAGCATATAGTCCTTTTCTTTGTAATACGTCAGGTCTATTAACACCACTTGCATAAACTTCGATCAATACTTCATAATCATCAATTTTAGGTATTTCTGCTTTTTGAATAATTAAATTTTCAGCTGCACCATATTTTTTTAATTTAATATAATTCATAAAGTTTTTAATTTTCATAAATAACTCTTAATAATTAGTAATTTTTAACTATAATACTACTATTATGGATGAAATAGAAATTATATCTTCTGAAGAAAATAAGACAAAAATACAAAATCTTTCTATTGAAGAATTACTAAATTATAAAAGAGAACTAAAGGAAGTTATTAAATTTTTGGAAACTGAGATTATTAAAAGGCAAGATGAAAAAATCAAGGCAGAAAAGTTCTTTCAAAAGTAAGTTTTATGAAAAAAAATAATAAATATAAAAAATTTAATTTAAGTACTTTAAGCATACATGCAGGCCAAAAAAAGGATAAGAACTACAATTCCAGAGCAGTTCCTATATACCAAACAACTTCTCATTTATTTGAGAATCATGATGAAGCAGCTTCTATATTTAACTTGGATATTGATGGACACATATATAGCAGAATTTCTAATCCAACTGTAAGTGTTTTAGAGGAGAGAATAGCCGCATTAGAAAAAGGTATTGGTGCAATATGCGTTTCCAGTGGACAAGCTGCACTTCATTTAGCATTAGCTACTTTACTGAATAAAGGTGATCATATAGTCAGCTCAGATAGAATTTACGGAGGAAGTAGAAACCTTTTAGGGCTTACATTAAAAAGATTTGGAATAAATACAAGTTTTGTAGATTTAAGAAATTTATCACTAGTTAAAAAGAGTATAAAAAATAATACTAAAATAATATTTGGAGAGACAATTGGAAATCCTGGTTTAGAGATTCTTAATATGCAAGAAGTTTCTAAAATATGCAAAAAAAATAATATTCTTTTTATTGTAGATAATACTATAGCTACGCCTGTTTTATTTAATCCCATTGATTATGGTGCTGATATTGTATTACATTCAGTAACCAAGTTTATGGGAGGCCATGGAGTAGCATTAGGGGGCGCTATAGTGGACTCTGGTAATTTTGATTGGGGTGCAACCAAAAAGTTTAAAAACATTACAGAATCATACTCAGGATATGATAATATAAATTATTTAGAAGAATTTGGTCCAGCTGCTTTTTTGATGAGAGCACGGTCAGAAGGACTCAGGGATTTTGGAGCGGCGTTATCACCTCAAAGTGCATTTTATTTGTTAATGGGATTAGAAACCCTAGAGCCTAGAATGATGAAACATGTTTCTAATTGTGAATACATAGCGGCATATTTATCTGGTAGAGAAGATGTAAATTGGGTTTCATATCCTGGCTTAAAATCTCATAAAGATTTTCAATTAGCATCTAAACTAATGCCTAAAGGTGCAGGGGCCATATTATCTTTTGGTATAAGAGGTGGAAAGGAGAATGCAATTAAATTTATTAATAATCTAAAACTATTCTCACATCTTGCCAATATAGGTGATGCTAAATCATTAGTTATACATCCTGCTAGTACTACACATGCACAACTAAGTAAAAAAGATTTACAAAAGTCAGGTATTACAGATGATTTAATTAGGCTTTCAATAGGCATAGAGGATTTAGATGATTTAATTGAAGATATAAATTCTGCTTTAGAAAAGGCTAAGAAGTGAATAACTCTCAATTAAAAGTATATTATAAAAAAAATACAAGTAAGTCGCCCCTAATAATTTTTATACATGGAGCGGCTTGTGACCATACCCTTTGGCTTTACCAAACAAGATATTTTTTTAATAAAAACTTTTCTATAATTTCAATAGACCTGCCAGGACACGGTAAAAACTTAACTAAACCATTAAATTCTATTAATAGACTAAGTGATTTAATAAAAAAATTAATAAAAAGTTTGCCTTATAAAGAAATTTATTTAGTTGGACATAGTATGGGAAGTCTAATTTGTCTTGAAACTGCTTTGGCCAATTTTAGAGAAATTAAAAAGATTTTTTTAATTGGCACTTCTTATCCCATGCAAGTAAATAAAAGCCTATTGCTTAAAAGTAAGATAGATCAAGATTTAGCAATTAAAGATATGATTAATTGGTCTTTATCAGATAGGATAAAGTTAAACGGTGCTAATTTGATAGGCTTAAATTTGCCTAATTTGATAAATGTTATAATGAGCAATTCTAGAAAAGGCTTACTATATAAAAATCTTTCAGCATGTAACAATTTTGTTTTAAATAAAAAAAAAATAGAAGAAGTAAAAACCCCTTTTACAATAATAGCTGGAAGTAATGATATTATGACTAGTAAAAAAAATTCTGAAATATTAAATAATATGTTATTTGACTCTAACCTAGAAATTATAAATAACGTTGGGCATTTTCATCCTCTAGAGAGCCCATTAGAGGTAAATGAAATTATTATTAAGAATTTGTAAGGTAATGAAAAAAAAAAAAGATTATTTTTATACAGAGGAAGTTGGTACTAGGTTTGGTGATAATGATATATTTGGACATTTAAATAATGTTATTTATTATTCATTATTTGACTCTGTGATAAATAGATTTCTAATTAAAAAATGTAAATACGATCCATTATCCTCAGATATAATTGCAATTTCTCCTGAAACAAGGTGTAAGTTCAGAAAGTCTTTTAAATATCCTGATACAATTGTTGCAGGCCTTTCTACATTTAAAATAGGTAAGACTAGTGTCATATATGATATTTCACTATTTAGTAAAAAAGGTCAATTACCTCATGCAGAGGGTTATTTTGTTCACGTGTTTGTAAAAAGAAACAACATGCAGGAAAAAGTGTCTATACCGAAAAAAATAAAATTCGAGTTATCAAGAATATGATTATACTTTTATATTACCGAATTTTTTCTTAAATCTCGCAACTTGGCCAGCATTCTCTCTTATTTGAGCATTGCCTCCAGTCCACGC
>CABZPW010000014.1 GCA_902527765.1 Rhodospirillaceae bacterium
TCTGATCTTTTGACATATTCTACTCTCTTTCTATTACCATTTTCTTTCAAATTTATTCCTTAAGAAAACAGCCAATGCATTCATAGTCAATAAAAATCCTAATAATACCATTATAGCTGCAGCTGTTTTTTCTTCAAAACCTCTTTCTGGTTGATCTGACCAAAGAAATATCTGAGCAGGAAGTACTGTTGAAGGATCTGTTATACTTTGAGGTACATCTACGATGAATGCTACCATACCCATCATAAGAAGTGGAGCTGTTTCTCCTAAAGCTTGAGCCATTCCAATAATTGTTCCAGTTAACATTCCTGGCATTGCTAGAGGTAGCACATGATGTATTACCGACTGCATTTTACTGGCACCTAAACCCATAGCTGCTTCTCTAATAGAAGGAGGAACTGCTTTAATAGCCGCTCTACTTGATATTATTATAGTGGGCAAGGTCATAAGCGCTAGCACTAGTCCGCCAGCCAAGGGAGATGATCTTGGTAGATTAAAAACATTTAGAAAAATTGCTAAACCCAACAGCCCAAAAACAATGGATGGAACAGCAGCTAGATTATTAATATTTACTTCTATCATATCAGTGAGTTTGTTTTTAGGAGCAAATTCCTCTAAATAAATAGATGCCATTACGCCCAAAGGAAAGGATATAGATAAACAAACTAATAATGCTAATAAAGATCCCATTAAAGCACCAAGTATTCCAGCATCTTCTGCATTTCTACTATCACCTTTAGTAAATAAATTTGAATTAAATGTTTTATTAATCATCCCATTATCAACCATATGCTTGATCCAAGAAATTTGTATATTATTCAAAGGTCTGTTATCTTCTGGTAAGTTTTCATCTATTTTTCCTTTTAAAAACTGGTCAACTTCAGATGCAGTGGGCAATGTTACTTCTATAGTTTTTCCTACTAAACTTATATCATCCATTACAATATCCCTGATTTGATATTCAGAGGACCTTGAAAATAGTCTAACTAAACTTTTTTGTTCGGCTTTGGAGAGGACCTCTCCATTCATTACTAAACTCATATCATTTAAAACATTGTAAATAGAGTCTCTAGTTATTTTTCGCCATCTTGCTGAGGATATTACTTTTTTATCATTTGTTGATTCAGGATCAATTAACTTTTTGTCTAAGGTAACATTAAAAGTTATCGTTGTAGTTGTAAAACCACTAATACCTCTTAAGACTATAGAGCCAAGTAATATTGTCAAAAACATTATAGTTAAAGCAATAGCTAACCTACCAATTAATATAAATCTTTTTTCTTTATTATATCGCTTAGTAATTAATTCATCTCTTTGATTTTCTAATAAATCTATATTAGTCATATTTCTCTCTATATTTTTTTACTACCCTTAGTGCATAAATATTTAACATTAAAGTTATAGCGAATAATGTCATACCTAAAGCAAAAGCTGCCATTGTTTTAGTGCTGTCAAACTCATGATCTCCTACTAATAATGTAACTATTTGCACTGTAACAGTAGTAACTGAGTCTAAAGGGTTTGCTGTTAGTTTAGCAGATAAACCAGCTGCCATTACAACTATCATTGTTTCTCCAATAGCCCTTGATATAGCTAGCATGAAGGCAGCAACAATTCCTGGAAGAGCTGCAGGAATAATTACTTTTTTTATAGTTTCAGATTTGGTAGCTCCTACACCAAAAGAAGCTTCTCTTAAACTTTGTGGAACTGAATTTATTACATCATCTGATAATGAAGAGATGAAGGGAATTATCATTATGCCCATTACAAGGCCAGCTGCTAGTGCACTTTCTGAGGAGGCTGCTAATCCAAATGATTCGCTAGTTCTTCTTATAAATGGACCCACTACAAGGGCAGCAAAAAAACCGTACACAACTGTAGGTACACCTGCTAATACCTCTATAGTCGGTTTAATAATTTTTCTAGTATTCTTAGAAGCATATTCTGATAAATATATAGCTGAAAAAAGACCAACCGGTCCAGCCAAAGCCATAGCTATTAGAGTGATAAGGAATGTACCTGCAAAAACAGGTACAGCTCCAAATGAACCTTCTGCTGCAACCTGCCCCTCTCTTAATGCCATTTGTGGAGACCATAATAAACCAAAGAAATATTCAAATATGGTTACATCTTGAAAAAATTTACTGGTTTCTACCACCAATGAAAGTATTATTCCTACAGTAGTCATGATAGCAATTATTGAAGATATAAATAAAAAAACTAAGATGATTCTTTCTAAGAAATTTTTAGCATGTAAAGTTGAGTCAATGTTTCTATAAAATATAAAAAATGATATTAAAGAGATACTAATAGTAGAAATACTTTTACCGAGAGTAGAGTAATAAGCAAAATTTTGATAAAATGCTACAGATATTTCTGGCACTTTAGATAAGCTATTTCCTCCTTTAGCTACTACTATAATTGAGTCCAAAAATAATCTTTGCATTGATATATTCTCTGGTAGTAAATTACTTGGGATACTATCTAGCGTTGCTTCTTTGATAAGGTAATTTGAGATAATAGTCCATATGATATAAAATATCAAAGCGGGTAGTACGGTCCATACAACTAAGTACATCCCGTAATGACTCTCCAGGCCACCAGTTTCTGTAATAAGATTTATATTTTTTTTAGCTCTATTTTTTCCAATATAATAGGAGCTAAGACCTAAAAGAAATATAAAATATAATGATATATCAAGCATAAAAAAGGTAATATGAAGGCAGTTGAACCACCTTCATATTTTACCTAAAGTTCAAGAAAAAGCTATTATCTTTTAGCTAGAGCAGTCATATTTTTAGCATCTGCTCCAAACTTTGCTCTTTCTTCGTCAGGCATAGGGATCATTCCTCTTTCCTCTAAATAACCACCAGGACCCCAAGTATCTGGTGCTGTAAATTCAGCTACATACTCTCTCATACCAGGGATCACATCTAAGTGAGCTGATTTGACATAAAAATAAAGAGGTCTAGATATACCATAGCTTTTATCAGCAATAGCTGCCATTGTAGGAGCAGCTCCATTTACAGTTGAACCTTGAATTTTATCGGCATTTTCAAGTAAGAAAGAAAAACCAAAAACTCCAAATGCATTTGGATTTTCTACAAGCTTTTGAACAATTAAATTATCATTCTCACCTGCTTCAATAAAAGGACCGTCTTCCCTAACAGCTCTGCAAATAGATTTATATTTCTTCTTATCTTGCTTTTTAATTGCCTTCAATTCAGGAAATGCTTTACATCCACCTTCAATAGCTAACTCCTGGAAGGCATCTCTTGTTCCAGAGGTTGGTGGAGGCCCAAGAACTTCAATAGCAATATCTGGCAAACTTGGATCTACATCAGACCATTTTTTATTTGGATTAGGTATTAATTTTCCACCCTCTTTATTTCCTTCAGGAACATCTTTACCTAAAGCTAAAAAAATTTGCTTTTTAGTTAATGCCATCACAGGAGATTTTTTTGAATTTGCTATAACTATACCGTCATAACCAACCTTAACCTCAACAAAATCAATTCCATTTTCTTGACATTTTTTGAATTCTTTTTTCTTCACTCTTCTTGAAGCATTTGTAATATCAGGATGTTGGGTTCCTAAGCCTTTACAAAATAATTTCATTCCACCACCAGAACCAGTAGATTCTATTTTTGGCACTTTCATACCAGATTTTTGACCAAAGTTTTCTGCTACTACAGTCGCAAAGGGATACACAGTAGATGAACCAACTACATAAAGCTGATCTCTAGCTTGCATGCTTCCTAAGAAAACTATATTAAAGAAAACTATTAAAAAAAGTTTTTTAAACATATTTCCTCCATAATTAATAATGTATATTTATTGAGCTATAAATATTACAATATTATGACTGTCACATAATAAACTCTTCAATTTTAAATAAAGTATTCTAGATATTAGATCTTTTTTGTATTTTGTGCATAAATTATAAGGATTTCCTAGTGTTTTTATATTAACCTGTTGCAATTTTATCACTTTTATAAAAAAAGAATATTTATTATTTTTTATATATGTCTAGCAGGATTACGTAATAAATCTGTAATAATTAAAAAGTAAAGATTAGAGTATTTAAATTAAGCAAAGGAAATTTTATGAATCTAATTAAGAAAATAATTACAGGTTTGACTCTAGTGTTATTTACATTGAGTCTAAGCAATTTATCTAGAGCAGATGCTCATAGTGATCGATTAGATAGAATTGAGTCACAGGTGCAAGACGCTCTTATTAAAATGAAAGGTATGGAAAAAAAGACTAAAGACATGCCAAAAACGAAAGCTGGTCCAGGCTTAAAAATAAAGTCAGGTAAAAATGAATTTAAACTCGGTGGAAGAATACACTTTGATGTAGGTAGCTATCAAAATGACGCAGGCGCTACATGTCAAGCAGCTTTGTCAATATCAGATTCGTCTTGTTTAGTTAATGGTACCAACTTTAGAAGACTTAGAATAGCTGTGAGTGGTAAATATGACAGTATGTTTTATTACAAGGCTTCTGTAGACTGGGGAGCATCTGCAAAGCAGGGAACCGATAATACCGATAATGCATCTGTAGATGAAGCTTTCTTGGGATATAAATTAGCTAAAAATACAACATTTTCTGTTGGTAAACAAAAAATGCCAGTAGCTTTTGCTGAATCAACCTCTTCTAATGATATGGCATTTATAGAAAGATCTCCTAGTTTAGATGCTCTGACGGATGAAACTATAGGTCCTAAAAGAATGGGAGTACAATTGAGAAATTGGGATAAGAAAATGGGCTACTTAGTAGAACTTGGTATGCATGGATCCGGTGACACATTTGAAACAGAAACAACCAATGAGGATTTTGGTTTAGGTGCTAGAGTAGCATATGCTCCAATATTATCAAAGAAACAGGCACTTCACTTAGGTTATTGGCACAATAAAACTTTAGTTGACGAAACCCGATTCGGGAATGCTAGCGGTGCAGGTACTCGTGATCTTCAATGGAACTATAGAATTGGATTAAATGTTTCTGATGAGAAATTTCTTGATATGGAAGACGATGCAGATGATAAGGGTGGATGGACAGATATGGTTCATTACGGTGCAGAATTTGCATATTTGTATGGTCCAGCTTGGGTTCAGGCAGAATGGGTCTGGGGTGAAATGAACAGAGCTGTAATGCCTGGAGATACAAATACATTTACTTCTTATAAAGCTAATGGTGGCTATTACCAGTTTGGTTATGTTATAGGCTCAGAGAGAAGTTACACTATTAAAAAAGGTGGATGGAAGGCTCCTAAAGTAAAAAATCCCGTTAACAAGGGAGGAACTGGTGTTCATGAAATTGCATTGAGAAGAGATCAATTAAGTTTAAATGATTTAGCAGATTCTGCTTCTACAGGCTTTTCAATTGATGAAGGAACACAAAAAACTTGGACATTAGGTTATAACTGGTATTTGAACAATAATAATCGTATCATGGTGAATTACATTAATGTAGATGTAGATTGTGAAGCAGTAAAAAATGTTTCGAAATTAGATTGTGGTGCGACTAGTAATGGAATAACTAATAATCCAGATGGTTATACTACAATTAAAGCATTAGGTATAAGATTTCAAACTAAATGGTAATTTAGAAAAATATTTTAAACGGGTCTTTTTAGGCCCGTTTAAATATTAAAAAAATCTTAGTACCAACTCTTTCTTCGCTTTCAATTTTAATTTCTCCCTCATGGTTATTCATTATCTCTGAAACTATTGCTAACCCAAGACCACTACCTTCTATTTTTTCATTTCCTTTAACTCTATAAAACCTCTCTGTTACTCTATTGATTTCGTTTTTAGGAATGCCTATTCCATTATCTTGAAAAATTATTTCTATATTTTTTGCAGTTTCTTCTAAATAAATTTTTACAGAAGAAGAAGAATATTTGAATGCATTATCTAATATATTAAAAAATAATAATTTAAATTCTTTTTCATCTGTTTTTAATTTTAATGACTTATTTTTTAAATTATTAAAAATTTCTATATTCTGTTCTTTAGACTGTATGTTTTTAAACTCATCTATAGTTGAATTTGAAATTTTCTCTAAGTTCAATAATTTGTACTGAATAATATTTTTATTTATTTCAACTTTCGATAAGTCTAATAAAGAATAAATTAAATTTTGCATGCGCTTCACATTAACTAATAAGTTTTTACTAAAATTTTTATTTTCAATTATGGCTTTAGGATCATTAGAAATAATTTCTGAAATCCCCATAATATTAGTTAGAGGAGTTTTTAATTCATGGCTTGCATTAGCTAAGAAATCATTTCTTTCTTGAATAGATTTTGAAATTGAATCTTGGTCAATAAATATAATTAAATAATATAATATTTCTTTTTCTTCAGAAATTACAGGTTGTATTTTTACATTAAATAATACGTTTTTATTATTTAAATCTATTTGTAAATTTAAAGAATAATCATCTAAATTATTTTTAACTTTTTCTATAGTATTTTTTAAAATAGGATCTCTAAAATACTGATGTAAATAACTACCTTCAAAATTTGAAGGAAATAAATCTTTTGCGGAATTATTAGCAAACAAAATAAATCTTTGTTCATTTATTAACACGAGTGGAAGGGGAACTGAGCTTAGTAATTGAGAATATTTACTTTTTTCTTCTAATAACTTTTTATCGTAAAGTTGCATTTTTTTTTCAAATGCTACTTTAAATCTCAAGTACTCGTTTTTAGGATTTAATAAAAAACTTATTACGGTGTTATTAATATAGATATTTTCTTCTTTCAGCAGACTAAGGCTATCATGATAAAATTTATAAAATTTAAGAATTAAAATAAAAAGAATTATGCCTAATGAACTTAATACAAAAATAGCTTCAAAAAAAAAGTTTAAATGGAAAAGTAATAAAGAAGAAAAAAGAATTAAAGAAAAAATTACAGATAAAATAATATATCTTGTTTTTAACAACCTAGGCTTTTTTTGACATTAATTTATTATTATCAGAACTGGAAAACGTGTTTGGTTTAGAAGAATCATAAGCTGCAAATAAAGCTAAGGTGACTATTTCTGACACACTTGCACCTACTTTAACAATTTGTGCTGAGTGTTTTAATCCTGTTAAAAGAGGACCTATAGTTTTACCTGCTCCAACTGAGTCAATTAATCTAGATGCAATATTCGCTGAGTGCAAACCAGGCATGATTAATATATTAGCTGGTCTAGATAACCTACAAAAAGGATAAAAAGAAAGCGACTTAGGGTTGAGGGCTACATCTACTGTCATTTCTCCATCATATTCAAAGTCTACATTTCTGGAATTTAGTACTTCGATCGCTCCATGAACTCGCTCAGTACCTTCTATAGCTGGATTACCAAAATTAGCAAATGATAACATAGCAACTCTAGGATTATAGCCTAAATTTTTTGCTATTTCAGCTGTTTGGCAAGCTATATCTGCTAGTTCCTCACTGCTAGGGTTATAATGCACAGTAGTGTCAGCAACAAATAAAGTTCTACCTTCAACCATAATTATTGACATACCAAAAATTCTAGATTTTGGAGCAGGGTCAATAACTCTAGTAATATCATCATAGGCTACAAAGTAATTTCTAGTTGAACCTGTAACCAGTCCATCAGCATCGCCATTAGCTACCATACAAGAAGCGAAAATATTTCTATCTTGGTTCACTAATCTTTGACAGTCTCTTTCTAGATAACCTCTCCTATTTAATCTTTTATAGAGAAATTCTAAATATTCATGATTCTTATTGGATTTACTAGCATTAACTATTTCTATACCCTTAGCTTCTTTTAAGCCTATCTCTTCTATAGCAGCTAAAACTTTTTCTTCTCTACCAACCAATATAGGAGTTCCATATCCTTCTTTGTAAAATTGTACAGCGGCTCTAATAACTGTTTCTTGCTCTCCTTCAGCAAAGACAATTTTCTTTGGAGAAGCTTTGACAGTATCTGCAACGCTTTGTATTAATGTAGCAGTTTTATCTAATCTAGCAGCAAGCCTTCTTCTGTAGCCTAATTCGTCTTTTATAGGCTTTCTAGCAACCCCGGACTCTTCAGCAGCTTTTGCTACAGCTGGAGGAATAGCAGTTAACAACCTTGCATCAAATGGTTTAGGAATGATATATTCAGGACCAAATTTTATGTGTTGTCCTGAGTAAGCATTAGCTACTTCATCAGGGACATCTTGTTTTGCTAAATCAGCTAAAGCTTTAGTAGCAGCTATTTTCATATCAATATTAATTGCAGAAGCTCTTACATCCAATGCTCCTCTAAAAATATAAGGAAATCCTAGGACGTTGTTTACTTGATTTGGATAATCAGATCTACCCGTTGCAATAATAGCATCAGGTCTTATTTTTCTAAGTTCATCTGGTGTGATTTCTGGATCAGGGTTAGCCATAGCAAATATGATGGGCTTATCATTCATAGAAAGCATCATATCATTTGTAAAAGCTCCTTTAACTGAAAGACCAAATGCTATATCGGCACCTTTAAGTGCATCTGCTAATGTTTTATGTGGTGTATCCAGAGCATGAGCTGACTTCCATTGATCTAAATCATTTCTGCTTTTTGAAATAACACCTGTTCTATCGCACATAATTACATTTTTTGATGGCATGCCCATAGCTTTCAATAATTCAACACAAGCTATACCTGCTGCACCAGCACCATTAACGACCATTTTAAAATTTTTAATATCCCTGCTAGTAATAGTTAGAGCATTTAATAAACCAGCAGTAGCAACAATAGCTGTTCCATGTTGATCGTCATGAAATACAGGTATATCTAACTTTTCTGACAATTGTTGCTCTATCATAAAACATGCGGGAGCAGCAATATCTTCAAGATTTATTCCTCCCCAGGATTTACCTAGATATTTAACGCTATTTACAAATTCGTCTACATCAGCTGTATCAACTTCTAAATCAATTCCATCGATGTCAGCAAATCTTTTAAATAATACAGCTTTACCCTCCATTACAGGTTTTGAGGCTAGCGCTCCTAGTTTACCTAAACCTAATACTGCTGTACCATTAGAAATAATAGCCACCATATTCCCTTTAGCCGTATAATCGTAAGCAGCGTCAGGATTTTTTTCTATTTCTAAACAAGGTATTGCAACACCTGGTGAATAAGCTAAAGATAAATCTCTTGCAGTAGTCAGGGGCTTAGTCGCAGATATTTGAAGCTTACCTGGCTTTCCATTTTTATGAAAATCTAGAGCATCTTTAGAGGTAATATTAGATTTTGAAGTTATTTCTGGCATTTATTTATACTTATATAATAATATAAGGTGTTTTAAAGATAGCGTAAAGATTTATTTGGAAATGTTAGCTAAGAAATTAACACCACTATTAAGACAGTACTTGGACATTAAACAGCAATATAATGATTGTTTAATTTTTTTTAGGCTAGGAGATTTTTATGAACTTTTTTTTGAAGATGCTGAAATTGCAGCTAAAACATTATCAATAACATTAACTAAAAGAGGTCAGGTTGATGGAGAAGACATCCCAATGTGCGGGGTCCCTCATCATCACGGTGATAGTTATTTAGCAAAATTATTAAAAAATGGATTTAAGGTAGCAATATGCGAGCAAGTAGAAAGTCCAGAAGAAAGTAAAAAGAGGGGTTATAAAGAAATTATAAAAAGAAAAGTAGTAAGGATAGCTACCCCTGGAACATTAACAGAAGAAAAAGAATTAATATCTCCAGACAATAATTATTTGATGTCAGTAACATTCTTCAATACACACTTTAATATTGTTTACGCAGATATTTCCACAGGGGAAATAAGTATTAAGAAAGCATTAAGAGAAAATGAAGTATTAGATATTATTGAAAGTATTTTGCCTGCTGAAATAATTTTACCTAAGACACAAGAATATGAATTTATTTTAAAAACAAACAAAAAAAATCTAGTAACATTTATAGATAATAAATATTTAGAAATTGAAAGTGCCTCAAATTATTTTGAAAAAACATATCGTTTTGATAAAAAATTATCTTTAACCAATTTCAGTGTTGATGAAAAAATATCTTTAGGAGCAACTATAAAATATATTGCCTTTACTCAAAATGAAAAAACTCCGGTTATGCTTTTTCCTCAAAGAAATAAAATTGATGATTATCTAGAAATTGATAACGCCTCTAAAAGAAACTTAGAGATCGTAAAAAATTTAAATGGAGATAGTGAAGGCAGTTTATTTAATAGTTTAAATTTTACCATGACAGCCACTGGCTCTAGAAAATTATTAAATGACTTGTCAAACCCTCTTAGCAATCTTAATAGCATTAATAAAAGACTAGAGCTAGTAAACTTTTTTTATGACAACTTTGATGATTTAAATAATATAGTAGCAAAGTCTATAAATAACTTTCCTGACATTTCAAGATCTTTGAGCAGACTTTCTCTTGGCAGAGGAGGCCCAAAAGATTTATTTTGTATTTTGAATGGACTAAAAAAATCTATTGAATTATGTGAGGTAGTTAATGATAAGGTGGATGATTTAAATGACGATTTCTTTTTAAAATTTTTAAAAAACACTAAAGATAATAAGGATGTTCAAAAAATAGTACTTACTTTAGAATCTGCACTAGGAGAAAATCTTCCGTTACTTTCTAGGGATGGTAATTTTATTAAAGCAGGGTTTGATGCAAAACTTGATGAAGTTAGAAAATTTAGAGATGAAGCTAAAGCCTTAATTATAAAAGAAGAAGAGTCAGAAAAAAAATTATCCGGAATTAATAATTTAAAAATTAAATACAATAGTTTTCTAGGATACTTTATAGACATTTCTAGTTCTAATAACGATAAACTAAAAAACACTGATCTACACTATATTCATAGACAAACGCTAAAAAATTCCTTCAGGTATACTACAAAAAATTTAACAAGTATTTCTGAAAAAATTTTGAATGCTAACTTTGAATCATTAGAATTAGAGATAAAAATTTATAATAAATTAGTAAGTTTATTATTACAATCTTCTGGAAATATTCTTAATATCGCAAACTTAGTTGCTAGAATAGATGTGGCAATTAGTTGGTCAAACTATGCAAAAAAGTATGGTGCTGTAAGACCACAGCTTAATGATAGCTCTGAGTTTATTGTTAAAAAAGGAAGACATCCATCAGTTGAAAAAACGCATACAGAAAGCTTTATTGCTAATAATTGTATATTAAATGAAAAAGATAATAATCTATTTAGATTAATAACTGGACCGAATATGTCGGGCAAATCAACGTATTTAAGACAGAATGCTTTAATACTTATCATAGCTCAAGCAGGGGGATATTGTCCTGCTGAACAGGTAAACATTGGTGTATGTGATAAATTATTTTGTAGAGTAGGTTCTGGAGATGAATTAGCAAAAGGAAACTCTACTTTCATGGTAGAGATGCTTGAGACAGCTAATATTTTAAATTCAGCAACAAACAGGTCTTTAGTCATATTAGATGAAATAGGTAGAGGAACTTCTACCTATGATGGTATGTCTTTAGCTTGGGCAACTGTAGAATTTTTAATGCAAAATATCAAATGCAAAACATTATTTGCTACTCATTATAATCAACTTGCAGCATTAGAAAAAAATTATGTTTTACTGAAACTAAACACGTTTAGAGTTAAGAAATGGAAAAATGAATTAATTTTTTTGCACCAATTAATAGAAGGTGTTGCTGAAAGTTCTTATGGAATAGAAGTGGCAAAAATGGCAGGCTTGCCTGAAGTGGTTGTAATAAAAGCAAGAGAAGTATTAAATAATCTAGAAAATGGTTTAGGCGTTGAGAATATTAATTCAGATATTCAGACTATCGATATAAATAGAGAAAAAAAAAATACTATGTTAAAACTTTTGGAAGATCAGATTATAAGTTTAAATTTAAATAACTTGACGCCGATAGAGGCTTTAAATTTTTTAAAGGAAATAAAAGATAAGTTAGAGGAATAAAATAAGGCATGAATGTTTTCAAATCTTTTAGCTTAATGAGTATATTAACTTTTTTAAGTAGAATACTTGGTTATGCTAGAGATCTTCTTTTTGCATTTATATTTGGAGCTTCCTCAAGTGCAGATAGTTTTCTATTAGCTTTTAGGCTTCCTAATTTATTTAGGAGGTTATTTGCTGAAGGAGCTATAAGCAATGCACTTATTCCTCTTTATTTAGATATTAAAAAAAAATCAAATAAGAAAATAGCTCAGACTTTTTATAATTCAGTTTTTAATTATTTAATTATTATTTTATTAATTGTTACTGTGCTGGCTGAAATTTTTATGAAAGAAATAATTTCCTTTTTAGCACCAGGGTTCACTGAAGACCTTATAAATAAAACAACTTTTTTAGCATCAATAATGTTTCCTTACCTGGTACTTATTTCCATATCCTCTTTTCTAGGTGCGTTATTTAATGCTAATGGTAGATTTGCTATGTGGGCTTTTAGCCCAATTATTTTAAATTTAGGCATGATTATAGCCTTAGGTGTTAGTTACTTTTATTTTGCTATACCAGAATTAATTTTATCATGGGCTGTAATTATTTCAGGAATATTGCAATTACTAGTAATGGTTTTTTGGTCTTTTAAAATTAATATCAAAATTAAATTTTCAAAACCAAGAGTTTCAAAAAATATTAAAAAGTTTTTATCTCTGTTAGTGCCAAATATTCTTGCGGGAGGAATACTTCAAATAAATCAATTTATAGGTGTAATTTTTGCCTCTAGCATAATGGGAGCTATATCATGGCTTTATTATGCAGATAGAATAGTGCAGTTACCTCTTGGTATTTTTATTGTTTCTATTTCTACAATTTTATTAACTACTTTATCTAATCAGAAAGCAAAAAAATCAAAAAAAAATATTGGCCAACAAATCGAATTTTCATGTCTATTAATGCTTTGTCTAACTTTATTATGTATGTTAGGCCTTATAGCGTTATCTGACCTAATTGTAGATATATTATTTAAAAGAGGGAAGTTTGGATTAGGAGATGTTTTAGCTACTAGTGATGCCATTGTAATGTATTCAATAGGACTTCCAGCTTTTGGTTTTATAAAAATTTTTTCTGTAATATTTTTTTCAGAGAAGAATACACTTATCCCTTTTCTAATATCTACGTTATCAATGTTAGTAAATTTGCTTCTTATAGTGCTATTAGTAGGCAGCATGGGACACCTAGGTATTGCTTTATCTTTAAGTTTAGCAAGTTACTTCAATGTAATTGCTTTATATATATTTTTACATAAGAAAAAATATTGGAAATTAAATAAAAATTTCATAAAAAAGATTTTTAAGATTTTAATAAGTTCTTTTTTAACATACATTTTATTAATAACTGCATATATGCTAATATTATTTAGTGATTACTTGAGTTTGTCTGGATTTATGTCTAAAACTTTTACTTTAAGTTTATTAATGTTTTTTGCAGTCATTACTTTTGCAGTTTTATTAATTATGTTTAGAGTAATAAATTACAATGCTATAAAGAATAGAAAGTTTAGTGACCTTTTCACGGAGAGTAAATTTGGATAGGATTTTTTCAGGCGTACAACCAACAGGAAATTTGCATATAGGAAATTATCTAGGTGCTATAAAAAATTTTGTTGAGTTACAGAATAATACTAAACAGTCTACCTGCTATTATTGTGTAGTAGATCTCCATGCAATTACAGTATGGCAAGAGCCTGCCAAACTTAAAAAAGATACTTTAGAAACTGTAGCTTGCTTTATAGCTGCCGGCATTGACCCAAAAAAAAGTATAATCTTCAATCAATCAAAAGTTTCAACGCATTCAGAGTTGGCTTGGATATTAAATTGTGTATGTAGAATGGGCTGGTTAAATAGGATGACACAATTTAAGGAAAAAGCTGGAAAAAATAGAGAGAATGTTTCAGTTGGCTTGTTTACTTATCCTGTGTTAATGGCTTCTGATATTTTAGCATATAAATCAAATAAAGTTCCTGTTGGCGAAGATCAAAAACAACACCTTGAATTAGCCAGAGATATAGCAAAAAAATTTAATAATGATTTCGAAGTTGATTTTTTTCCTGAGGTGGAACCATTAATTTTTGGTGGAGCTACCAGAGTTATGAGCTTAAGAAACGGGTTAAATAAAATGTCTAAATCAGATATCTCAGACTATTCAAGAATAAATATAATGGATAGTAAGGATTTGATTGTTAATAAAATAAAAAAGGCCAAAACTGATAGTAATGTAATTATGGGGGAAGAGGTTTTAGATGAATCAGGAAAATTTTCAAAAGAAATAATAAGTCAGAGACCTGAAGCATGTAATTTATTACAAATATATAGCGCTATATCGGAGGCATCAGTTACAGAAACTTTAAAAAGTTTTGAAGGAAAAGAATTTAGGGTGCTAAAAGATGTACTAGCTGAAAACCTAATTCAAAAAATATTTCCTATAGGGCATGAAGTGAGAAAAATGTTAAATGAAGAAAATTATCTTAAAAGAATATTAGAAGAAGGTGCTCAAAAAGCAAAAGAGCAGGCAGAAAAAAATTTAAAGGAATTAAAAAATATAATTGGATTTATTTAAAAAAATTGGAAATTTACTTACCTATAGCCGAAATTTCACAAAATATATTCTTTTTATTGAGTATAGGTTTTGTAGCTGGCGTTTTGTCAGGAATGTTTGGCGTTGGAGGAGGGTTTCTAACTACTCCTATATTGATTCTTAGTGGAGTGCCTCCTGCAATAGCAGTTGGAAGTGAAGCAAACCATATTGTGGGGTCTTCCTTAACAGGGTTTTTGAATTATTTTAGAAGAAAAAATGTTGATATAATTATGGGAGCAATACTTCTTTTAGGTGGAGTAATTGGTTCCGCAAGTGGAGTTTTTTTATTCAGGCTTTTATCAATTCAAGGCAGAGTCGAAGAGGTAATATCATTTACCTACATTCTGTTTTTAGGATCAGTAGGCATTTATATGCTTTATGAAAGTCTTAAAACTAGGAAGAAAAAAAAATCAGGATCTTTAATAAAGTTACATGAGCACAGTTGGATACATGGATTACCATTTAGAATAAAATTCAGAAGATCAAAACTTTATATAAGCATAATTCCTCCTTTAATTATAAGTTATATAATTGGAGTTCTGGCAGCTATAATGGGAGTTGGGGGAGGTTTTATTTTAGTTCCAGCAATGATTTATTTATTGGGAATGTCAACACAAGTTGTTATAGGTACTTCTTTAATGCAGATACTGTTTGTATCAATTACCTCTACTATTATGCATGCGTATATAAATCAAACTGTTGATGTAGTTTTATCTGGGTTACTATTATTAGGAGGAGTATTAGGAGTACAAATGGGAGCTTTTGTTGTACAAAGAGTTTCTGGAGAAGTGCTTAGAATGTTACTGGGAATAATAATAGTTTGCCTATGCCTTTTTTTAATTTCTGAACTAGTAATAGATCCTAAGTATATTTTTATATTGGATTTACTACAATGAAGCTTTTTTTAATTTTTTACTTGATATTTTTTATATCAATATTCAAAGCAAACTCAAAGAAGCTTATTATAGCAGATATATCTGACAATAAAATAAACATAGATGTAGGATTTAAAGGAGCAAAACTTTTATTTTTTGGAGTAATTGATGACGAGGGTGATGTCGTAGTATCCGTGACCGGACCTAGAAAAACAATTGAAGTAATAAAAAAAGAAAAAAAAATGGGTCTGTGGTTAAATTCTGATACTAAAGTATTTTTTGATGTTCCTTCTTATTATTATGTTGCATCAACAAGACCTCTGAAAGAATTGAATGCTGATAATGTACTGCAAATTAATCAAGTTGGAATAGAAAATATAAGATTTGCTGGAGCAGAGGAACAAGAAGAAAGGAATAGCTGGGTGAATGGAATAATAAAAAGTATGATAAAGGCTGGAAGGTATAATCCCAAGCAAGGATTAATTCAAATATCTGATAAAAGATTATTTAAAACGGAACTAAACTTTTCTGCTGAACTAGTAGATGGACAATATTTAGTTGATACTTTATTGTTAAAGGATGGTGCTGTTATTGCTGCTAGAAGATCTTTTATAAATGTATCAAAGACAGGGTATGGTGAAAAAATTTATAAAATGGCTAATGATAATAGTTTACTTTATGGTTTAACCGCTGTGTTTTTTGCCTTTATCTTTGGTTTTATTGTTCATGAAATTACTAGGAGGATTAATGCCTAAAAAAATAAATTCTAATAAGTTAAAAGAATACCTTTTAGTATATGTTGATGAATCAGACGAGTTTTTGGAAGCAATGAAGTACGCCTGTGAATTAGCAAAAACTGAGAGTTTAGGAATAATATTATTATATATCATTCAAGATGAAAATTTTAGACACTGGAAAGGTGTAGAAAATATTATGAGGGAAGAACAAAAGAACGAAGCCAAAGAAGTTTTAGAAAAATACATTACATATATTAAGGATAATTATAAACTTCATGTAAAATCATATATTAAGACAGGAGAAAAACTGGAGATTTTAATAAAAACTTTGAACGGTAAAAGGCCTAAAGTGAAAAACTTAGTATTAGGTTTAGCGATGGATAAAATAGAAAATAATAAAGTTATATCTTCATTAACAGGAATCTTAAGAAAAAAATTAACATTGCCTATAATTATTGTTCCGGGTAAAATAAAATAATGTTTATTAATGTTGAAGAAACACCCAACCCTAATACGCTCAAATTTATTCCTGAGAAAGATATGAGTGTTGATAGGTCATATATTTTTAAAAAGACCGACGATCTTAAAAATAACGACTTTTTAAAAGACTTATTTGATACAGATGGTGTGGAAAGTATTTTAATAGACTCTAGCTTTATATCAGTTACTAAGGATAACAGTTCATCATGGGCAGTACTTCGTACAATTTTGACTAGTAAGATTGGAGTTTTTTTAGAAAAGAATAACTATGTGATTGATTTGACTTTAAATAATGAAAAGGTTAGCGATAATAAAAAACCTTTAAATGAAATAGAAAAAAGCATAGTAGAGCTTTTAGAAACAAGAGTAAAACCGGTAGTTGCAAGCCATGGTGGTGAAATTTCTTTTAATAGTTTCAAAAATGGTACAGTTTATCTTGAATTAAAGGGAAGTTGTGCTGGTTGTCCTTCGTCAACAGCTACTTTAAAAATGGGAATTGAAAATATGCTTAAGCATTACCACAAAGATATTAAAGAAGTAGTAGAAATTAATTAATTTTAGAATCAAAAAAATTTTTTATTAAAGGATAACTGGAAGCATTAAACAATTGATAATGCCACCATTCATTATGATAAAAATCAAACCCTGCTAAAGTCATTATTGATAGCAATAATCTTCTATTTATTTTAGCATTATTGTTTATATTTTTAGAGAGATGATAGGCATTTTTTGTAAAGTCATCAAATTTTGTTCCCATATCTAATTCATTTCCATTAATATCT
Source organism: Rhodospirillaceae bacterium (assembly GCA_902527765.1). Classification (GTDB taxonomy): domain Bacteria; phylum Pseudomonadota; class Alphaproteobacteria; order TMED109; family TMED109; genus TMED131. The sequence continues at coordinate 17,457 of CABZPW010000014.1, forward strand.
ATTAAGGTTAAATCAATTGCTATTCCTTTGGTATGAGGCGAGCCTTTTTTAGGGTCAGAGAGAAAGTTGGGGTTGGGATCAAAACACCATAAGGCTTCTTGCACATATGATGGTCTGTATGCGTCAAATATTTTAAAGTAATAACCTAAGTCCTTAGCAATGCTAATTGCATCTAGAAGTTTCGCAGCTGCTTCTTCTAATAAATAACATCGGTCTTCTAAAAAAATTTTTTTACCCAAAATATTATCTTCACTTGCGTATTTTAAATCTAGTATAACATCAAATTTATTTTTTTTAATTTCTATCAGAGGCATAATATACTAATATACTATTATTTTTATGAAAAAGTCATTCTTATCTATTGAAACTTCTCTAAATAGAATTTTTCTAGTTTTACATATTAAAAACAATTTAATATCAAATAGCAAAACTTTAGAAAATAGTATCGAAGTTGAAATAAATCAAATGTTTGATGAAATATTAGAACAAGGTAATGCTAGCTTTTATGATCTTGATTACATTATGGTTTCTCTGGGGCCTGGGTCTTATACAGGAACAAGAGTAGGTTTAGCAGCCGCAAAAGCTATAGCACTATCAATTAATAAGCCTATATTTGGGTATACAAATTTTAGTGCTATTTACAATCAAGGTATTATTGACAGTGTAATTAAAAGCAATTCAAATACAGGAATTATAATTAAAGCAAGTAAATATGATGCTTATTATCAGCAAATAAAAAATAATTTTTTTTCTAACCACAAAGTTTTAAGTATTAATGATTTAAATAGTGATAGTTTAACGTGTGAAAAAACTTTAGGAAATTACTATAAACTTGATGAAATCAAGAACTATTATTTTTGTCTTCCTAAAAAAAAATCTATATTTATGATTTTTTTAAAATATCTTGAAGATGAAAATAATTATAAAAATAAAAATTTAGAACCTTTATATATTAAGGGACATTATGCTCAGAAGTGATGCCGTAAAAAATGATTTCTTATATGAATATTATTGTAAAGTAGAGGATGATAACGAAAGAAAATGGGCAAAAAAAGATTTTTATACTTTTATTTCAAATCAGGATAATATTTTTATTTTAGCTCATTCAAAACCAGTGGGTTATCTGAAGGCTAGAGTAATTAGAGATGAAATAGAAATTATTTCGATACTAATTGATAAGAAATTTAGAAAAATAGGCATAGGGAAAAGTTTAATGTATAAATTGTTAAACATAGCATTAAAAAAAAAAATTCAGAATATTTTTCTAGAAGTTTCTGTGGAAAATCTAATAGCTATTAATTTATACAAGAAATTTAACTTTATTAAAGTTGGTAAGAGGAAAAATTACTATTACCAGAATGGAAGACATTTAGATGCTAATATTATGAGATTAACTCTTTTTTGAAATTTCTAAACTAAAAACATCATTGTCTATTTTTATTTTATTATCAATTTGATAGCCCAGTTCTTTCAAACTTGATGGCAGGCCATCTAAGGCTTCACCTTCTTTTATATATACGTTAAGATATTGATTAGACTTCAACTTTTCTAAAGCAATTTTAGTTTTTACAAAAGTGATAGGACATTTATCATTTGTAATATCTAAAAATATTTTTTCTTTCTTTTTCATGATCATAATGTAAAATATATAACATTGATTACAGAAAAAATGAAAAAAAATAAAAAAGTAACTTCTAGAATAGAAAAACTTTGTGCAGAAAATGGGGTAAAGTTTACACACCAAAGAAGAATTATAGCTGAGGTTATATCTAATTCTGATGACCATCCAGATGCCAATGAGGTATATTTAAGAGCTAATAAAATTGACCCTAGGATTAGTCTAGCAACAGTATATAGAACTATTAAACTTTTTGAAGAGTATAACGTATTAAATAGAATAGATCTTGGTGGGAAAAGGGCTAGATATGAGGAATTGAATGAGGATGAACATCATGATCACTTGATAGACATAGATAGTGGAGAAATAATAGAGTTTGTTAATGAAGAAATTGAGAATCTTCAGATGAAAGTTGCTAAAAAGCTTGGTTACGAGCTAGTTGATCACAGAATGGAACTTTTTGGAAAGAAAATTTTAAAGAAGAATTAAATGGCAATAGCAGAAGATTATAATTTTGAGGCTTTAAATATAATTTCTGGTAATCTTGAGGTTAGGTTAGCAGAAAATAGCTTAGAAATAGATGCTGCGCAGGCTCTGAGATACAAAGTCTTTTTTGAAGAAATGAAAGCTATACCCTCTTCTAAACAAAAAAAATCTAAAAGAGACATTGATGAGTTTGATCATTATTTTGATCATTTATTAGTAGTTGATCATAATAAATCAGGTAAGATGCATGATAAAGTAGTAGGAACTTACAGACTAAATGGAGGAAACCATAAAGATAAAGAAAATTTTTTCTATACATCAGGAGAATATGACTTATCAAAACTAATAGCCTTTGAGGGTAATATTTTAGAACTTGGTAGAAGCTGTGTAGATCGAAAATACCGTGATGGTAAAACCATGCAATTACTTTGGGCTTTTATTGCTCAATATGTAATCAAATATAATATTGAAATTATGTTTGGATGTGCATCTTTTCCAGGAATAGAAGTTGAAAAACATAAATCGGCTTTAGCTTATCTTAATAAGAAATATTTAGCACCAGCTCATATTAGGCCAGTTGCTGTCAAAAGTAGATATATTAAAATGAAAGATAATGAACTAATTAGTGATAGCAATTTTAAAAAATTTATTTCATCTATACCACCTCTTATAAAAGGATATATTCGATTAGGAGCTTATGTAGGGGATGGAGCTGTTATAGACTACGACTTTAATACTACAGATATTTGTATCGTTTTGCCTACTAAAAAAGTTGCTGCAAGATATATGCACCATTTTGATAGAAAGTAATCCTGAGATAATTGTTTGTTTTTACCTATAAAAGTTTTTTTAATTTTTTTAATAATTTTATCATTGGGACCAATTCAGTATATTTTAGTTAAAATTAAATTTAAACAAAGAATATACATTCCAATAATTTTCCATAAAGCTTTATTAAAAATACTAGGTGTTAAAGTAAAATTAATAGGAGAAAAAACCTCTAGTAGACCTTTAATTTTAGCAGGAAATCATACTTCCTATATTGATATAATAATTTTAGGCTCAATTATGCCTATTTGTTTTATTGCAAAGCAAGAAATAAAATCTTGGTTTTTATTTGGTTTTTTGGCAAAAATGCAGAATACAATTTTTATAAAAAGAAAGAATTTTAAAACTTTAGAGAATATAAAAAATATAAATAAAGATTTAAATTCTAGTAGTGCGGTTGTATTGTTTCCTGAAGGAACAACAAACTCAGGGAAAAAAATTTTAAATTTTAAAAGTAGTCTATTTAACTTATTTGAAGGCAACAATACATTAAGATTGCAAAATTTTTCGCTTTGTTATACACATGTAAATGATATGCCTATAGACAATAGAACTAGACCACAAATATCATGGTATGGAGATATGAATATAGTAACCCATTTGCTTAATATTCTTAAACTTAGCAGTATACAGGCTACAGTTGTTTTGCATCCTGTAATGCAATTAGAGGGAAAAGATAGAAAGACTATATCTATGTTGTCTATCCAGCAAGTTAAAGAAGGAATTATTACAGCTTTAAAAAATATATAACTAATACTATAAGAATCATATATTGAAAAAATCTATTTATATTAAAACTTTTGGCTGTCAAATGAATAGTTATGACAGTGATCGTTTATTAGAAAGCGTAAGGGGAACTCACGAGCAAGTACAGTCTCCTGAAACTGCAGACGTTATAGTTTTTAATACCTGTCATATAAGAGAAAAGGCTGCTGAAAAGATTTATTCTGAATTAGGTAAAATTAAAGAAATTAAGAAGAACAATATTGATACTAAATTAATTATTACTGGTTGTGTTGCTCAGGCTGAGGGAAAAGCAATGATTAGTAGACAACCTATTATTGACGCTGTTATAGGACCTCAAATGTATCATAAATTTAATAAGGTAATAAAAGAAATTAAGAATAAAAGAGTGTTGGAATTAGACTTTGATAGCCAAGACAAATTTAAATCTCTTAAGAAAAAACGCCTTACCTTTAGTAAATCAGCATTTGTTACTATTCAAGAAGGTTGCGATAAATTTTGTAGTTTTTGTGTAGTACCTTTTACTAGAGGAGCAGAGGCTTCAAGAAAGTCTTATCATATTTTTGATGAAGTAAATCATTTAGTGAAAAATGGATGTAAGGAAGTGATTCTATTAGGGCAAAACGTAAATGCATACCATGGGGTTGACAAGTACAATAATGAAATAAATCTAGCAAAATTAATAACTTCTTTAGAAAAAATAAAAGATTTAAAAAGAATAAGTTATACCACTTCTCATCCTATAGATATGCATGAAGAATTAATTGAATTACATGGATATAGTAAGAAATTAAATCCTTACTTACATCTACCTGTACAATCAGGCTCAGATAAAATTTTAAAACTTATGAACAGAAAATATACAAAAACATCATATTTACAAATTATTGATAGATTAAAAAATAAGTGTACAGACATAGCTTTATCATCCGACTTTATAGTAGGCTATCCAGGTGAAACTAGGAGAGATTTTCAAGATACTTTAGACTTAGTTAAAGAAGTAAATTTTGCTCAAGCTTATTCTTTTAAGTATAGTAGTAGAGTAGGAACAAAATCTGCTAGAAATAATTCAAATAACATAAGTAATGAAGAAAAAAATGATAGACTTCAGGAATTACAAGAATTATTGAACTCTCAACAAAAAAAATTTAATACTAATTTCATTTCTAGAAAAGTAGAGGTTTTAGTTAAAGGCAAAGGAAAAAAAATAAATCAGTACAGAGGTACCACAAAATGGATGCAAGTTGTAAATTTTGAACTTTCTAAAGAAGCTAAAAGTGTTGAAAATGTAAAAATTATAAAGGCTAGCAACAATAGCTTACTAGGAGAAGTCTTATAGTAATAGCAAAACAAAAACAAGTTATTTTCGATGTGAATGATAATAAAATAGCAGCCTTAATTTTTGGAGAAGGTGATAGAAATATAAAGCATATTGAAAAACTATTGGACTTAAGAATTAATGCAAGGGGAAACATATTATGTATTACAGGGAAAAATGCAGATAAGGCCAAAAACATTATAGAAAGCCTTATTGAGTCGGTAAAAGATAAAAGAATAATTGATAATGATGAGGTAGAAGCAGCAATAAGGTTATCTGAAAATATTAAAGAAATTAGAAATAAAAGTTTATTTATAAAGACTCCAAAAAAAAAAATAATGCCTAGATCAATACAACAAGAAAAATATATTAGTGCTCTTAAAAATAAAATTTTAACTTTTGGTATAGGACCAGCTGGTACTGGAAAAACCTATATAGCAGTTGCCGATGCAGTAGAAAAAATAACTTTGGGTGCAGTAGATAAAATTATTCTATCTAGGCCTGCAGTAGAAGCAGGTGAACAATTAGGTTTTTTACCAGGAGACTTAAAAGAAAAAATAGATCCCTATCTTAGACCATTATACGATGCTCTTGAAGATTGTTTATATTCAGATAAAATTTCAAAATTAATTGATAGAGGAAAAATAGAGATAGCACCTTTAGCTTTCATGAGAGGAAGAACTTTAGCTAATTCTTATATTATTTTAGATGAAGCACAAAATACTTCACCTATGCAAATGAAAATGTTTTTAACTAGATTAGGTAAAGATTCGCAAATGGTTGTAACCGGCGATTTGTCTCAAGTAGATTTGCCTGAACAAAAAAAATCAGGATTATTAGATGCCATTAATGTAACAAAAAAGCTTAAAGAAATAGAGCATATTCGCTTTAGCGAAAAAGATGTGGTAAGACATCCTTTGGTCACTAAAATTGTAAAAGGTTATAATGAAAGAAAACAAAATAAATGAAAAACCACTATTTTAATTCTAATATTTATATATTTCAAAAAGAGGCAAAATGGAGAGTTGCTGAAATTAGTACTATTAGAAAAGTAATTAGAGCTACAAAAACTCAAAGAAATGGATTAACAATTAGGTTATCTAATGATAAAGACATAAAAGTTTTTAATTTAAAATGGAAAGGAATTAATAAACCAACGAATATTCTAAGCTTTTTAAATAATGATAACCTTCTTTCTTTTGAAAATAATATGATATATTTAGGTGATATTATAATATCTTATGACACTCTATTAAAGGAAGTGAAAAGTAGAAGAATTGATTTTCAAGACCACTTATCTCACATCCTAATACACGGAATATTACATTTGAAAGGTTATACTCATGACAAAGAAGAAGACACAAGATTAATGCAAAATGAAGAAAAAAGGCTCCTTAAAAATTTAAATATTAAAAACCCCTATATAATATAAAGCATCTAATTTGATTGAATTCTTAAAAAATATTTTTTTCCCCAAAAAAGCCGCATCTGAATTAGTTGATAATTTAAAGAATAGCTCAGAGTTAACAAATGATCAAACTCATATGTTAGGAAACTTGCTAAAACTAGGAAATATACAAATTAGAGATATTATGGTCCCTAGAGCAGATATAGTTTCTATAAATATAGATAGCAACTTTGAAGCAACGTTAAAACTTTTTATAGAAGCAGCTCATAGCAGACTTCCAGTATATAAGGATCAATTAGATAATATTGTAGGTATGCTGCATGTTAAAGATCTTTTACCGTACTGGCATAAAAACACTAAATTTTCAATAGAAAAAGTAACAAGAAATGTCTTATTTTCATCACCAGCAATGTTAGTTAATGACTTATTAGAACAAATGAGAGCTACTAGAACTCATTTAGCAATTATAGTTGATGAACAAGGTGGTACTGATGGAATAGTGACAATAGAAGATTTAGTAGAAGAAATAGTAGGAGAAATAGAAGATGAGCATGACTCAAAAGAAAAACCTTTGATAACAACTTTAGATAATGGAGGTTTATTAGTTGATGCTAGAACTAATATAATAGATTTAGAAAGAGCATTAGGGATCGACTTTTCCAATATTGAATTAGATGAAGATACAGAAACTGTTGGAGGTCTTATATCAAACATAAGTGGAAAAATACCAGAAGTTAATGATAATATTCCAGAACCTAAACTAGGTATAAATTTTAAAATATTAGAAGCTGACCATAGAAAAATCCATAAAGTGTTAGTCTCAAGAGGAGAAAGTTGAGGAGCTAAAGATATTTATTCTTAAATATTATTTTCTCATTAGTTTTTTATTAGGATGTTTAGGGAGCTTAGGGTTAGCTCCGTACAATATTTTTATATTTGCTATTTTATCATTATCCATAAGTATTTTTTTATTAGAAAAAATAGATAATAATAAAAAGGCTTTTTATATTGGTTTTTTTTACGGCTTAGGATTTTATATATCAAGTTTATATTGGATTTCCATATCTTTTAAAATAGCAAATATGGGTGGTTATTTTTTAGGGCTATTAGCTGTTTTAATACTATGCGCTTTTTTATCACTTTTCTCAGCTTTAAATTATTATTTAATAAAACGCTGGAGTCTTAAAGATAACATATTATTCAATAGCATTATGATTATAATCTCCTTTTCTATCTTTGATTGGGTAAAGGGAAATATTCTGTGGGGATTCCCATGGACACCAATTTCTGTAATTTGGTCTTCAAAATCATTAACTCTGGCACCATTTTCATATCTAGGTGTATGGGGATACTCTTTAGTAACATATTCTCTAGTCGTAGGAATTTATTTATTATATAAAAATATCAGGCTTTCCATATATTTTGTTTTTCCTTTTATATTAATTTTGTTTTTAAGTAACTTTATACCTAGAAAAATTATTAATGTTGTAGAAAGTTTCCATATCAGACTTGTACAGCCTAATATTAAACAAATTGACAAATGGGATAAAACGAAAACTCTCACTAATTTAAATGCACTTATAAATCTAAGTAGGCATCAGCATGAAAAAAATATTGATTTAGTAGTATGGCCAGAAACAGCAGTATTATTTGATATTATGGATGAGAAAAATACAAATTTATTATCAAAAAACAGTTTTAAAAATATTGATAACATTATATTAGGCGGCATTAGAAAAGAAAAAACAATAAAAAATAGCAAAATTTATAACTCTTTATTTTTAATAGATAATATTAGTAATACAGTAGGTTATCATGACAAAATTAAATTAGTTCCTTTCGGTGAATATATACCAATTAGAAATGTATTAAAGAACTTTAAAATTTT
>CABZPW010000015.1 GCA_902527765.1 Rhodospirillaceae bacterium
TCTTGCTGTGTGGCACCCAAGTTGCTGTGGGCTAAGGCAAAGTCGGGCTTCAATGCTATTGCTTGGTTATAGCTTTTTAGAGCGTCGTCTAATCTTCCCAATTCTTGCTGCGTGGCGCCCAAGTTGGCGTAGGCTAAGGCAAAGTCAGGCTTCAACGCTATCGCTTGGTTATAGCTTTTTAGAGCTTCATCTAATCTTCCTAGTTCTTTGAGCGTGTTACCTAAATTGTAATGGGCAGTAGCGTCTTGAGGAGATAATGCAACTGCTGTCTGATTAGCATCTACGGCTTCAGACTTTCTGTCTGTTGCTCCTAATACGGCGCCTAAAACTTGCCAAGCAAATTGATGCTTAGGAAAAGTTTGAGTGATGTGTATAGCGAGCTTTTCTGCGTCATTAAATCGCGCGTTCTGATAATGCTCTAATAGGCTATTGAGTTGTTGCTGAGATGGGTTATTAGTTTTAAAGTTTTGTTTTTTTTCCATCTTTATTTTTTCTTATAAATATTAATACTATTTTAATAAATTAAAATAAAAATTTCTCTAAATACTATAAATAACTTTATTTTAATATTGGCATTTATATTGCTTATTATTGTTATGGATAAAAATATAAATAGTTTAATAAACAAAATTGATGACGTTGCTTCTCAATTAATTTTTAAAGGAAAAAATGCAGGACTTTCTGAAGATAGGTTAGAAATGCTACAAAAGCAAATTAACCAAATACAAATAAATAATACTGAAAAAACTTTAGGTTCTTTGCATCCTAAGTCTAATACAAATATATTAAAAGCCTCAGAAAATGAAAAAATCAAATTGCTTGATAGTTTTGAAAAACGAAAATATTATAAGGCTAATAAGAAAGCCAAATCTCTCATTGAAAAATATCCTAGTGATCCATTTGCTTATAAAATTTTAAGTTTAGTCTATAATGCTGCAGGACAAAAAATGGAAGCATTATCTTGTTCCAGGAGAGCTATAGAGTTAGATCCAATGGATGCTGAAACACACATGCATCTAGGACTAATTTTTTTTGATCAAAATAATATTGAAGAAGCATTACAATCTATTAATAAAGCATTAGCATTAAAACCTAATTACTCAGAAGCTCATTATAATAAAGCTAATATAGTTAAAAAACAAGGGTTGTTTGAATTAGCAAAAGACCATTATTTAGAAGCAGTAAATATAAACCCTGATTACATGGCTGCTTATATCAACTTAGCTAGTACATTAGTAGATTTAGAATTACTTGAGGACTCTAGGGCTATTCTGGAATATTGTATAGAAAAGGTACCATATGATAGCATAGTCCATTTTAATTTAGGATATGTTTTGTATAAATTAAAAAAATTTGATGATGCCATTATTTCCTTTCAGAAGGCTTTAGACCTGAATCCAAAATATTCAAATGCTCACTTTCTTCTTGGATCAACTCAACTAGCATTAGGAAAACACGAAACAGCAAAAAATAATTTAATAAAAGCAATTGAGCTTGAACCAAATAATGTACTGTATTGGAAAAATTTATATACTGCCGCAACTGTATATAAACACATAAAATGTAATGATAAAGGTTCAGTACTAGATTACTTTAATAATACAAGCTCTGATTTTATTAAAACTAATATTGCTATTGTTGAATATAAATTATCTTTGGGAAAAAAAGAAGCAGATTATTTTTTTAAAGAAGCACTAACTAAAATTAGTCTTGAAGAAAAAAAAGTAATTACTAATCCTCACTATATAGAAAATGCGAAAAAAGAAGAGATTTTGCTTCCTCAACAAATAGTTTCTTTATTACATTATGGAAGAAGTGGAACGGGATTATTACATAGCCTTATTGATAACCATTCACAAATATCAACTCTACCAAGTTATTATCTATCTCAATATTTTTCAAAAGAAATATGGGATGATTTAACAAGAGATGGTTGGGATAGTGTAATTGATAACTTTATTAATATTTACGAAGTACTTTTTGACGCAAGAGTTTCAAAACCTTGCTTAGATACAGCATATGCAAACAAAGAATATTTTGGTGTAAAAGAAGGTATGACAGCAGTAGGAATAAATAAAAATGAGTATCTATGTTTAGATAAAAAATTATTTAAAAAAGAACTAAGCATCTTATTATCAAATTATAGTCAAATAGATCAATTTACGTTTTTTAAACTTGTCCATATCATTTTTGATAAAATACTTAATAATTCAAATAAAAATACGATTTTTTATCATTTGCATTATGCTATTGATTACGCAAAGTTTAATTTTATTCATCAAGCTCCTAATTCTAAATGGTTAGTGATGGTACGTGATCCCGTAACTAGCTGTGAGTCCTGGATACTTGATGAGTTTGAAGATAATGATTATGGTTTGTTAGTTGCTAAGCTTAGCTCAATGTTATTAGATATCAGTGATCCTCTTTTTAGTAATAAAGATGCTGTAGGTTTACGACTTGAAGACTTAAAAGAAAAGCCAAGAAAAGCTATCCCCGAACTATGTAAATGGTTGAGTGTAAAAGAAGAGGAAAGTTTATATAATATGACAGCTCAAGGAAAAAAATGGTTTGGAGATAAGAGTAGTGCAGAACAGCCAGCCTTTGGTATAATTAATAAAAGTAAATTGGGAAAAGTTTTTAGTGAAAGAGATAAATTAGTTTTAAATACATTATTTCATCCCTTTAGATTAAAGTTTAATTATGTGAATGAAGATAAGAATAAATTTAAAAAAGACCTTAAACTCATTAAACCACTTATTGACGGTTTATTAGACTTTGAAAAAAAAATAGTTAATGAAACACAAGTAGAAAAGTCAAAGTTTTTACAATCAAGCTTTTACTTCTTTTTAAGAAGTATTATGAATAGACGTTGGGAAGAACTGAATAAACATGGCACTTATCCAGTAACTTTAGAGCATTTAAAGATAGATTAAAATTAGACAGAAAGGCGTAAAAGATTTAAATTCATCTTAAACTAATTTAATTATGAATTTGTAACTTTTTCATCTTCTCAATTAGAGTAGTTCTATTAATTTTTAAAAGCTCTGAGGCTTTTGATACAGTCCCCTCAGATCTTTTAAGAGCCGACTCTATAAGTACTATTTCTACATCACGTAAATAAACTCTAAGATCAATATCATCAAAAAAATCAAACCAATCTGCATAATGTTTAGGGTGTGGAAGAGGTGACGTGCTTTTTTGGTCGTTATTTTCTCCACTTTCTATATCTAAATTTTGAGTAGCATCCCATAAAGCATTTTGCTCTTCCTCTGAGGTGGGCACCTTAAGTCTCAGTAAATTTTCAAATACATTATTTTTTGTTACTTCTTCTCCAGAAAATAAAATATGTGCCCTTTCAATTACATTTTTTAACTCTCTTATATTGCCTGGCCATAAGTGTCTTTTTAGTGCTGCAAGAGCTTCATCAGAGAATTTTGGCAAATCATTTTTATTATTTAATGAGTTTAATAAGTGCTCTAGTAGTAGGGGAATATCTTCTACTCTTTCTGCTAAAGTAGGAACATTTATAGGAAATACATTAATTCTATAAAATAAATCTGCTCTAAATGAGCCTTCATTTACTTTTTTTTCTAGATTTTGATGTGTAGCACATACCATCCTTAAATTTAATGGAATTTCTTTTCCACCACCTACTTTTTGTATTTTTTTGCTTTCAAGTGCTCTCAGTAACTTTGCTTGAAGCGATAAGGGTATGTCACCTATCTCATCTAAAAATAAGGTACCATTAGAAGACATTTCAAACCTACCTGCTCTAGCTTTATCAGCTCCAGTAAATGCTCCTTTTTCATGCCCAAAAAGTTCACTTTCTAATAGTTCACTAGGTATAGCGGCGCAGTTTACTGGAATAAATAGACCTTTTCTTTTAGAAGTTTTATGAATTGCCTCTGCTACTAATTCTTTTCCAGTTCCTGTTTCGCCTAAAACTAAAACAGTACTTTCTGAAGAGGCCACTTTATTAATAAGTAGTTTTAATTCTAAAACACTTTTACTTTTTCCAACTATTAGCTTGTCAATATCCATAATTTGTCAAAAGTTTGAAAAACTCAAATTAATTCTGACAATATTATGACACTTATCTAAATAAATTTCATTATTTTTTTTAAATATCAGTTTCATTCCCTATTAAGAGCTTCAAAAAAAAAAAATATATTTAATTTAAAATTTGGCAACGTTCTTGCGTCTATAGTTATATTTGGAGGAAAATATGACACACATTAGTATTTTAGACGAGGAAATTAAAGGTCTGGATTATATTAAAGCAAGATTAGAGGAGCGAGATACTACTGTATCAATAATAAAAAGCTTTGAGGATTTAAAAAATTTACAAACAAGCACTTTAGTAGTTTCAGAAAAAAAAGTATCAAGTGATAATGAAATTATAAATATAGCTAGAAGCCTTAAAATAAAAAAAGTCATTTTAATAGATAACCAATCTAAAGAGTTCAGTATCAAAAAAGAGCTAGGAGATGCTTTAATTAAAATAAAATACTTAGCAAATGATATTTATGGAATGGAGGTTTTTTTATCTTTTTGTGTAGAGAATCAAAAGTTTTTAACAGGAAGTAAAGAGTCACTTAGTTTAAAAAATTTGGCAAAGAAAGTTGCTGGTACTGACGTTACAGTATTTATTAATGGGCCAACGGGAACTGGAAAAGAGGTAGTTGCAAATTATATTCATGATAATTCATCAAGAGCTGAAAAACCTTTTGTAGCAGTTAATTGCGCAGCTATACCTGAAAATATGTTAGAGGCTATTTTATTTGGTCATGAAAAAGGTTCTTTCACTGGAGCATCTAATGCAAATAAAGGCATATTTAGAGCTGCTGACTCAGGCACACTTTTACTTGATGAGATTTCTGAAATGCCTTTAAGTTTACAGGCAAAGCTATTAAGAGTTCTCCAGGAAAGAAAAGTTACTCCTGTAGGAGGTACAAGAGATATAGAAATAAACGTAAGAATAGTTGCAACCACAAATAGAGATATGGTAGAAGAAGTAAAAAATAATAAATTCCGTCAAGATTTATATTACAGACTAAATGTTTTTCCTATTAGGACCGTAGATTTATCAAAAAGAGAAGAGGACATTATTCCTATAACTGTAGCTATGATTAAAAAACATTGTGAAAATAAAAAAGAGTTTCCTTATTTAGATCAATCAGCTCAAGAAACTTTAAAAAAACATTGTTGGTCAGGAAATGTAAGGGAGCTCGAAAATGTAATTTTAAGAGCTCTCGTTTTATCTAACAATCAAGATATCAATGATGATCATATATTAGTTGATGATAACACAAATTCTGAAAATAATAATTATCAGAAGCTGGAAGATAAGATAGTGGCAATGGGAAATTAGGAGAATAAAATGAATAAAATATCATCTACTGGATTAAATTTAGTTTCAAAAAGTGTCAAAGAAAACATAGAACAAACTAAATCTATACAAAAAGAAATAATAAATAACCAACAAGATATTATTAAAGATTCAAAATCTCTTAGTGGAAATTTTATAAATGATGTAAGTAATGCTTTAAATAATGTTGCAAAGGCTCAAAGTGAAGCAGCAGAAGTTACAAAAAACTATGAATTAGGTAAAGAACAAGATTTAACTAAAGTAATAGTTAATCAACAGATTTCAAAATTAGCATTTCAACTAACTCTTAATGTTAGAAATAAAGTTTTGAGTGCTTATAAAGATATTATGAACATGCCGGTATAAACTTTGAAGGAAAGGAATTAATATGGCCGATACTACAGTTTCAAATATAAATGAGGGTAAAAGTAATTTAATTACAAAAACTTCTAGTGCTATTACTGATATTAGAAGGATATTAAATGAACCAGCTGCTAAAAGGGCATTACCAACGGCATTAGCATTAATTGTAACCTTCGTAGGAATAATTTTATTTATTTCCTTTAGAGAGCCTTCAAAAACTACATTGTTCTCTTCATTATCTGAAGCAGATAAATCAAAAGTAGTTGAGTCACTAAGACAAAATGGTATTAATGTTTCTTTAGACTCAGCGACAGGAGAAGTTTTAGTTCCCAGTACAGATTATTATCAGTCTAAAATGTTATTGGCAGCAGAAGGGCTTCCTGAGTCTTTACCTAATGGTTATGACTCTTTAGATAACATGCCTATGGGAACAAGTAGGTCAGTTGAGGCTGTAAAAATTAGAAATGGACTAGAAAATGAGTTAGCAAGATCTATAAACGAAATATCTGGTATTTTAGGTGCTAGAGTTCATCTAGCTATCCCGGATAAATCTGTGTTTGTAAGAGAAAGAGGAAAACCTACTGCATCAGTTTTTATAAAACTTGGAGCAGGAAGAAGCTTAGGGGAAAATCAAATAAGGGCAATAGTCCATTTAGTGTCTTCTTCTGTACCAAATTTACCTTCAGAGAATGTTACTGTTGTTGATCAACATGGCAATTTATTATCGAAGCCATCAGATGATATAAATTCTGCAATGTCTAATAGACAACTAGAATACACTATGAAACTTGAACAAGTTTATAGACAAAGAGTCTTATCTCTATTGACACCAATACTTGGTCCAGGAAATATTACAGCTCAGGTTAATGTAGACGTTGATTTTACAACACAAAATATTACAGAAGAGGTTGTAGATCCAGAAGCATCGGCACTTAGAAGTGAACAGGCTACACAGGATATTACTAGTGAACCTCAAGCTCAAGGAATACCTGGTGCAGTTGCAAATACTCCTCCTTTAGCTGCAGAGTTAGCGACTGAAAATCCAGTTCCTACTCAGGCACAGCCAAATATTAAATCACAGAGTTCTAGTAGCATAAAGAACTATGAAGTTAGTAAAAGGGTAAGTACAACTACCAATCCAACTGGAAGTATTAAAAGAATTGTGGCAGCTATATTAATAAGAGATAAACTAGTTATTAATGAATTAGGAGAGCAGGTGTTACAAAAAATTAGTGATGAAGAAAAGGCAAATCTCGAGGCTTTAGTAAGAGATGCTATTGGTTTTAGAGAAAATAGAGGAGACTCAATTACTATTTCATCAGGTGAATTTGTTGAAGATATGCAAGTAGTTGAAGTACCGTGGTACGAAAACTCAGCAATTAGAGAGTTACTAGGAAAATTGTTTACCATATTAGTTTTAGCTATAGTTACATTTGGTGCTTTAAGACCATTGTTAAGCAGAATTTTAGTTCCTGCCGCTGCTGTTGCTGGTGGACCAGGAGTAGCTATTGCTGAGGATGAAGAAGAAGAAGCAGAAGAAAAAATAGAGGTTGCAGAAGGAGAATCATTAGAAGATATTAAGGCAAAACTTAAACCTAAAAAATCTGCTATATCTGCTGATATGCTTGATACTGCTAATACATATGATGATAAAGTAGCTATAATTAGAATGATTGTTGGAGATGAGGCAGGCAGAGTATCAAGTGTTTTTAGAAATATGATGAAGCAAAACAGCAAATCTGAAGAAGAGAGTTGATATATAGTATGATTGAACAAGAGAAATCATTATTACAAACTGAGGAAACAGAAAAAGTATCTAAAAAGCCTTTATCAGATGAAGAGTTATCAAGTTTGATAAAGGCTAGTAATAATAAAAAATTTAATGAAGCAGAATTAAAGGTAAAAAAGAATGAGAATGAAAGTTTCAAAAAAATTACCTTACATGATATTGCAAAGCAAATTAATCAAAAAAATAAAGAAAAAATTATTGAGGAAGATAAAAAAAGTAATTTAAATCAACCTAAGATTGTTGAGGAAGAAAAGGAAAACATAGAAGAAGAAAAAGATAATAATAAAAACAATGAGCTAATAGAAAATAAAGATACTAATGAAGAAATAAATAAAGAGCCAAACGCAAGTATAAATAATGAAAATATCAAAACAGAAGATAAAAAAAGTATTTATGAGGAAGAGCACCTTAAACTTTTAGAGGAAGAAAAAAAAGTAGCTTATGAAAAAGGAAAAACAGATGCTCTAAATGAAGTTAAAGAGGGATCTGATGCCGCTATAGCACAATTAAAAAAAGTGATTGATAGCATTTCTAAGGTTGAGGAATTAGATCTTAGAAGTTTTGAAAAAAATATAGAAGAAAAAGTAATAGAGCTTGTTAATAATTTAACGGGAAAAATTATAGAAGAATTACCAAAAGAATTTACTAAACAAATTAAAGATCTTTTATTACAACTAGAAAATATAGAAGGAAATATAGCTATCTATATTAATGAAAGAGATTATAAGGTTATTGAAAGCAATAAAAATATTAAAAATGAGATCGAAAAGCTTAGTATTAAGCCAGACAAGGAATTAAATCATGGAGAAATTGAACTAAAAGTCAATGGGATCACAATTAGAAAAACAATAACATGAATATAGTAAAACAACTTTTAAAAGATAATACTTTAAATAATAAAAAGATAGATTTAGAAATTTCAGGGTTAGTTAGAAGTTTTGAGGGCAATATAATAGAAACTGATCCTTTCCCAGCTACTGTTGGTAGTATATGTGATATAGAAATTCCCAAAACACAAAGTATTAGTGCTGAGGTTATAGGTTTTAGAAATGAAAAAAACTTAATAGCAATGCATCAGTCAGACAGCAATGTTAGAATAGGCTCTAAAGTAAGGTTAATAAGTGATGGAGTTAATGTACCTGTAGGTAAAGAATTATTAGGAAGAGTTTTAGATGCTATGGGGAACCCATTAGATAATAAAAAAAGCTTGATTACAAATGAGCAATGGCCTCTTTATGGTAAAACTATTAATCCTTTACAAAGAAATAAAGTAGAGGAACCTTTTGATGTAGGAGTTAGAAGTATAAACTCCTTAGTGACAATAGGGATGGGACAAAGAATTGGAATTATTGCGGGAAGTGGCGTAGGAAAATCTATCTTACTTCAAATGATGAGTAAATATGCAGAGGCAGATGTAGTAGTAGTAGGTCTAATAGGAGAGAGAGCTAGAGAAGTTAAAACAATGGTTGAGACTTTAAAAAAATATGATGAACATAATAAAATTATAATAATAGCAGTACCAGCAGACCGATCACCACTTTTAAGAATGAAGGGAGCAAATAGATGTACTGCAATAGCAGAGTACTTTCGATCTAAAGGAAAAAATGTTCTTTTAATTATGGACTCACTCACCAGAGTAGCTCATGCAAAAAGAGAAATAGGACTAGCTTTGGGTGAACAGCCTACATCAAAAGGTTATCCACCATCAGTTATTTCTATGATACCATCTCTTATTGAAAGAACAGGAAATGGAGTTAAAAACGAAGGATCTATTACTGCTTTTTACACTGTATTAGCAGACTCTGATGACCATAATGATCCAGTCGTAGATTCAGCTAGAGCTATACTTGACGGGCATATAATTTTATCTAGAGAACAATCACAATTAGGTATTTATCCTGCTATAGATATTAAAAATTCTATTAGTAGAATTATGGATGATATAGTAAGTGAGGAACAAAAGAACCTTGCAAAACATTTTAAAAAGTTAGTGTCGGTTTATCAAGAAAGTAGGGATTTAGTTTTAATGGGAGGATATACTAAAGGTCAAGATGCTGCCATAGATGAAGCTCACGAGATTTGGCCTAAATTAGTAGATTTTATTAAACAAGATCAAAATTATAAATCAAATTATGATGACTCTATTAAAGATTTAAAGTCATTAATTACTTTAAAAGAATAGAAGATGATTAAATCTAAAAGACTAAAAAACTTAAAACTTCTTAAGCAAAAAAAATTAAATAAACTAACTATAGAGATAAATACTTTAAATAGTGAAATAAAAAAATCAGATAGCCTGAAAAAGAAACTTGAGATAATAAAAAAGAATTCATTCACTGAAAAAAAATACAATAGTCCTATGAATATTATGTATAAGTATGAATTTGATAGAAAAATATTGGAGCAAATAGATGTATGTGGAAATAGAGTACTTTTTTTAAAAAAAGAGTTATTAAGATCTAAAAATAAACTAGGACAAATAATTTCTCAAAAGAAACTTATAGAAGAAAAATTAAAATTTTCATTTTTAGAGGAATTAAGGGTTAAAGAAGAAAAATTATTAAGGGATACTCCTACATTTAGAAAGATTTAATGGCATTATTATTGCAGTATTAAAAATTATTTAGGAAAGCTATGGAAAATTTATTAAATTTTAATTTTTTAAAAGACATTATTGTAAAAAAAAATAATGAAATAAATACTAATGATAAAAGTTTATTAGGTGAGGAAAAGTCTATTGTAATTAATCAGACTGATAGCAGTAAAAATGAATTTAATAATATATTAAGTGATCAGGAGTTGAATGAGGGTTTTTTGGCACCAGAAAAACAAAAAAGTAAAAAATCCAAAGCAAAATCTAATATTGAAAGCACTGAACTTTTATTAGCAGATATTAATATAAAAAATCCTGAAAATCATAGAGATAGTAATTTAGGTAATACTTCTAATAAAAATAAAAAAGGCCAAAATAGTCTATTGAATATTACAAAAGATGGCTCTTTAAGTATTCACTCTCATAAAGATGAAGGGCAAGTATTGAATAAGAATATTAAAAAAGCCTCTAATCAGAAAATTATTATTGATGGTTTAGATAATAATGAATTTAATAAACCTCTATCTAATTTTGAAAATTTAAAAAAAAGTAAAATAAATTTAGATTCTCAAATAATTTTAAATACCAGGAAAAAATCTAAAATAAGAAGTCTTTTCCAAAATTACTTTAACTATACTTCAAAAAAATATAGTAAAAAAAATATTATTTTAAAAAAGTCTCAATTAGAAAATTTTAAAAACTATGATAGAAAAAACCATCAAGAAAGTTCTAATATTATATCAAAAAATAATATTAATCTTCATGATAAAAATAATATATTAAAAGATCAGAAAAGTGATAAAAACTTTGAAATCAATACTAAAGAACTAAATAATTTAAGTGAAGGCAACATAAAACATAGCGCAGAAAAAAACATTAATAATATAAAAGAGAACTCTTTTGATAATTTTGATAGACTTAAAAATATATTAGATATACGTAGCAATGATATCAAGCAAAGGTTTTCTCAAATATTAGAAAATAATTTAAAGATGAATAATAATAAATTTGAAATACAACTTCGTCCTGAAAATCTTGGTAAAATTCATGTAACTATAGAAATTACTGGTCATAATGTTGATATAAATATAGACTCAGACAATGTAAATTCCATACAAAGTTTGACTGAAAATAATAGTAATTTACAAAAAATGTTACAAAATAATGGAATGAATTTAAATAATTTTAATTTTAATGGCAATAATAACAAAGGGTCTAATAAAGATTCAAAAGATAGTAAAGTGCATAAAAATGAAAATATCTCTGTAAATACAAAAGATAATAATAATGACGATGATAGTTTTGTGTCTGATAAATTAGTTTATGCTAAGGCTTAATTATAAAATGGAGTTTACGAATGGCTGATAACAAAGATGAAAATGAAAAAAAAGGTGGAATAGTTAAAATAGCTATTTTTGCGGCTGCAGGTCTAGTGCTGTTAGGAATAGGTTTAGGTATAGGGGCGTTGATTTTTGGTGGAGGCTCTGAACCAGATCCATCTGCAGAAGTTTCTGAAATATTAGATGGAAATAAACCTCCCGTTGAAAATAAAAAGGAAGAAGAGGAAGAAAGCTCTGATGAGGAAAGTGAAGTTGAAATGGAGTGTACTGAAAATGCTGATGGAGAAGAAGAGTGTGTTCCTAAGAAAAAAGTTAAAAAAGTGAATGTAGAAGAAAAATTTCTAACAACTTATTACGAATTTCCTGGAAATTTTACTACCAACCTAAGAGGCTCTAAACAGTTTTTACAAATTACTGTTGGTGTATCAACGCAGTATGATGAAGAGGTAATGGTAAATGTAGAAAGTCATCAATTAGCTTTAAGAGGTATAATATTAGGGGTAATGAGTGAGTATTCTCAAGATGATGTTGCGGGAAGAGATGGAAAGCAAGCACTTGCAGACTCAATAAAAGATGCTCTTAATGTTTTTTTAGAAGATAAAGAAGGTTTTGGTGGAGTTGAAGGAATTCATTTTACATCGTTTGTTTTGCAATAAAGAAAAGTTATGGCTGATTCAAGAAAATTAACTACGGATGAAGTAAATGCATTAATGGAAGGTCTTTCCACAGGAGATGTCAGTGGTGATATTGGAGTAGGAAAAGATTTAGAGGTTGCGCCTTTTAGTTTTGGTACAGATGATTTATCGCTGATGGGTGATTATTATGCTTTAAGATTAATAAATGATCGTTTTGCAAGGTTTGCTCGATCAGTATTTCAGCCCATGTTGAGAGTTCAACCAAGAATAAGTTCATTTCCTCCTGAAGTAAAAACATTTGATGAATATTCATCTTCATTAGATAGTTTTATGAGTCTATCTACATATAGAATTGAAGAATTAAGAGGATCATTATTAGTAGTTTTTTCTCCTGCTTTTATAAGTATTCTAACTAATGCTTACTATGGCGGAAATATTGAGGTTTTAAAAACTACAAGACAAGAGTTTACTGCTACTGAAGAAAGAATAATAGAAATGGTAAACAGTGATCTTATTAAACAGCTTAAATTAAGTTGGAAAGACTTAACACCTATAAATTTCACGAAATTAGGTAGAGAAATGAATCCACAGTTTACTAATTTTGTAGATGCTAGCGATTTAGTTATTATTTGCTCCTTTGTAGTTCAATTGCCAGGAGTTGATGCTGCTAACTTTGATGTTATTTATCCTTTACAAACTTTGAAGCCGATAGCGTCACTATTAAGGTCTAGAGTTCAATCTGATATAATAGAAGATGATATTTCTTGGAAGGATAAATTAGAAAGTGCTATTTTAGAAATACCATTAGATTTAAAAGCTACACTAAGTCAACCAATGGTTAATATGGCTAAACTCTTAAGAGTTAAAGCAGGGGATACTATTCAAATTCCTATTTCTGATAAAATTGATGTTTATGTGGAAGACATTAAGATGTTTAATGGCGATTTAGGAGAATATAAAGGAAGTGCAGCAGTTAACATAAAAAAAAGAATTTAATTTAAAGAGAGGATACTATGGCAGAGGAAAAAAATAAAGAGGCAGTAGAAACAGAAAATAAGGTTGAAGAGGCTAATAAATCTGAAGAAGTAAATTCAGATAATGTAGAAGAGAATAAGAGAACTGGCTTAGAGAACTTAAAAGTTTTAGAAAACATTGATGTAAAGCTTACAGTTGAAGTTGGAGGGGCTGAGATAAAATTAAGAGAATTACTGAGAATTAATGAGGGATCAGTTATTGAGTTGGAGAGACTAGCAGGAGACCCTTTAGATATTTTGGCTAACGGTACTATTATAGCTAAAGGCGAGGTAGTAATGATTGGAGAACGCTTTGGTATTAGGTTTACAGAAGTTGTAGATCCTAAAGAAAGAGTACAAAATTTATAAGTCAAATCTTTGACCTTATTTTCCAATTTTAATCAAAAACTCTCTGTTTTAAGCTAATTTTTATTTGGCAAGACTTTTGCATCTCATCTATTTAGGAGATGCAAATGCAAGAAACTTTTGATTTTTATACATTAATTATTATTATCACTTTTCTAGGTACACTTTTATTCTTAGCTTTTTTTATTAATAAAAAGAAAGATTTTTTTAAATCAAAGATTAATAAAAATAGATCTATTGATATTATTGGTTCATCATTACTTGGTGGTGGCGCAAGAGTAATTATGTTTAAGGTAAATAAAAATAACTTTTTAGTTGTTTCTAATAAAAATAGTATTTCAAATATTTTACCTTTGAATGATATAGAGCTTGCAAATACTAGTGAGAATAACTAATGATTACTTTCTTTAAAAAGACAAACTGTTTGTTATTTATTTTTCTCCTTATGTTTGGACTATTTTTTATAAATAATACATTTGCTATAGAAACTTTAGGAGGCTTACCTGCGTTAAATGTTGAAGCCAATGAAAATGGTGGCACTACATATTCATTATCATTGCAAATATTATTATTAATGTCAGCTTTAACTATTCTACCTTCACTATTGCTAGGTATGACATCATTTACAAGAATTGTAATTGTAATGTCTATATTAAGGCAAGCTTTAGGAACTCAACAAACACCTCCTAATCAAGTATTAATAGCTTTAGCATTATTTTTAACTTTCTTTATAATGGCACCTACTTTCACTAATATATATGAATTAGTTGCTATCCCGTATATGAACGGTGAAATTCAAACACCAGATGCACTAGATAAAGCATCAAAAGAAATAAAAAGTTTTATGGTAACAAATACAAGAGAAACTGACCTTTCAATGTTTGCAGAAATATCAGGTGCACAACAGTTTTATAGTAAGGAAGAAATTCCTTTTAGTATAGCTCTACCAGCATTTATTACATCTGAATTAAAAACTGCATTTCAAATTGGTTTTTTACTTTTCTTACCTTTTTTAGTAATTGATATGGTAGTGGCTTCTGTTTTGATGTCTTTAGGAATGATGATGCTCTCACCTATGTTAATAGCTTTGCCATTTAAAATATTATTATTTGTTTTAGTAGATGGTTGGAGTATGACAGTAGGTTCATTAGTAAGTACTTATATAGTACAGTAGGAATTAGTATGGGGTTTGAAAATAATATAGAAATGTTAAGTTTAGCTTTTTGGCAGGTTTTAAAACTAGCTGGTCCTGTTTTATTAGTTGCCTTAGTTATAGGACTAATTATAGGAATTCTTCAAGCTGCAACATCCATTAATGAAATGACTCTCAGCTTTGTACCAAAGGTGGTTATAGTTATTTTGACTATAGCTGTATTTTCAAATTATTTAATATTAGGTTTAACAGAGTATTTCATGTTTATTTTTGAGAGAGTGGCAACACTTAATTAAAATGGATCTTGTTAATAACTTTAGTCAAAATTTACCTGGTTTAGAATTATCAAGTTTAGTTTCTATTATTGGAGCACTAGCACTAGCCTCTCTTAGAGTAGGGAGTTTTTTTTTAGCATCTCCATTATTTGGTTATAGAATTATTCCACTACAAGTGAGGATAGTAATTTCTTTTGCTATAAGTTTTATAATTTTTAACCAGGTTGAAATGCCAAATATAGAATCATTAGCAGGTTTTCCATTATTTTCCATTATTTTTGTGGAATTAATGATAGGACTGACCAGCGGTATCCTCTTAACAGTTTTATTTTCTGCTTCAAGTTTAGCAGGAGAAAAGATAGCTGCTAGTACAGGTTTAAGTTTTGCAGGTTTAATAGACCCTGAGTCAGGCGCTCAAACTCCCGTAATAAGTCAGATATTATCTTTATTTATGATAGTAGTTTTTTTATCATTAGATGGTCACCTTTTAGCATTATCTGTGATTTTAGAAAGTTATAAAGTTCTTCCTATAGGTGCAACTAATATTAATATGAGCATGATCCAGTTAGGCATTGATGCAGGGGGGTTAATGTTTAAATTTGGTGCTTTAATTATGTTACCTGTAGTAGTTGGTATAACACTCTTAAATGTGGTGATAGGAATAGTTACAAGGTCTGCTCCAACCTTAAATTTATTTTCTTTTGGTTTTCCCATAACAATGTTGTTTGCATTCTTTTTATTATATGTATGTACTATTACTATAGGAAGTAATTTTTCAAATATTTCAAATGTTTCAGTTGACTTTATACATAGGCTAATTGAAGGGTTGATGTAATGGCAGATAATCAAAATAATAGTTCTCAAGAGAAAACAGAACAACCTACCCAAAGAAAGTTAGATAAGGCTAAAGAAGAAGGAAAAGCTGTTACATCAAAAGAAATGTTTGTTTTATCATCTATTATTATGATGTTGGCATTTTTTTATTTTGTAGCTAGTAATCATGAACAAATAATTTCTAGTTGGAAAAATATATTTTTATCTATAGAAACAGTAAAATACGGTATTTCACCATTAGTGGCTTTAAAGGATGCTATCTACAAGATTTTAATATTCATAATAATTATAGGAACGCCTTTTTTAATTTTTACAATACTTACTCAATTGTTTGTTGGAGGAATTACATTTAGTTTTAAAGCCATATCATGGAAAAATAGTAAATTTAACCCTATAGAATGGCTTAAAAGAACATTTAGTGTAAAAGGTTTAGTGGAACTAGCTAAAAGTATATTAAAAGTTATACTTTTATTTGGGATAGGGTCTTTTTTTTTATTTAATGAAACTAGTAAACTAATACAGCTGTCAACGGAAACCTTTGAACATGCAGTGAGAACCGCTGCCTCTTTTTTTCCTTTACTTATTATTTTTTTAATTATTGCTTTATTATTAATAGGTATTTTAGATTGGTGGTGGCAAAAATATAGTTTGTAATAATGATTTCTCTTGTTCAATCATACTATATATCAACTCTCTTCTTCAGATTTGCTGTTTTGCTTCATCATATTTCTAAAAACACTTGATACTCTGCCTGCCTCATCTCCAACAATCATTCTAATTATAGCTACTTTATCATCATATGTATTAGCAGTATCAAGCATATCAGCAGATATAGCAGATTTTTTAGGTTTAAGTTTTGCCTTAATATCTTCTAATGATTCTCCTTCTGCAACCTCTATTTTTTCTTCTGCTTCTTCTTCTTCATCCTCAGCAATAGCTACTCCTGGTCCACCAGCAACAGCAGCGGCAGGAACTAAAATTCTGCTTAACAATGGTCTTAAAGCACCAAATGTAACTATAGCTAAAACTAATATGGTAAACAATTTTCCTAGTAACTCTCTAATTGCTGAGTTTTCGTACCACGGTACTTCAACTACTTGCATATCTTCAACAAATTCACCTGATGAAATAGTAATTGAGTCTCCTCTATTTTCTCTAAAACCAATAGCATCTCTTACTAAAGCCTCGAGATTTGCCTTTTCTTCATCACTAATTTTTTGTAACACCTGCTCTCCTAATTCATTAATAACTAGTTTATCTCTTATTAATATAGCTGCCACAATTCTTTTAATACTTCCAGTTGGATTGGTAGTTGTACTTACCCTTTTACTAACTTCATAGTTCTTTATGCTACTAGAACTCTGTGATTTAATATTTGGCTGTGCCTGAGTAGGAACTGGATTTTCAGTCGCTAACTCTGCAGCTAAAGGAGGAGTATTTGCAACTGCACCAGGTATTCCTTGAGCTTGAGGTTCACTAGTAATATCCTGTGTAGCCTGTTCACTTCTAAGTGCCGATGCTTCTGGATCTACAACCTCTTCTGTAATATTTTGTGTTGTAAAATCAACGTCTACATTAACCTGAGCTGTAATATTTCCTGGACCAAGTATTGGTGTCAATAGAGATAAGACTCTTTGTCTATAAACTTGTTCAAGTTTCATAGTGTATTCTAGTTGTCTATTAGACATTGCAGAATTTATATCATCTGATGGCTTCGATAATAAATTGCCATGTTGATCAACAACAGTAACATTCTCTGAAGGTAAATTTGGTACAGAAGAAGACACTAAATGGACTATTGCCCTTATTTGATTTTCCCCTAAGCTTCTTCCTGCTCCAAGTTTTATAAAAACTGATGCAGTAGGTTTTCCTCTTTCTCTTACAAACACAGATTTATCCGGGATAGCTAGATGAACTCTAGCACCTAAAATACCAGATATTTCGTTTATAGATCTTGCTAACTCATTTTCTAGTCCATTTCTAATTTTTACAGCCTCAACTGACCTACTTGTTCCCATAGGCATGTTATCTAAAGAGTCATAACCATTAGGTAAAGACTCAGGAAGCCCTTCTGCTGCCAATAACATTTTAGACTGATAATAATCTGTACTGGGAACTAAAACTTCTCCTGTCGCTGAGTCTAAAGAAACATTAATACCATTTTGTCTTAGTGACTCAACTACTTTTGATTTATCTGCTTCAGATAATGAAGAGAACAATGTAGTTTTTGAAGGCTCTCTAAAGGAAATAAATAAAATTATTCCTACGAAGGTTACAATTAATGCTAATGCCGTTGGTAATGCCCTTTTAGCAGCTGGTTCATTTAATATCCTTCTAATATCAGTAATAGCACTAGAAGTTTTTGTAATTAAATTACTTTTACCCTCATTTATATTTGAAACTGTAGTATCGGCCATATTAATTCCTTTCCTTCAAAGTTTATACCGGCATGTTCATAATATCTTTATAAGCACTCAAAACTTTATTTCTAACATTAAGAGTTAGTTGAAATGCTAATTTTGAAATCTGTTGATTAACTATTACTTTAGTTAAATCTTGTTCTTTACCTAATTCATAGTTTTTTGTAACTTCTGCTGCTTCACTTTGAGCCTTTGCAACATTATTTAAAGCATTACTTACATCATTTATAAAATTTCCACTAAGAGATTTTGAATCTTTAATAATATCTTGTTGGTTATTTATTATTTCTTTTTGTATAGATTTAGTTTGTTCTATGTTTTCTTTGACACTTTTTGAAACTAAATTTAATCCAGTAGATGATATTTTATTCATTTTATTCTCCTAATTTCCCATTGCCACTATCTTATCTTCCAGCTTCTGATAATTATTATTTTCAGAATTTGTGTTATCATCAACTAATATATGATCATCATTGATATCTTGATTGTTAGATAAAACGAGAGCTCTTAAAATTACATTTTCGAGCTCCCTTACATTTCCTGACCAACAATGTTTTTTTAAAGTTTCTTGAGCTGATTGATCTAAATAAGGAAACTCTTTTTTATTTTCACAATGTTTTTTAATCATAGCTACAGTTATAGGAATAATGTCCTCTTCTCTTTTTGATAAATCTACGGTCCTAATAGGAAAAACATTTAGTCTGTAATATAAATCTTGACGGAATTTATTATTTTTTACTTCTTCTACCATATCTCTATTTGTGGTTGCAACTATTCTTACGTTTATTTCTATATCTCTTGTACCTCCTACAGGAGTAACTTTTCTTTCCTGGAGAACTCTTAATAGCTTTGCCTGTAAACTTAAAGGCATTTCAGAAATCTCATCAAGTAAAAGTGTGCCTGAGTCAGCAGCTCTAAATATGCCTTTATTTGCATTAGATGCTCCAGTGAAAGAACCTTTTTCATGACCAAATAAAATAGCCTCTAACATATTTTCAGGTATAGCTGCGCAATTAACTGCTACAAAAGGTTTTTCAGCTCTTGATGAATTATCATGAATATAATTTGCAACTACCTCTTTTCCAGTTCCCG
This sequence comes from Rhodospirillaceae bacterium, assembly GCA_902527765.1. Taxonomy (GTDB): domain Bacteria; phylum Pseudomonadota; class Alphaproteobacteria; order TMED109; family TMED109; genus TMED131. The sequence goes on from CABZPW010000015.1 coordinate 19,242, forward strand.
TTGGCCCATTAATAAATACTGTAACGTCAGTACCAGCAACTTTCTTTGCCAAATTTTTTAAACTAAGTGACTCTTTACTTCCTGTTAAAAACTTTTGATTCTCTACACAAAAAGATAAAAAAACCTCCATTCCATAAATATCATTTGCTAAGTATTTTATTTTAATTAAAGCATCTCCTAGCTCTTTTTTGATACTGAACTCTTTAGATTGGTTATCTATTAAAATGACTTTTTTTATTTTAAGGCTTCTAGCTATATTTATAATTTCATTATCACTTGATACTTTTTTTTCTGAAACTACTAAAGTGCTTGTTTGTAAATTTTTTAAATCCTCAAAGCTTTTTATTATTGATACAGTAGTATCTCGCTCCTCTAATCTTGCTTTAATATAATCCAGACCTTTAATTTCCTCGTCTAAAATACTAATGTGTGTCATATTTTCCTCCAAATATAACTATAGACGCAAGAACGTTGCCAAATTTTAAATTAAATATATTTTTTTTTTTTGAAGCTCTTAATAGGGAATGAAACTGATATTTAAAAAAAATAATGAAATTTATTTAGATAAGTGTCATAATATTGTCAGAATTAATTTGAGTTTTTCAAACTTTTGACAAATTATGGATATTGACAAGCTAATAGTTGGAAAAAGTAAAAGTGTTTTAGAATTAAAACTACTTATTAATAAAGTGGCCTCTTCAGAAAGTACTGTTTTAGTTTTAGGCGAAACAGGAACTGGAAAAGAATTAGTAGCAGAGGCAATTCATAAAACTTCTAAAAGAAAAGGTCTATTTATTCCAGTAAACTGCGCCGCTATACCTAGTGAACTATTAGAAAGTGAACTTTTTGGGCATGAAAAAGGAGCATTTACTGGAGCTGATAAAGCTAGAGCAGGTAGGTTTGAAATGTCTTCTAATGGTACCTTATTTTTAGATGAGATAGGTGACATACCCTTATCGCTTCAAGCAAAGTTACTGAGAGCACTTGAAAGCAAAAAAATACAAAAAGTAGGTGGTGGAAAAGAAATTCCATTAAATTTAAGGATGGTATGTGCTACACATCAAAATCTAGAAAAAAAAGTAAATGAAGGCTCATTTAGAGCAGATTTATTTTATAGAATTAATGTATTTCCTATAAATGTTCCTACTTTAGCAGAAAGAGTAGAAGATATTCCCCTACTACTAGAGCACTTATTAAACTCATTAAATAATAAAAATGATTTGCCAAAATTCTCTGATGAAGCTCTTGCAGCACTAAAAAGACACTTATGGCCAGGCAATATAAGAGAGTTAAAAAATGTAATTGAAAGGGCACATATTTTATTTTCTGGAGAAGAAGTAACAAAAAATAATGTATTTGAAAATTTACTGAGACTTAAGGTGCCCACCTCAGAGGAAGAGCAAAATGCTTTATGGGATGCTACTCAAAATTTAGATATAGAAAGTGGAGAAAATAACGACCAAAAAAGCACGTCACCTCTTCCACACCCTAAACATTATGCAGATTGGTTTGATTTTTTTGATGATATTGATCTTAGAGTTTATTTACGTGATGTAGAAATAGTACTTATAGAGTCGGCTCTTAAAAGATCTGAGGGGACTGTATCAAAAGCCTCAGAGCTTTTAAAAATTAATAGAACTACTCTAATTGAGAAGATGAAAAAGTTACAAATTCATAATTAAATTAGTTTAAGATGAATTTAAATCTTTTACGCCTTTCTGTCTAATTTTAATCTATCTTTAAATGCTCTAAAGTTACTGGATAAGTGCCATGTTTATTCAGTTCTTCCCAACGTCTATTCATAATACTTCTTAAAAAGAAGTAAAAGCTTGATTGTAAAAACTTTGACTTTTCTACTTGTGTTTCATTAACTATTTTTTTTTCAAAGTCTAATAAACCGTCAATAAGTGGTTTAATGAGTTTAAGGTCTTTTTTAAATTTATTCTTATCTTCATTCACATAATTAAACTTTAATCTAAAGGGATGAAATAATGTATTTAAAACTAATTTATCTCTTTCACTAAAAACTTTTCCCAATTTACTTTTATTAATTATACCAAAGGCTGGCTGTTCTGCACTACTCTTATCTCCAAACCATTTTTTTCCTTGAGCTGTCATATTATATAAACTTTCCTCTTCTTTTACACTCAACCATTTACATAGTTCGGGGATAGCTTTTCTTGGCTTTTCTTTTAAGTCTTCAAGTCGTAAACCTACAGCATCTTTATTACTAAAAAGAGGATCACTGATATCTAATAACATTGAGCTAAGCTTAGCAACTAACAAACCATAATCATTATCTTCAAACTCATCAAGTATCCAGGACTCACAGCTAGTTACGGGATCACGTACCATCACTAACCATTTAGAATTAGGAGCTTGATGAATAAAATTAAACTTTGCGTAATCAATAGCATAATGCAAATGATAAAAAATCGTATTTTTATTTGAATTATTAAGTATTTTATCAAAAATGATATGGACAAGTTTAAAAAACGTAAATTGATCTATTTGACTATAATTTGATAATAAGATGCTTAGTTCTTTTTTAAATAATTTTTTATCTAAACATAGATACTCATTTTTATTTATTCCTACTGCTGTCATACCTTCTTTTACACCAAAATATTCTTTGTTTGCATATGCTGTATCTAAGCAAGGTTTTGAAACTCTTGCGTCAAAAAGTACTTCGTAAATATTAATAAAGTTATCAATTACACTATCCCAACCATCTCTTGTTAAATCATCCCATATTTCTTTTGAAAAATATTGAGATAGATAATAACTTGGTAGAGTTGATATTTGTGAATGGTTATCAATAAGGCTATGTAATAATCCCGTTCCACTTCTTCCATAATGTAATAAAGAAACTATTTGTTGAGGAAGCAAAATCTCTTCTTTTTTCGCATTTTCTATATAGTGAGGATTAGTAATTACTTTTTTTTCTTCAAGACTAATTTTAGTTAGTGCTTCTTTAAAAAAATAATCTGCTTCTTTTTTTCCCAAAGATAATTTATATTCAACAATAGCAATATTAGTTTTAATAAAATCAGAGCTTGTATTATTAAAGTAATCTAGTACTGAACCTTTATCATTACATTTTATGTGTTTATATACAGTTGCGGCAGTATATAAATTTTTCCAATACAGTACATTATTTGGTTCAAGCTCAATTGCTTTTATTAAATTATTTTTTGCTGTTTCGTGTTTTCCTAATGCTAGTTGAGTTGATCCAAGAAGAAAGTGAGCATTTGAATATTTTGGATTCAGGTCTAAAGCCTTCTGAAAGGAAATAATGGCATCATCAAATTTTTTTAATTTATACAAAACATATCCTAAATTAAAATGGACTATGCTATCATATGGTACCTTTTCTATACAATATTCCAGAATAGCCCTAGAGTCCTCAAGTAATTCTAAATCTACTAATGTACTAGCTAAGTTGATATAAGCAGCCATGTAATCAGGGTTTATATTTACTGCTTCTAAATAATGGTCTTTTGCTAATTCAAACAACCCTTGTTTTTTAACTATATTAGCTTTATTATAATGAGCTTCTGAGTAATTAGGTTTTAATGCTAATGCTTTATTAATAGATTGTAATGCTTCTTCAATATTATTTTGATCAAAAAAAATTAGTCCTAGATGCATGTGTGTTTCAGCATCCATTGGATCTAACTCTATAGCTCTCCTGGAACAAGATAATGCTTCCATTTTTTGTCCTGCAGCATTATAGACTAAACTTAAAATTTTATAAGCAAATGGATCACTAGGATATTTTTCAATGAGAGATTTGGCTTTCTTATTAGCCTTATAATATTTTCGTTTTTCAAAACTATCAAGCAATTTGATTTTTTCATTTTCTGAGGCTTTTAATATATTTGTATTAGACTTAGGATGCAAAGAACCTAAAGTTTTTTCAGTATTATTTATTTGTATTTGGTTAATTTGCTTTTGTAGCATTTCTAACCTATCTTCAGAAAGTCCTGCATTTTTTCCTTTAAAAATTAATTGAGAAGCAACGTCATCAATTTTGTTTATTAAACTATTTATATTTTTATCCATAACAATAATAAGCAATATAAATGCCAATATTAAAATAAAGTTATTTATAGTATTTAGAGAAATTTTTATTTTAATTTATTAAAATAGTATTAATATTTATAAGAAAAAATAAAGATGGAAAAAAAACAAAACTTTAAAACTAATAACCCATCTCAGCAACAACTCAATAGCCTATTAGAGCATTATCAGAACGCGCGATTTAATGACGCAGAAAAGCTCGCTATACACATCACTCAAACTTTTCCTAAGCATCAATTTGCTTGGCAAGTTTTAGGCGCCGTATTAGGAGCAACAGACAGAAAGTCTGAAGCCGTAGATGCTAATCAGACAGCAGTTGCATTATCTCCTCAAGACGCTACTGCCCATTACAATTTAGGTAACACGCTCAAAGAACTAGGAAGATTAGATGAAGCTCTAAAAAGCTATAACCAAGCGATAGCGTTGAAGCCTGACTTTGCCTTAGCCTACGCCAACTTGGGCGCCACGCAGCAAGAATTGGGAAGATTAGACGACGCTCTAAAAAGCTATAACCAAGCAATAGCATTGAAGCCCGACTTTGCCTTAGCCCACAGCAACTTGGGTGCCACACAGCAAGA
>CABZPW010000016.1 GCA_902527765.1 Rhodospirillaceae bacterium
TATGTGCGATACTTTGTCTCATTTTACTTAGAGGTTTGCTAACATCTGTACTATTACTTAAAATATTTTCATTAGCAGAAAAAGCATTTATTCCCGAGTCAAGTTTAAGATTATTAAAACTTTCTTTTGTTACTCTGCCATTGGTGGCTATTGTATTTAAATTATTAATTTCATTTTTACTTTCATTAATGAATTTTCTCGCAGATGGTGAAAGTGATACATCCTGTATAAACTCCCTTAAATCATTAACCCCTATCTTATTATTAAGACTAGTTCTTTTAATTTTTGTTGGATCTAAATCTTTTTCATTCTCAGTTTCTTCTTTGATATCCTTTGTAGGTTCATTGGTATTAACTATGTCGCTACCAACAGAATCTTCAGTTTCATGTTCTATTAAATCAATTACTCCAATTATCTCGCCTATTTTGACTTCTTCTTGCTCATTAAATAAAACTTCTCTTAAAACTCCACTACTTTCCGCATATAACTCTTGTGTTACTTTATCTGTTTCAAGCTCTACAATAGGTTCTCCTTTTTTCACATTCTCTCCAGGAGATTTCATCCATTTACTAATTAAAGCTTCTGAAATAGACTCTCCCAGGGATGGAACTATAATTTTATTTTGTTCTCCGCTAGCATTTAAATTCTTAACTTCTTTTTTTTCTATTTTCTTTTCATCAATATTCTTTTCTTCAATATTAACTATAGTTTCTCCAATTTTTACCTCCTCACCCTCCTTAAAAAAAATTTTCTTAATAATACCAGCTTTTGGCGCATATATTTCTTGAGTAACTTTATCTGTTTCTAATTCTGCAATGACTTCATCTTTATTTACTATTTCTCCTTCTTTTTTTAACCATTTAGCTATTACAGCTTCTGTAATTGATTCACCTAACGAAGGCACTATTACTTCTAAGTTACTCATTTTTGAAATCCCTAAAAAGTGAATTTATTAATTCTTCTTGTTCAATAACATGCCTTTTAAATAGACCAGTGGCAGTAGAAGCTGAGTTTTTTCTTCCTGAATAATATAACTTTTTATTTTTAAAATTATTTTTTTCTAAAATTTCGCTTATTTCTGAAGATACAAAAAACCAAGCTCCCATATTTTGAGGCTCTTCTTGACACCAAACAAAATAAGCTTCTTTATAATCTTTTATACTTTCTAAAATTAGTTCTTTGGGGAAAGGATATAATTGTTCTACTCTAATAATTACAGTCTTTGTTTGTTCTTCTTTATTAATTTTTTCCTTAATGTCATAATATACTTTCCCAGTACAAAAAATTACTCGTTTAACTGAACTATTTATATTATCGGTATTTACTATTATTTTTTGGAACTTAGACTCTTCAGTAAAATCTACTAAATCAGATACAGCTTCTTTATGTCTAAGCAATGATTTTGGTGTAAAAATTATTAATGGCTTTCTAAATTTTCTTAACATTTGTCTTCTTAGAACATGAAAGTAATTAGATGGAGTTGTACAGTTAACTACTTGTATATTATCTTCAGCTGCCATTTGCAAAAACCTTTCTACCCTTCCTGATGAGTGCTCAGGCCCTTGACCTTCATAACCATGAGGTAGCAAAATTGTAAGCCCAGACATTCTTAGCCATTTAGATTCTCCTGAAACAATAAATTGATCTATTATCAGTTGAGCGCCGTTAGCAAAATCTCCAAATTGTGCTTCCCATAAAACTAAAGTCTTAGGGTCAGCGAGTGTATAGCCATATTCAAAACCTAAAACTGCAGCTTCGGATAATGGGCTATCTACTATCTCTATCCTGCTTCCATTATTTACAACTTTATTCAGGGTAGAAAATTTTTCTTCGGTTTCTTGATCAATTACAATTGCGTGTCTTTGAGAAAAAGTACCTCTTCCGCAGTCTTGGCCCGATAGCCTGACACTTATTCCTTGGTCAAGCAACGTTGCAAAAGCTAAGGCTTCAGCAGTGGCCCAATCAATTCCTTTTTCCTCTGAAATATTTTTATTCCTTTTTTGAAATTGTCTTAAAACTTTTCTATTAATTTTAAAATCATCGGGAACTTCTGTTATTTTTTTACCTATATCTTTTATAGATTTTTTTTTCAGCCCTGTTACGGTAAATGGTTTTTCTGCGCCCTTTTTTTCTAGACCTGCCCAAGAGCCCTCTAACCAATCAGCTTTATTAGGTTTAAAGTTTCTTCCTATTTCTAAATCTTTTTCTAAGTTATCTGACCAAGTAGCTAATAAGTCGTTAACTTGTTTTTCAGTAATAACTTTTTGCTCAATTAATTTATCTGCATAAAGCTTTCTAGTGGTCTGATGTTCCTTTATCTTTTTATACATAAGCGGTTGAGTGAATGCAGGCTCATCACTCTCATTGTGACCTTGCCTTCTATAACAAAACATATCTATGACTACATCTTTATTAAATTTTTGCCTAAATTCCGTTGCTATTCTTGCAGCGTAAACAACTGCTTCTGGATCATCTCCATTTACATGAAAAATTGGAGCTTCAACCATTAATGCTACATCAGAACAATAAGGGCCAGATCTAGAAAAAGTCGGGTTAGTAGTAAACCCGATTTGATTATTAACTATGAAGTGTATAGTGCCTCCAGTTTTATAGCCTTTTAGTCCTGATAAGTCTAATGTTTCAGGAACTAAACCTTGTCCTGAGAAAGCAGCATCTCCGTGCATAAGTAACCCTACAACTTTTTTTCTGTCTATATCTTTTTTTTGATCTTGCTTTGCCCTAACTTTCCCTACTACCACAGGATTTACTGCTTCAAGATGAGATGGATTTGCTGTCAAAGATAAGTGAACTTTTATATTATCAAAATGTCTATCTGAAGATGTACCCAAATGATACTTTACATCACCAGATCCTTGAACATCATCAGGGTTAGATGCATTACCTTGAAACTCTGAAAATATCGCAGAGAAAGGTTTTTTCATAAAGTTTGCTAATACATTTAATCTACCTCTATGAGGCATACCTAAAACTACTTCCTCTATTCCGTTTTTACCTCCATATTTAAGTATCTGTTCTAGGGCAGGAATCAGAGACTCTCCCCCTTCTAAACCAAATCTTTTTGTTCCCGTATATTTTTTATCTAAGAAAGTCTCAAAAAATTCAGCAGCAGTTAATCTTTCTAAAATAGCTTGTTTGCCCTTTTCAGTAAAGATTTCATCAGGTTTAATATTTTCAATTTTATCCATAATCCAATCTCTTTGTTCTTTATCTTGGATGTGCATAAATTGAACACCTATTTTCCCGCAATAATATTTTTCTAGAATTCCTATTAATTCTCTAATAGTTATAGTGTTAATACCGAAAACTCCATCAATAAAAACCTCCTTATGCATATCATTATCATCTATACCATACGTCTTAGGATCTAGATCAGGAATATACTTTTGTTCTGTTAATCCTAGTGGGTCAAGATCTGCCTTAAGGTGTCCTGCTATTCTATAAGCTCTAATTAACAATCTAGCTCTTAAGGAATTAGCTGTATACTCATTATCTTGTGAATTATTATTAGAAATTTGGCCTTTATTAGAAATAATATGGATAGAATTTCCTTCTAATAAATCAGCTGCTTCTTCAGTAAGGTCATCAAAAAAAGTTATCCAATTATCATCAATATTTTTTTTATTTATTTTATATTCTTTGTATAATTCTTGAATTTTTTTTAAATTAGATTGAACTTCCATTTTTTTAAAGTCTACCTCAACATTTCAAAAAGTGTTTTTCCCATTAAAGCAGGAGATTCTGTAACTTTTACACCAGCTGACTTTAATGCTTCAATTTTATTTTCTGCTGTACCCTTGCCTCCAGAAATTATAGCTCCGGCATGTCCCATTCTTTTTCCTTTTGGTGCTGTTAATCCGGCAATGAATGCTACGATAGGCTTTTTAACTTTAGACTTTTTTATAAAATCTGCTGCTTCTTCTTCAGCAGTACCTCCAATTTCACCAATCATAATAATTGAGTCTGTTTTATCATCCTGTAAGAATAAATCTAAAACATCTATAAAACTAGTTCCAGGAATAGGATCTCCTCCTATCCCGACACAAGTGGACTGACCAAACCCTACTTGAGTAGTCTGATATACTGCTTCATAAGTTAACGTTCCAGACTTAGAAACAATTCCGACTCCTCCGCTTTTATGAATGTGCCCAGGCATGATTCCAATTTTACATTCTTCAGGTGTTATAATTCCTGGACAATTAGGCCCAATCAATCTACTATTAGAATCATTTAATTTTCTTTTTACTTTACTCATATCATGTTGTGGTATTCCCTCAGTAATACAAACTATTAAATTTATTTCTGCATCAATCGCCTCTAAAATTGCATCTGCAGCAAATGGAGGAGGAACATAAATAACTGAAGCATCGCATCTAGTTTTATTTTTTGCATCAATAACAGTATCAAACACTGGTAATTCTAAGTGTTTTTCACCTCCTCTACCAGGAGTAACACCACCAACCATATTGGTACCATATTTTATAGCTTGTTCAGAATGGAACGTTCCTTGAGACCCTGTGAAACCCTGACAAATTACTTTAGTATTTTTATCAACTAATATTGACATATCTATTTTTCAACTAAACTGACTGCTTTTTCTGCAGCATCCTCTAAATCTTTTGCCGTTACTATTTCTAACCCTGAATTACTCAAAATTTCTTTACCTCTTTCAACATTGGTACCCTCTAATCTTACTATAAGAGGTTTATCTAGTTTCATCTCATTAACAGCTTCAACAATACCTTCAGCTATAATATCACATCTCATAATGCCACCGAATATATTAATTAATATAGCTTTAACATCTTTATCTGAAATTATAATTTTTAAAGCACCAGATACCTTTTCTTTTGAAGCACCACCACCTACATCTAGAAAATTTGCAGGAGAAGATCCTTTTAGTTTAATAATATCCATTGTTGCCATCGCCAAACCAGCACCATTTACCATACAACCTAATTTACCATCAAGTTTTACATAGCTTAAATCATATTTTTCTGCTTCTAATTCTTTTGGATCTACTTCAGACTCATCTAAAAGTTCTTTTAAGTCAGAGTTTCTAAATAGTGCATTATCGTCAATATTTACCTTCGCATCTAATGCAATTACTTTATTATCTTCAGTTAGAATAAGTGGATTGATTTCAACTAAAGTAAAATCTTTTTCAACTGCTATCTTGGACAATAAAGTCACCTGTCTTACAAAATCTTTTATCGCCTCTTTTGGAATTTCTAAAGCAAATGAAAGTTGTCGTGCTTGAAAACCATTTAAACCCATTAAGGGATCCAAAATAACTTTGATTATTTTTTCAGGCATTTCTTCTGCTACTTTTTCTATTTCCATTCCACCCTCAGTTGAAGCCATCATCACAAACTTACCTTTTGCCCTGTCTAAAACAATACCTAAATAATATTCTTTTTTTATTTGGCAGCCTTCTTCAACATAAACTTTTAAAACTTTTTTTCCTTCAATTCCCGTTTGTGGAGTAATAAGATTCATGCCTAAAATATTATTAGAATATGATTCTACCTCTTTAATAGAGTTAGCTATTTTAACTCCCCCACCTTTGCCTCTACCCCCTGCATGTATTTGAGCTTTTACTACCCATTTTTTTGAATCTATACCTTCTGCAATTTTAACAGCATCATCTACGTTAAAAGCGATATCTCCTTTTAGAACATTAATACCATAAGAACTGAATAGTTGCTTGGCCTGATATTCATGAATATTCATATTATTTTATATTTCTTTTAATTTTTTTTACTGCTTCAACTAATTTCTTTACTGAATTTACAGATTTTTTAAACATAACTTTTTCTAGTGTATCTAATTTTATTTCTACCACTTTTTCAACTCCCTTACTACCTATTATTACAGGTACTCCTACATATAAGTTCTTTACACCATATTCACCTTTTAAAAAAGCAGCACATGGTAATATTCTTTTCTTATCTTTCAAATAAGACTCAGCCATAACAAGAGCTGAGGCGGCTGGAGCATAATACGCTGATCCAGTTTTCAATAAACTAACAATCTCTCCTCCTCCAGACCTTGTTCTATCAACTATACTATCAAGTTTTTTTTGACTAATCATTTTCATTTTCACTAAGTCTGGTAAAGGTATTCCAGCAACATTAGAAAATCTTACCAGAGGCACCATTGTATCTCCATGCCCTCCCAAAACAAAAGCAGAAACATCTTCAACGGAAACTTTCATCTCTTCTGAAAGAAAGTATCTAAACCTGGCACTATCTAATACTCCTGCCATTCCTACCACTTTATTATATGGTAACCCTGAAAACTCTCTTAATGCCCATACCATTGCATCTAATGGATTTGTAATACATATGACGAATGCTTTTGAACTATATTTTTTTATTGCCTGACCTACTGATCTCATCACTTTTAAATTTATTTCTATAAGATCATCTCTGCTCATTCCAGGTTTTCTTGGTGAGCCTGCAGTAACAATTATAACATCAGAATTTTTAATTCCTGAAAAATTATTAGAACCTTTAATGGCAGAGTCGAAGCCTTCTACTGGAGAGGATTGTGCTATATCCAAGCTTTTTCCTTGAGGAATACCTTGGGCTATATCTACAAGAAAAACATCAGCTAATTCTTTTACACCTATTAAGTGTGCCAAAGTACCACCTATATTTCCTGATCCAATTAAACTTATTTTTTTTTTAGCCATAATATATCCTTTAATTATTTTCCCATTGCTTTGAAGTCATTTCTGAAATTCTAGAAACTGTTCTTTGAAAAGGAATCAGTGATTTTTTCACATCAAACATTTCTAATAATTTTTTTTCTGACCTAATATAAATTTTGCTCTTTTTTTCATATAATATATCTATTAAAATTACAAATCTTCTAATTTCATTTAACTTATTTCTACCTAATACTGGAATATTATCAATAAAAAATATTTTAAAACTTTCAGTTACCTTTATATAATCATTAGGTGAAAATTTAAAAGAACAGATAAAGTCAAAATCAACAAGCACAGAGTCAGCAATTGTTTTTTCTAATAAAATACTTCTTCCTAAAGAATGAATATTTTTTTTATGAGGAACGTTATTTTTTTCTGAGTTAAGAAATAAATTATTAAAATTTTTTTTAGTAAAATTGTTTAAAGGAGAAAGAAATTTTTTAGACGACTTTACTATTTCGGAAAATCTTAAGTCTTTATTATTATTTAGCTCTAATAAAATCATTCTTTCCTTTATCAAATCTATAAAAGGTAAAAATTGAGATCTTTGTAATCCATTTTTATAAAGCTCGTCAGGGTAATAGTTTGAAGTAATTATGAATATCACTCTTTTATTCAATAAATTATTGAATAATTTAGATACAATCATTGCATCAGCAATATCTAGAATTTCTAATTCATCAAAAACTATCAGAATGTATTTATTCGAGATATCTGACGCTACATCTTCAAGAGGATTTTTTGATTTTTTTTTTCTTTTTAAATATGTCTCTTCATGAACTTTGGCCATAAACTCTTGGAAATGAACTCTTAATACAGATTTTTTAAATTTACTTTTCTGTATAAACTTATAAAAAAGATTAACTATAAAAGTTTTCCCTCCGCCAGGTTTTCCATATATATAAATACTATTATTTAAAGTGTCTTTATTTAAAAAGCTAAGAATCCGTATCCTTTTACGAGATAACTTTTCATAAAGCACATCTAAGGCATGTACCAAACTAGATTGAAAAGGAAAAAAATTTATTTTTTTTTTTTAATTTGCTCTTTATAAATTAGATTAAATTTTTTGTAGGTCTCCATATTAACCTAATGTAGGCATGGTAAACTGTGCACCAGATCTTATGCCCTCTGGCCATTTAGAGGTTATAGTTTTTGTATGCGTATAAAATCTAATTGCTTCCATTCCATAAGCATTGTGTCCTCCAAAGATTGAGTTTTTCCATCCCCCAAAACTAAAATATGCTACTGGAACTGGAATAGGAATATTAACACCAACCATTCCTATATTAGCCTCGCTTGAAAAATTTCTTGCTGTGTCACCATCTCTAGTAAAAATAGAGCACCCATTACCATAAGGATTATCTTTAACTAATTGTAATCCTTCTTCATAGTTTTTTGCCCTCACAATGCTAAGTACTGGACCAAAAATTTCTTCTCTATATATTTTCATATTATCTTTAACATTATCAAACAAACATGGTCCTATGAAATAACCATTTTCATAACCTTGTAATTTTATATTTCTTCTATCAACAATTAAATTGGCACCCTCCTCAACTCCACTGTCAATTAAACCATTAATTCTCTCATATGCATCTTTGCTAACCACGGGACCCATATCTGAAGTTTCATCATTATATGGACCAACTTTAATATTATTAATTTTGGGAGTAATGTTTTCAATTAGCTTATCTGCTGAGTCTCCAATGGCGACAGCTACGGATATTGCCATACATCTTTCACCAGCTGAGCCAAATGCAGCCCCTATTAAAGCATCTGACGCTTGTTCAATATCAGCGTCTGGCATGACTAGCATATGATTCTTAGCACTTCCTAATGCTTGTACCCTTTTGTTATAACTTGCAGACTTTTGATAAATATATGAAGCTACTTTACTTGAACCTACAAAGCTAATTGCCTTTATTTCTCTGTGCTCAATTAATGCATCAACTACTTCTTTATCTCCATTTACAACATTAACTAAACCCGGAGGTGCTCCTGCTTCTTCAAATAACCTTACTAATTCTATAGAGCTTGAAGGATCTCTCTCTGATGGTTTTAAAATAAATGCATTACCGCATGCAGTTGCAAGAGGAAACATCCATAAAGGAATCATAACTGGAAAATTAAATGGAGTTATACCCGCACAAATACCAAGTTCCTGCTTCATTGAAAATGTATCAATTCCTGATCCAACTTGATTAGAGTATTCGCCTTTTAAAAGATTAGGTATACCACAAGCATACTCTACTACTTCGATACCTCTTTGCAATGATCCCTTTGCATCTTCAATTGTTTTTCCATGTTCTTTAGATACCATCTCTGCAATTCTCGCTGAATTATCTTCAAGTAACTTTTTATAATTAAACATTATAGAAGCTCTTTTTGCAGGTGTGGTATATCTCCACTTTTCTAATACTTTCTTAGAACTTTCAATGGCATTATTTACTACCTCTAAATCACCTAATGTAACCTTAGATATAACTTCTCCTATAGCTGGGTTATAAACATCTCCTTGTCTACTACCTCCTTCTATATCCTCACCGTTAATATAATGTTTTATTAAATCCATAAATTTTCTATACCATTCTTAAATAGATAAATACTACATAAATAAAATAAGAAATCAATACAACAAAAATTAATTTTTTATTTAAATGCTTCAATAATAAAGATATTAAAATAAATATTATTGTAGAAAAAATTAGATAATAAATATCAACCCTATCTAAAACATTACTGGTATTTATAGCTGTAATTATTGAAGCTATTCCTGTAATAGCTAATAAGTTAAAAAGGTTTGATCCTAATATTGCTCCTAATACAAAACCAATTTGTCCTCTGTAGGCAGCAACCATAGAAGTTACCACTTCTGGAATAGATGTGCCTAATGCCACAACTGTTAATCCTATAATAGTTTCTGATATTCCTAACGAACTTGCTGTTATAACTGCCCCTTTAACTAAAACTTGTGCTCCTACTATAATTCCAACTAAACCTAATATTGAGAGTAATATTGATTTTTTTAAACTTACACTTTTCTCTATATCTTCAGTATCAATATTTCTTAAACCTTTTGACGCTTCATATAATATAAGTGCTAAGTAAGAAAGTAACAAAAGTAGCATCAACAAACCAGAAATTTTATTAAAACTACCAACAAAAAGAATTATAAAAATATAGATGAAAGTTGAAATGAAAAGATAAGAGTGGTCAATATTTTTAAGATCACACTTTTTAGGCATTTTAATTAAAAATGCTAAAGGAAGAGCAAATAATACATTAGCAATATTAGATCCTACTATATTCCCAAGTGTTATTCCTTCATAGCCTTTAACTGCAGAGTGTATAGAAATTGCTAATTCAGGAGCTGAAGTTCCAAATGCTACTAATGTTAAAGCAATTACAAAAGGCTTTACTTTCATATGCCTCGCCAAAGAAGTAGAACCATCTACAAGCCAATCGCCACTAAAATATAGTAAAGAAATACCAAGCGCTAGGTAAAAAAAACCTATCAAGTTTTAGCCAATATCTTTTTTTTAATTTTAGCTATTGCCTTAGCAGGGTTTAAGCCTTTTGGACAAGTTTTTGTGCAATTCATTATGGTGTGACACCTATACAACTTGAAAGAGTCTTCGAGTCCATCTAATCTTTCTTGAGTAGCTTCATCTCTGCTGTCAGCTATCCACCTCCAAGCTTGAAGTAATACTGCTGGACCTAGGTATTTGTCTCCATTCCACCAATAGCTAGGACAACTGGTAGAGCAGCAAAAACACATAATACATTCATATAATCCATCTAACTCTTTTCTTTCCTCAGGTGACTGTTTAATTTCCCTTTCAGGTTTTTCAGAAGTTTTAAGCCAAGGTTCTATGGAACTATATTGTTTGTAAATATCTTTTAAGTCAGGAACTAAATCTTTTATAACTGGCATATGAGGTAATGGAAAAATTTTTACATCTCCTTTAACATCATTTACATATTTAGTACAAGCTAATGTGTTAGTGCCATCTATATTCATAGAACAGCTCCCACATACGCCTTCTCTGCATGATCTTCTGAACGTAATGGAAGGATCAATATCATTTTTAATCTTAATTAAAGCATCTAGAACCATTGGTCCTGTATTACTTAGATCTACATCATATCTGTCTATTCTTGGTTGTTCAGATTTATCTGGATCATACCTATAAATCAAAAAAGTTTTTAAACTTTTTTTAGATCCCTTTTCAGTGTAATGATCACCTTTTACAACTTTGGAATTTTTTGGCAATAATAATTCAACCATTAGTAAACTCTTGCCTTTGGTGGAAAAGATTGAACCTCATTAGACATAGCTCTCAAGGTAACTGGTCTACTTCCCATTCTAATATCATTATCCTTCAACCACGCTAGAGTATGAAACAACCAAGCCTCATCGTCCCTTTCTTTGTAGTCGTCTCTTGCATGAGCTCCTCTACTTTCTTTTCTGTTATATGCAGATTTCATAGTAACCATAGCTTGTTGAAGTAAATTTTGAAGTTCTAAAGTTTCTAAAAGGTCTGTATTCCAAATTAGTGATTTGTCTTTAGTTCCTATGTGATTAAATTCGGTTACTACTTTTTCAATTTCTTTATTACCTTTCTTTAGGCCCTCTCCAGTTCTAAATACAGCGCAATAAGATTGCATAGTTTTCTGCATTTTTAACCTAATATCAGAAACCGAAACCTCTCCTTTAGAAAACCTGATGTTATCAAATCTATCTAAACATTGCTCCTCAGATTTTTTTTGTTTTGGAGGTAGTTTCCCATTTTCTTTAAATTCATTTGAGATGTGTTTTGCAACACTTCTACCGAAAACAACTAAGTCCAACAACGAATTAGATCCAAGTCGATTTGCACCATGAACTGAAACACAAGCTGCTTCTCCTATTGCATAAAGGTTAGGTACTATAATGTCATTCTTACCATCTAAGTTTGTTACTACTTCACCCGTATATTTTGCTGGGATACCTCCCATATTATAATGACAAGTTGGTATTACTGGAATTGGCTCCTTAGTCACATCCACTCCAGCGAAAATTTTAGCTGTCTCGGAAATACCAGGTAATCTATCATTTATAACTTTAGGATCTAAATGATTAAGGTGAAGGTGGATATGATCAGACTGATCACCTACACCTCTTCCTTCATTAATTTCTATAGTCATTGATCTAGCTACTACATCTCTAGAGGCCAAGTCTTTTGCATTAGGTGCATATCTTTCCATAAACCTCTCGCCTTCTGAATTAGTTAAATAACCTCCTTCTCCTCTAGTGCCTTCAGTAATTAAACAACCTGCTCCATATATTCCTGTGGGATGAAACTGAACAAATTCCATATCTTGTAAAGGAACACCTCCTCTTAATGCCATTGCATTTCCGTCTCCTGTACAGGTGTGTGCAGATGTTGCTGAAAAGTAGACTCTTCCGTACCCGCCTGTTGCGAGAATTACTTTATGAGCATTAAACTTGTGAATACTGCCATCTTCCAAACACCAAGCCATTACCCCTCTACATCCATTTTCTCCATCCATTATTAAGTCCAAGGCGATATACTCTATAAAAAATTCAGCTTTGTTTTTAATGGACTGTTGATACAAAGTATGTAGTATAGCATGACCTGTCCTATCAGCAGCAGAACAAGTTCTGTTTGCTGGAGGTCCGTCTCCAAATTCAGTAGTCATTCCTCCAAATGGCCTTTGATAAATTTTACCTTCTGGCGTTCTTGAAAATGGTACTCCATAATGTTCAAGTTCAACCACTGCAGGTATGGCTTCTCTGCACATATATTCAATAGCATCTTGATCTCCAAGCCAGTCAGATCCCTTTACAGTATCATACATATGCCAATGCCATTTATCTTCCCCCATATTGCCTAAGGCTGCGCTTATTCCTCCCTGAGCTGCTACTGTATGACTTCTAGTAGGAAAAACTTTAGTAATACATGCAACCTTAAGATCATTTTCAACTAAACCTAATGTAGCTCTTAGCCCTGCTCCACCTGCTCCTACAACCACCACATCATAATTATGTTCTATTATGTTATAAGCTTTTTTCATTTAACCACCCAAATTTTTATATACACATAGTCCTAAAGAAATTGAAGCTATGAGTAAAGCGATAATACTTATTATAACTATTAAATATTTTTTAACTATACTATTATGAATATAGTCTTCTATTATGACAGTCAATCCCAGTTTAAAGTGAAAAGCTGAAATAATAAAAAAAAGCGCTATTAAATAGAGGTTTATAGAACTACTAATCCAAGACAATTTATCCGAGAAGCTCAGCTGTATAAATTTAGGTAGTTTTAAAAGCACCCATATCGTAATTGGTATTAAGAGCACTGCGGTAACTTTTTGAAACAGCCAATGATTTAGTCCTGACTCTAAATTATTTTTTTTATTACTATTTAGCATAACTAAAAAGTCCAAAGCAATATATTTATTAAAAGAGCACAAAATATAGTTATGTAACCTGTTATATATACATTTTTAATTTCAAATCCATACCCTAGGTCCCAAGTCAAATGTCTAATTCCATTACAAAAATGATAACAAATTGAAAAAAAATATAAAAATACAAATATTTTTCCTAATAAACTAGTTATAAAAAAGTCAATATAATTATAAAAACCTTCTCCGATAAAAAGAGCCAATATATATACAAATATAATGATTGTCCCTATCGTTTGAAAAAAACCTGAAATACGATGAGATATAGACATTATTGATGTTATCTGAGGTTTATATACAGTTAAATGTGGAGACAAAGGTTGCTTTTTATTATTCATTGGTACTCACTATTTTTTTTTTAATTAAAGATTCTCCTATTTGTACTGAATTTAATGCAGCACCTTTGAGTAGGTTATCAGCAACTACCCATAAATTAAATATATTATTTTTATAAATATCTTTTCTTAACCTAGATACATATACCCAATCTTCTCCTTCACTATCTATGGGAGTATGATAATCAGAATTAGAATATTTTATTCCTTCTGCATTTTGTAAAGCCCTTTCAAGATCTACAATACTCATATCCTTTTCTAATTCAATGTAAATCGATTCTGCATGTCCCATATATGATGGTACTCTCACACATGTAGCATTAACATTAATATCTTTATCTAATATTTTATTTGTTTCATTTACCATTTTCATTTCTTCTTTAGTAAACTTATTATCAGTAAATATGTCTATCTGAGGAATTACATTATATGCAATCTGCTTTGGAAAACTTTTACTTACCATTTGATCTGCACTAAAATAACTTTTGGATTGTTCAGTTAATTCATTCATTGCTTGTTGTCCTGCCCCTGAAACGGATTGGTATGTTGAAACAATTATTTTTTTTATTTTATTGATTTTATGTATAGGAAATAATGCTACCAACATTTGAATAGTTGAACAATTTGGATTAGCAATAATTTTTCTGTTAGAAGTATCTAAATCTTCTTCATTAACTTCTGGAACTACTAAAGGTATATCTTCATGCATTCGAAAGAAAGAAGTATTATCTATAACATAACAATTACTTTCCTCAGCTAACAAAGCATATTTTGAAGAAACTGAAGCACCTGCAGAAAAAAATGCTATATCAACTTTTGAAAAGTTAAAACTATCTAAATCTTCAACCAAAAACTCTTTATTATTATGAGTAATTTTTTTTCCTGCAGACTTTTTTGAAGCTAGTAAGTAAATTTCATTAGTTGGAAATTTTCTATCTAAGATTGTTGATAACAGTTTGTGTCCTACTGCTCCAGTTGCTCCAATTATCGCTATATTATACATCATTTTAAAAGCTTCTAGATAAATTTTTTATTTCTTCACTTATGAGAGATCCCATATCTGAAGTAGTAACTAAATTCTTACCAGGTTGCATTATATCTTTTGTTCTGTAATCTTTTCCTAAAACATTTTCAACAGAAGCCTCTATTAATTCAGAAACTTTGTTATTCTTAAGAGATAACTTTAAGAACATTGCAAAAGATAAAATCATAGCAATTGGATTTGCAATATTTTTTCCTGCTATATCTGGTGCGCTTCCGTGAACAGGTTCATACAAAGCTTTTCTCTTACCATTAACCTCGTCTCCTAGACTTGCTGAAGGTAACATACCTAGTGAACCAGTAAGTTCTGCAGATATGTCAGATAAAATATCTCCAAATAAATTTCCTGTAATAATCACATCAAATTGTTTTGGCTGTTTTACTAATTGCATAGCACAATTATCAGCATACATATTAGATAAGTCTATATGTTTATATTTTTCATTATGTAACTTCATTATTTCTTCTCTCCAGAGTATTCCCGACTCCATTACGTTTGCCTTTTCTACTGAATGTACTATTTTTTTTCTTTGCTCAGCAATTTCAAAACCAACTTTACCTAATCTAACAATTTCATTAGTGGTATATACCTCTGTATTTATGCCTTCCCTCTGGCCATCTGGTAACTTTCTTATTCCTCTTGGCTCTCCAAAATAAATTCCTCCTGTGAGCTCTCTTAACACTATTATATCCATTCCCTCTACTATGTCGCTTTTTAACGATGAAGCATCTTTTAAAGCATCAAAAACTTTCGCTGGCCTTATATTAGCGTATAAATCTAATTCTTTTCTTAATTTTAATAATGCTCGTTCAGGCTTTACTTCAAATGGTAAATTATCATACTGATAACCACCAACAGATCCTAAAATTACTGCATCAACGGATATAGCTTTTTTTAACACATCATCTGTCAATGGAGTATTATGTTTATCGTAAGATGCTCCTCCTACAAGATCTTCTTCTACCTCTATATTGATAGCAGTATTAGAATCAGCAGAATTAATTACATCTTTTAAAGCCTTATTTACCTCAGGGCCAATACCATCTCCAGGTAATAATAAAATTTTACCTTCACTTTTTTTCATAAACTATATTCTTCCAAATATGAAATTTATTTTTGTTATTTTCATAATCAACTATTAATTGTTTATTTTTTAAAGTAATTTCTATGTCATCATAGCCATGGATTAATCTATCTTTAATAATTGGGTCAATATTAAAATTAATCTCATTATTTTTAACTGATATTTTTTGATTTATTAAATCCACAGTAAAACTTTCTTTTTCCATTGCTAATTCACTTAATATTTGTATTTCATTTTTATTTAGTTTAATAAGTAATAAGCCATTTTTAAGAGAATTATTAAAAAATATATCTGCAAAAGAATTTGAAATAATACACTGTATACCAAAATCTAATAAGGCCCAAGGAGCATGCTCTCTAGAAGATCCACATCCAAAGTTTTCTCCTGCAATAATAATACTACTGTTTGACCATGGATCCTTATTTAAAATAAAATCTACATTTTTGTTATATTCTTCAGTGTAACGCTCATTGTAAAACAAACTTTTTCCCAATCCTTTTCTATGTATTGTTTTAAGAAATTGTTTTGGAATAATAGCATCTGTATCTATATTTATATCTGGCATAACAGCAGCAATACCTTTTAAAATTGTAAATTTTTTCATAAATCCTCTTCAGTTACATCTACAAAAAATCCTTTAATTGCGCTTGCTGCAGCTGTAATAGGACTTACTAAGTGTGTTCTTCCACCTCTGCCCTGCCTACCTTCAAAATTTCTATTAGAAGTAGAGGCACACCTTTCTCCAGAAGCTAACTGATCTGGGTTCATACCAAGACACATTGAACAGCCCGGATCTCTCCACTCAAAACCAGCTTCTAAAAAAATTTCTTTGATACCTTCGGCTTCAGCTTGCTTTTTTACTAAACCAGACCCCGGAACTACTAATGCTTGAACATTATGAGAAACTTTTTTGCCTTGAATATAGTTAGCAGCAGCTCTAAGGTCTTCAATCCTTCCATTAGTACAAGAGCCTATGAATACTTTTTGAATGCTGATATCTTTTAAACTATCACCTGCTTTTAGCCCCATATAGTTTAAAGATTTTTCTATAGACTGTCTTTTTTCCAAATTATTTAATTGTTTTGGATCTGGTATCCTTTCATTTATAGCAATTCCATTCTCAGGACTCGTTCCCCAAGTTACAAAAGGTTTCAATTCTTCAATGTTAAAGGAAAACTCTTGATCGAATATGGCTCCTTTATCAGTAACTAATTTTTTCCAATATTCAATAGCTAATTCCCAATTTTTTTCCTTGGGCGCAAAAGGTAGTCCATAGAGATAATCAAAAGTTTTGTTATCAGGTGCAATAAGTCCTGCTTTTGCCCCTGCCTCAATAGACATATTACATAAAGTCATTCTTTCTTCCATAGTCATATCTAATATTGTTGAACCAGAAAATTCTATAACATGTCCTGTGCCTGCAGCTGTACCTATTTTACTAATAACTTTTAAAATTATATCTTTAGATGTAACATTTTTTTTAAGTTTTCCATTAATGATTATTCTCATGTTCTTTGGCTTAGCTTGCACTAATGTTTGCGTAGCTAAAACATGTTCAACTTCGGATGTTCCAATACCAAAAGCTAAAGATCCAAAAGCTCCGTGGGTAGATGTATGAGAGTCGCCACATACAATAGTAGTGCCAGGAATGGTAAAACCTTGTTCTGGACCTATTATATGAACAATGCCCTGGTTTTTGGATGTTAGTGGAATATATTTTATACTATTATCACTTAAGTTTTTTTCTAATGTTTCAACCTGTAATTTTGCTATCTTGTCTTTTATGGAGTTTATACCCTGGTATCTTAAAGTTGTAGGGACATTATGATCTGCTACTCCAAGTGTAAGTTCTGGCTTCCTTACTTTTCTCTTACTTAATTTTAACTTTTCAAAAGCCTGAGGACTTGTAACTTCATGAACTAGATGCCTGTCAATATACAATAAATATTGATTTTTGTTAGTTTTGCTAATTACATGGTCACCCCAAATCTTATCAAAAAGTGTTTTAGGGGTATTCATTACTTGCTTTCTTCTTTTACTTCCTCACTAGAAGCTGGAGCGTCAACAACCTTGGCTGATTGTGGCTTCTTTTTTATGAAATCTTTTTTTTCAGCAATTCTGGCCGACTTTCCAGACCTTTCTCTTAGATAATAAAGCTTCGAACGCTTTACCTTGCCTCTTCTGATAAGTTTAATGCTTTCTAACATGGGTGAGTAAAGTGGAAAAACTCTTTCTACTCCTTCTCCATGCGATACTTTTCTTACCGTAAAAGTTGAATTAAATCCTCTATTGGACCTAGCTATACATATGCCTTCAAATGCCTGAACCCTCTCTTTATTACCTTCAGTAACAAAAACATTAACTCTAACAGCATCTCCAGACTTAAAATCAGGCACATCTCTTTTCTTGATTATTTCTGATATTTGTTCAGCTTCTATATCTTTAATAATATTCATCATTTACCTTTAAAATATATAAACTTATACAAAAAATAAAAATTAGCTATCATTTTTTTTATTTTTTTTCATTATCTTCTTTGTGAGGTATAAGGCTTTCTCACTTCTCCATTTTCTAATTTCTTTGTGATTACCAGATAACAATACTTCAGGCACTGATAAATTATTCCAAACTCTTGGTTTAGTATAATGAGGATATTCCAACATATCATTCACGAAACTCTCTTCTAATTTACTTTTTTCATTGCCTAAAACATCAGGAAGCAATCTTAATACTGCTTCGCTAATTACTGAAGCTGCAGTTTCTCCTCCACATAATACATATTTCCCAATAGAAATTTTTCTTAATTTATTATATTCTATAAATCTCTCATCAACCCCCTCATATCTTCCGCAAATTATTAGCAAACCCTTTTTTTTAGCAAGTGCTTCAGCTGTACTGTGATTAAATTCTTCACCGTTAGGAGTCAACATAATTTTTTCAACATTTTCAAAATCGTAATCTTCAAAAAATATTTTAGCTTTTTCATATGCGTTTTGTAAGACATCAGCCCTAATTACCATCCCGGGACCTCCTCCAAAAGGTTTGTCGTCTATACTTTTAGTTTGTGAGGTAAATTTTTTTAAATCTACAGTATTTAAATCCCAAATTTTTTTTTGTCTCGCTTTGGCCAATATTGATACATTCAGGGAACCAGGAAAAACTTCTGGAAAAGCTGTAATTATATTTATTTTAAACATTTAATTGCTCTCTAATATTTTCAGATCAACTTTTATTATACTTTTCTTTAAGTTTATGTTTTCTTTTTTAACCTGTTCAAACCTTATCATATAAGGAAAATTACCATCTAATTCTAATAAGTCTCCTGCACCAAAATTATGGATTGCCTTTACATTTCCAATGTCTTCTGAATTAAAATTTATAACTTTACATCCAATCAAGTCCCTATGAAAAAATTCATTTTTATTATTATTATTTTTTTTTAGTTCTGTTACTGAAATTACTATGTCTTCATTTATAATTTCAGAGACTTGGTCTCTGCTTTGTATTCTTGTACTTTTGCAAACTATAAAATTTCCTTTATTAAATTTTTTTATGATATCTATTTTTTTATTTTTTACTTTGAAATAATTTTTATGTGAGAAAAAAGAATCTTCATTATCGCTATAAATTAAAACCTTAAAAAGACCCTTCACACCATGAGGAGAAACTATTTTTCCAATAGTTACTTTTTCACTTCTCATATTTTAGCAAAAAAATAAATATATTTTAAAAAGTAAAAGAATA
>CABZPW010000017.1 GCA_902527765.1 Rhodospirillaceae bacterium
TTAATTTTACTAGGTCTGTTAATCTTTCTAATCCAGCTGCCCAACCTGTGCCGGAAAGTTTTGGGCCTCCAAGCTCAGCAACTAAGTTGTCATAATTTCCTCCAGCTAAAATAGCAAATTTAGACGTATTTTTTAAAGTAAATTCAAAAATCGTATTACTATAATAATCAAGCCCTCTAACTAAAAAAGGATCTTCTTCATAAAGTATATTAAAGTCTGTTAATATATTTTTTAGTTTTATGAAGTTTTTTTTGCTTTGTTCTGATAACACATCACTAATATTTGGGGCATATTTGTTAATTTCTATATCTTCTGAATTCTTAGAGTCCAAAATTCTTAAAGGGTTTTTCGCTAATCTTATAATGCTGTCTTTAGATAGTTTGCTTTTATGTTGCGAGTAATATTCTTTTAAAATTTTTTGGTAATTATTTCTGTCTTCTAAATTCCCTAGGTTATTTATTTTTAGAATAAGATTATCAAGAATATTTAAGTTCTTAAGAAAATTAGCTGCTAAATATATTACTTCAAAATCTTTTTCCATACCCGGTTTGGAATAAACTTCTACACCAACTTGATTAAACTGTCTCAGCCTTCCTTTTTGAGGTCTTTCATATCTAAACATGGGACCATAGTAAAAATATTTTAAAGGCAGATTTTGCGTGAGCCCGTTACTGATTATAGCTCTTGCAATTCCTGCTGTACCTTCAGGTCTCAAGGTTAACTGATCATTACTCCTATCAATAAAAGTATACATTTCTTTCATAACTACATCTGAAGATGATCCTAAAGTTCTACTAAAAACTTCATTAAACTCCATTATTGGAGTTTCTATAGGTTTAAAATTAAAGTTAAGCGCAGCAGACTCAAACAGTTTTATAATTCTTTTTTGAGATAAAAAGTCTTTTCCAATAAGGTCATGCATACCTCTTATGTTTTTTGCTTTAGTCATTCTGATTCAATTTTTCTTTAATTAAATTTGATATTTCATCAACTAAGTTTTTATTTTTACTTACAAACTTTTTTTTGCCATCTATATAAATTTGATGATTATTGTTACCCCCACCGGTAACACCGATATTGGTATGCATAGCTTCTCCTGGTCCATTAACTACACAACCTAGAATTGATATATTGATAGGATCTTTAACCCAAGAAAATTTGCTCTCTATTTGTTTCACGGTATCTATTACATCAAATTGTTGCCTTGCACAAGAAGGACAGGAAATAATATTTAGACCAGTTTTCCTTATATTCAAAGCTTTTAATATTTCAATTCCAACTTTAATTTCTTTTACTGGGTCATCAGAAAGGGACACTCTTAAGGTATCACCAATACCTTCTGAAAGCAAAATCCCTAATCCAATTGAGGATTTTACAGTTCCTGAAAACTCTCCTCCTGCTTCAGTTATTCCTAAGTGTAAGGGATAGTCAGTTTTTTTAGCTAGTAATCGATAAGAATCAATTGCTAAATCTATATCTGACGCTTTTACACTTACTTTTGTATTAAAAAAATTTAGCTTTTCCAGAGAATGTATATTTGCTAAAGCACTTTCTAGCATTGCCTCAGAAGTCGGTTTACTATATTTTTTTAGTAAATTTTTTTCCAAAGAACCAGCATTTACACCTATACGTATTGAGCAATTATTATTTTTTGCTGCTTCAACTACTTCAGCTACTCTATCTTGAGTGCCAATATTGCCAGGGTTAATTCTTAGACAGGCTGCTCCTACATCAGCAGCTTCAATAGCACGTTTGTAATGAAAATGTATATCCGCTATTATGGGAATGGTTACTTGCGAAATTATTTTTTTTAGAGATTTAGTAGATTCTTTATCAGGGCAAGATACTCTTACTAAATCAGCCCCAGCTTCCTCTAAGCTTTTAATTTGTTTCACAGTCGCCTCTATATCGGTAGTCAGAGTGTTTGTCATGGATTGAACTGTTATAGGGTAGTCAGATCCAACTTTAACTTTTCCAACATTTATTTGTTTAGTAATTCTTCTCATTTACATGTCACCAACTAATTTAAATGCGACCCAATTAAATATAAATTTAAATATGTTTTCTTATTCCAAAGTAAATACGTAAGGCTTATAGCAATTAAAGATAATAGTATAACTATTGAACTATATTTATTTTTTTTTAATTCAGAGCTTTCAAGCTGTAAAGCAGACTTTTCTAATTTTGAAACCTTTTTTGTTTCAGTAAATTTTAAAATACATAAATTTTCTAATTTTAAAAATTTTATGTAACTATTTAAGAAACCTTTCAAATAAGACGCTTGTTCAATATTTACTTCTCCTTTTTCAAATTTATCAAGAATATCTTTTTTTATTAGAAGTAATTTAGATGCATCTTCAATTTTAATATTTTGTAGTTTTCTATTTTCTTTAAGAAAACCTCCTAATTCTTTTAAAGTGGTAAATGTTTTTACTTTAGAGTCAATCATTTCTTTTTAGAGTTTAATTTAAAAATAGAATGCAATGATCTTATAGCTAACTCTTTATATTTTTCATCAATAAGCACACTGATTTTTATTTCTGAAGTACTTATAACATGAATATTAATATTATTTTTTGCTAGTTCTGTAAACATTGTATTTGCTACGCCTACATTAGTTTTCATGCCTAAGCCAACTATAGAAACTTTGCAGATATCACTATTAATAAATATATCATTAAATTTAATCTTACTTTTTAATTTATTCATAATATTTTCAGCCTTTTTTGCATCTGTTTTTGATATTGTAAAAGCATAAGTAACATTAGCGTCTTTTGCTGATCCTGATTGCACGATCATATCTACATTAATATTTTCTTTAGATAATGCATTAAAAATAGTTGCTGAGATACCAGGTTTATTTTTTATATCTATAAGCGTTATTAATGTCTCATTATTGCTATGAGCAATACCTCTAATAATTTGTTTTTCTAAATAAACATTCTTTTTTGTCAACATAGTTCCCTTCTTTCCTGTAAAACTTGATAGTACTTGAAGTTTTACATTGTATTTTAACGCTAATTGAACAGACCTAGTATGTAAAACTTTTGCACCTAGAGAAGATAATTCTAACATCTCTTCATAATTAATTTCATCTATTTTTTTTGCCTCTTTTACAATTCTAGGGTCCGCGGAAAATACTCCTGCCACATCAGTATAAATATCACACCTTTTAGCTCCCAGACTTGCTGCCAAAGCTACCGCAGTTGTATCCGATCCACCTCTTCCCAAAGTAGTTATTCTATTAAGTTTATTAATTCCTTGAAAACCAGAGACTACAGGGACCTCATTATTTTTTAAACTTTTTTTGATGTGCTGAGTTTCAATCTTTAATATATGAGAGTTATAAGATGAAAGGTCAGTGTGAATAGGAATTTGCCATCCTTGAAATGATTTCCCTTTAATATTATTTTTATTTAATAGTATAGAAAATAAAGAACTTGATATTTGCTCTCCTGCTGATAAAAGGCTAGAGATATCATCTGACATTTTATATTCATCTAATCCTGTAGTTAGTTTTAAAAGTCTATCTGTTTCCTTGCCCATTGCCGAAACAACTACCACCACAAAGCAGCCAGCTTTTCTAGCTTTTTTGATATATGAAATGGCTCTCTCAATTCTATCTATACTAGATACTGATGTACCTCCAAACTTTTTTATTATAATATTCATAAAATATTAGTTATTTTAACTATAGTATAATAATAAATAAAGGAGTTTGTAGTTGAAGGAAAGTATTTTTGATAAAATATCTTCAGAATGGTGGGATAAGAATGGCCCTATGAAAATGTTGCATTCTATGAATGTAACTAGAATGTTATTTATTAAGGAGAGAATTCTTAATAAATATCAAAAACTAGGGAGCTTAAAAGAAATCTTAGAAAAAAAATTAATACTTGATCTTGGATGTGGAGGGGGAATATTGTCTGAGTCTTTGGCAGAAGAAGGAGCAAATATATTGGCAATTGACCAGTCAAAAAAACTAATTAATGAAGCTAAGAAAAGGGCAAAATCTAAAAAGCTAAAAATAGATTATCAATGTCAAAGTATAAAAAGTCTAAAAGGAAAAAGAGCTAAATTTGATATAATATTATGTATGGAGGTGATAGAGCATGTTCAAGATTATAGAAGTTTTATTAAGCTAGCCTTTGAATGTTTAAAAAAAGACGGAATAATAATTTTTTCAACTATAAATAAAAGTGTTTTATCATATTTCACCACAATATTTTTAGCGGAAAAAATTTTAAAGTTAGTTCCATCTAAAACGCATGATTGGGATATGTATGTTAAGCCTGAAGAAATACTAGGAGTGGCAGAGAAATTTAGCTTCAGATTGGATAAGATAAAAGGCTTGGCTGCAATACCGTCTTTACAAGGATTTAAATGGATTAGAATAAATAATACAAAGGCAAATTATATAATTTCAATTATTAATTAATTTTTTTCTCTTAACCTCTCTCTAAAACTCTTGCCTTTGTGAGTTTTTTCTGATTTAGTTTCTATCTCTATAAGCATAATGAATCTACATGCAGTTATTCTTATAGTCTCTAACATTTCTTCAAACATGGTAAAGGCTTCTCTTTTATATTCATTAAGAGGATCCCTTTGTGCGTAAGCTCTAAGTCCAATACCCTGTCTGAGTTGATCTAACGCCAAGAGGTGAGCTTTCCACTGCTGATCTAATACTTGTACTAAAATTTGTCTTTGAATAAGGGAAAAATTTTCTTTGCCTATCAAATTAACTTTATTATCAAGCTTAGTAGATATTTCTTCTTTTAAATGAATTAAAAAATCATCACTATTTTTAATTATTTTATTTATTTGTAATCCAAATATATTTTTAATATCTGTAAAAATATCTTTGAAGTTTAACTCTTCTTCTTGATTAGATTTATTTTTTTCAATTATATTTGTTAATGTGTCATGTAACATATCAATAAATATTTGATTAATATCTTTTATGGTAAGAAGTTCTTTTCTTTGCTCATAAACTACTTTTCTTTGATCATTCATAACATCATCAAATTTTAAAAGATTTTTTCTTATTTCAAAATTTCGACCTTCAACTTTTGATTGAGCTTTTTCAATTGCTTTATTAATCCAAGGATGCACTATAGCTTCTCCGTTTTTTAGTCCTAGTTTCTGAAGCATGCTGTCAAGTCTCTCTGAACCAAATATTCGCATTAAATCATCTTCAAGTGATATAAAAAACTTAGAACTGCCTGGGTCACCTTGTCTCCCAGATCTTCCCCTGAGTTGATTGTCTATTCTTCTGCTTTCATGTCTTTCCGTACCTAAAACGAATAAACCTCCTGATTTAAGCGCTCTATTTTGATTATCTTTTACTTTTTCTACATTACTTATTTTATTATCAACTACATCAGAAGTATTACCACCTAATTGAATATCTGTACCTCTTCCAGCCATATTTGTAGCTATTGTTACTGCAAAAGGTTTGCCTGCTTGAGATATTATTTTCGCCTCTTTTTCATGAAACCTTGCATTTAACACTTCATGTTTTATGTTTAGTCTTTTTAATCTTTTAGAAATTAACTCGGAAGTTTTAATGTTAGTTGTTCCAACTAATAAAGGCTGACCTTTTTCATGAATTTTAGAAATTTCTTCAATTACAGCTTGCCATTTCTCTTCATTTGTTCTGTATATTTCATCATTTAAATCGTTTCTTACCATACTTTTATGAGGAGGTATCTCTAAAACATCTAAGCCGTAAATCTCAGAGAACTCTGCTGCTTCTGTTTTAGCGGTACCTGTCATTCCAGATAGCTTAGGGTACATTCTAAAATAGTTTTGAAATGTTACAGAAGCTAAAGTTTGATTTTCATTTTGAATTTGAACATTTTCTTTAGCTTCAATTGCTTGATGCAAACCATCAGAAAACCTCCTTCCTTCCATCATCCTGCCTGTAAATTCATCTACTATGACAACTTGATTATCTTTAACTAAATAATCTTTATCCTTAGTAAACAAAAAGTTAGCTTTTAATGCTTGATTAATGTGGTGAAGAATACCAATATTTTCGGGAGCATATAAATTTTGGCTTCCAATAAGGTTTTTAGAATATAAAAGTTTTTCAAAATTTCCTATTCCTGAAGAGTTTAAGTTAATTGATTTAGATTTTTCATCAATCTCATAGTACTTTTTTTCAATATTTTTAATTAAATTATTTATTATGTTATAAAGTTTTGTATTATCTTCAACAGCCCCTGATATAACAAGAGGAGTACGCGCTTCATCTATAAGAATACTATCAACCTCGTCTATAATTGCATAGTTAAAGCTTCTCTGACACATGTCTTCTAAATTAAATTTCATATTGTCTCTTAAATAGTCAAAACCAAATTCATTGTTGGTACCATATGTAATATCTGCTAAATAAGCGTTTTTTCTATCTGCATCAGACATGCCTGATTTTATACAACCAACAGATAAGCCAAGAAAATTATATATAGCTCCCATCCACTCACTATC
The DNA here is from genome assembly GCA_902527765.1 of Rhodospirillaceae bacterium. Taxonomy (GTDB): domain Bacteria; phylum Pseudomonadota; class Alphaproteobacteria; order TMED109; family TMED109; genus TMED131. The sequence continues at coordinate 6,490 of CABZPW010000017.1, forward strand.
TCTAGATGCTAAATAGTCATTGACTGTGACTATATGTACTCCTAATCCACTAATAGCATTCAAATATGCAGATAAAGTTGAAACAAGTGTTTTTCCTTCACCTGTCTTCATTTCTGCTATTTTTCCATTATGAAGCGCAATACCTCCTAAAATTTGTACATCGTAGTGTCTTTGTCCAAGGGTTCTAATAGCGGCTTCTCTGACTAGTGCAAAAGCATCTGGAAGAATATCATCTAGTTTTTTACCATTCTTCAAGGCTTGTTTCAGATCATTAGTTTTATCTTTTATCTGCAAATCAGATAACAATTTTATTTGACTCTCTAAGCTATTAACATTGTCTAGCAATAACTTATAACTATTTAATATCTTTTTATTCGGATTTATAAAGAAGCTATTTTTTAAAAAATTTAACATTTCAGATAATTATATTTTTAATTTTGTAATTTATATTATAAGAAATATCATTAGTATATAAATATTCAAATAAATATTATGAAAAAAATGTCTTATAAAAACTTTCCTAAAATACCTCCTATAGAAAATACAAAAATTATATGTGGTAAAGCTAATATAAAAAGTAGATCAAGATTGGATTTAGCAATAATTATTTTTAATAAACAAGCTAACGTAGCATATGTCACAACTAAATCAAAGACTTTTGCAGCTAATATAAAGTGGCTTAAGGAAAATAAAAATATATCAAAGGTAAAGGTTCTAATGGTAAACTCAGGTAATGCTAATGCTTATACAGGAGAACAAGGATACTTAAATTTGAAAAGTATAATAAAATTTCTTTCGCATGAGTTTAATTGTAAAAACAAAGAAGTAATAATATCTTCAACTGGAGTTATTGGAGAGCAATTACCTATCAATAAGATAATGACTACTTTGAATAAACTTACTGAAAAGTTGATAGAAAAAAAGAATATGAATTGGGAAAGTTTTGCAAGATCTATAATGACTACTGATACCTTTCCAAAAGGAATATACAAGAAATCTAGAATTGGAAATAAAGAAGTAAAACTAATTGGCATTGCTAAAGGATCCGGGATGATAGCTCCAGATATGGCAACAATGTTAGGGTATATTTTTACAGATGCTGATTTTTCATCAAAAGTTTTACAAGATTTATTGATGGAGGTTAATGAAAAGTCTTTCAATAGTATTACAGTGGATAGTGATATGTCTACTAATGATATGGTTTGTTTTTTTTCAACTAGAAAAATTTCAAATACAGTAAAAACTGTTAAGGATAAAATACTTGATAAATTTAAAAAAGACTTACAGTGGCTAGCAATAGAGTTGGCAAAAAAAATAATTTATGATGGAGAGGGAGCATCTAAGATTATAGAAGTTAATGTATTAGGAGCACATAGTTATATAGATGCTAAAAATGTAGCTTTATCTATAGCTAATTCACCTTTAGTTAAAACTGCTATTGCTGGAGAGGATGCAAATTGGGGAAGGATAATAATGGCAATAGGAAAATCAAAAGCAAAATTAGATCAGAGTATTATCTCTTTAAAGTTCGGAAAAAACATAATATTAAAGAAAGGAAAAGTAAAAAAAAATTATGATGAGAAAATTGTATCTGAATATTTAAAAAAAAATGAAATTAAGATAGAAGTAGATTTAAATCTTGGTAAGTTTGTTTCTAAAGTATGGACATGTGATCTTACAAAAAAATATATAGAAATCAATGCTGATTACAGAAGCTAACTATTTCTTTCCTATTAAATAATAAATAGATAAAGTATTTTTTTTCAGGTTTCCTTCTTTTAATTCTTTATTGTATCTACTATAAAACTCTTTGAATAAAGATTTTTTAATAATAAAGTTTTTTCTCTTTAATAGATAATTGCTTTCTCCTATATGCCTTATAAAGTTCCATACCTCTTCAGGCTTTGTTATATTAAATTGGAAACTTTCCTTATCCACAATTACATTTTTGAAGCCAGCAGCGGAACATAAATTTCCTAATGTTTGCATGTCAAACAAAGGATTAAAATTATAATTTTGTTTTGGCTTAAAAAACTCTATAAAATAAGATTTAAACTCTTTAAAACTTTCATCAGATGGAAATACGCTTACAAAAACGCCATCATTTTTAAGCATAGTATATATATTTTTAAATATTAAAGGAATACTATCACTGCTGTTTAAAGATAATAGACTAAAACAGAAGTCAAAAAATTCTTTTTTAAAAACCGTATCATTTAAATTTGATACTACTCTTTTGTTATTCTTTACTAAAATTTTTTCTGATAAACAGGTTTGAAAATAATTTGATTGGAAACTTTTACAGTATATTTTATTTCTTAAAATATCATTTCTAGAAGCTATTTCTAAAATATTTTTACTTCTATAGTCTTGGTTGTCATCAAAAACTTTTTCTATTAAAATTTCAGAAGTAGTTTCAAAAAAATCAATTACTCTTTTATCATTTTTATTAAAGCATTTATTATGATTAAGTATAATTTTTTTTTTATCAAACATTTTTGGCTAAAATACGTTGTTGAAATAAATGATTTGACGGGTTATTTATATAAATATTTTCATAAGCTACTAGTTGCATCTTATTGCTTAATCTCAAAAGCTCCCTAGGCTTTAAAATATATTTAGGGTTTGTAGGTCTTCCAATTTTTTGATGTCCTTCACTAAATGTTTCGTATATTAAATATCCCCCTTTTTTAATAGATCTTATAATTAAAGGAAATATTTGTCTGTTTAAAAAGTTGGTAACTACAATGGCGTCAAATTTTTTTTTTTTTAAGGGCCAATTATTAATATTTTCTACATCTATAACTTTTTTTTTAATTAATTTTCCATTAAAATTATTTAGTTTATGCTCATCAATATCCACTGATAATACATTGTAGCCTAAATTTGATAAATATATTGAGTGTCTACCTTTACCACATGCTAAGTCTAAGACATAACCATTTTTGTAAGGAAGTGCTTCTAAGCAATATTTAACCCAATTTGATATTTTATTCATAGTTTCTATTGTAAAATATATAATTTATAACAATATGTATAATTATATTACTATAGAGTAAAAATGATATTATTTGATTTACAATGTGAAAAAAACCATAAATTTGAGTGCTGGTTCGCTTCAAGCGCAAACTATGAAGAGCAGTTAAAAAATAAGATGATAGTATGTCCTTATTGTAATAGTACAAAAATAAAGAAATCTTTAATGGCTCCAAATATCAATACTAAAAGTACCTCTAAAAATATTAAAAAGAACAATAAAAAAAAGTTAGCGAAAAATAATTTAGAAAATCAAATTAAGAAATTTAGAAAATATATTGAAAAAAATACAGATAACGTAGGAAAAAACTTTGCTGAAGAAGCTAGAAAAATTTATTATGGAGAGACTAAATCTAGACCAATAAGAGGTGAATCTACAGAAAGTGAAGCTCAAGAACTTGCAGAGGAAGGTATTCCGTTTTCTCAATTGCCGTGGAACTCGAGAGAAGACGCTTAATGGTTAAGTTTTCAAATAAAACTCTTGATGACTGGAATAAACTTGCTAATAAGGAATTTAAAAATAAGGTTAGCAATGGAGAACAAAATCTTAGCTGGGAGTCTGAAGAAGGAATACAGATAAAAACATTATACACAAAAGATGATTTAGAGGGCTTAGAACATTTAAATACTATGCCCGGCTTTCCTCCTTTCGTTCGAGGACCTAAAGCAACCATGTATTCGGGGCGACCCTGGACAATTAGACAATATGCTGGTTTTTCTACCGCAAAAGAGTCTAATGCTTTTTATAGAAAAGCGCTTAAAGGTGGTCAAAAGGGACTATCTATTGCATTCGATCTTGCAACTCACAGAGGCTATGATAGCGACCATCCTAGAGTTATAGGAGATGTTGGTAAAGCAGGAGTTGCTATAGACTCTGTGGAAGACATGAAAGTTTTATTTAATAAAATACCGCTGGAACAAATGAGTGTTTCTATGACAATGAATGGAGCAGTTTTACCAATAATGGCTTCTTATATAGTAGCTGCAGAAGAACAGGGAGTAGCGATGGAACTATTATCAGGAACTATTCAAAATGATATATTGAAAGAGTTTTTAGTTCGTAACACATATATCTACCCACCAGAAAGTTCTATGAGGATTATTTCAGATATTATCGAATTCACTTCAATAAAAATGCCAAAATTTAATTCTATTTCAATTTCAGGCTATCATATGCAGGAAGCTGGAGCAAACCAGGTTCAAGAGTTAGCTTTTACCATTGCAGACGGTTTAGAGTATGTAAAGACTGCTATAAATAATGGACTTAAAGTCGATGATTTTGCACCAAGATTATCATTCTTTTTTGCGATTGGAATGAATTTTTTTATGGAAGCATCAAAGCTTAGAGCAGCTAGATTTCTTTGGGCTAAAAAAATGAAGCAGATATTTGATCCTCAAAATTTAAAATCGTTAACCTTAAGAACCCATTGCCAAACTTCTGGTGTATCCCTTACTGAAAAAGACGCTTACAACAATATAGTTAGAACAACAGTTGAAGCTATGGCAGCAGTTATGGGGGGCACACAATCATTGCACACAAACTCTTTTGATGAAGCAGTCGCATTACCTACTGAAATGTCTTCAAGAATTGCAAGAAATACTCAACTGATATTACAAAATGAAACAAGCATAACTAGAACCGTAGATCCTCTGGCAGGCAGCTATTATGTTGAAAGCTTAACTAACTCATTAATAGTGCATGCAGAAAAACTTATAGATGAAATTTTAGAATTAGGAGGTATGACAAAAGCTATAGAAAATGGATATCCGAATAAATTAATCGAAGAGTCAGCTATAAAAAAACAAGCAAAGATTGATAGTGAAGAAGAAATTATAGTTGGGGTAAATAAGTTTATCAACGAGAACGAAAAAGAATTTGATATACTTGAAATAGATAACACAGAAGTAAGAAGAGAACAAATTAGATCAATAAAAAAAATAAAAAACAATAGAAACGAAGAAAAATGTAAAATGGCCTTAAATGCTCTAACTAGAGCGGCAAAAGAAGAGAGAGGAAATTTATTAGAATTAAGTATTGCCGCAGCAAGAGAGCGTGCCACGATAGGTGAAATATCTAATGCATTAGAAAAAGTATTTGGAAGATATCAAGAAAACTTGAATATAACAAAAGGCGTTTATAAAAAAAGTTTTAGCGATAATGTTAAAATTGAAGATATTAAAGAAAGCATTGATAAATTTACAAAAGAAAAGGGGCGTAAACCTAAGATGTTAGTTGCTAAGTTGGGACAAGATGGTCATGATAGAGGAGCTAAGGTAATTGCTTCTTCTTTTTCTGATTTAGGTTTTGATACTGAAATTACTAAATTATTTTTGACACCCGAGGAGTTAATAGAAGAAGCTGATAAGATGAAGCCTGATGTAGTTGGTATATCAAGTCACGCGGCAGCTCATATGACATTAGTCACTGATTTTATGAATCTTTCGAAAGCTAATAAAAAGAATTATATAGTAATATGTGGTGGAGTAATTCCCAAAAAAGATATTAATAAATTAAAAAATTTAGGCGTCGCAGAAATATTTGGACCTGGAACAAATATAATCCATGCATGCTATAAAATTTTAAATTTAATAAAGTATGGAAATAAATCCAATATTTAAATTTAATAGTTGATGGATTAATAAATATATATTATTTTGATTTTCGGAGAATAATAATGACAAGAAAATGTGATCTCACAGGAAAATTAGTAATAACTGGAAACAATGTTAGTCACGCAAACAATAAGACTAAAAGAAGATTTATCCCAAATCTTCAAAACGTTAGTTTATATAGTGACAAACTTGGAAAAAAATTAAAGTTTAGAATAGCTATGTCTACACTTAGAACAGTTGAAAAAAATGGTGGTATTGACAGTTTCCTAATGAATGCTTTTAGTAAAAATCTTTCAAGTAATGCTAAAAAGTATAAGAAAAGTATCTCTAAAGCAACTACTCAAAATAGTTCTAAAAAAGATTAATTAATTGTTTAGACATAACGTTGCCTAGATCATCAACATCTAATATCGTAACAGCTTTGGCATAATACCTAGTTACATCGTGCCCAATGCCAATTGCTAGTAGTTCCACAGTTCCCCTTTTTTCTATAGATTTAATGATATATTTCAAGTGATTGTCTAAGTAATTACTTTTATTAGAAGACAAGGTACTATCATCCACTGGTGCTCCATCAGATATTACCATCAATATTTTTCTTTTTTCTGAGCGAGCATTTAATCTTTTATATGCCCAGTCAAGAGCCTCTCCATCTATATTTTCCTTTAAAAGTCCCTCTTTTAACATTATACCAAAATTTTTTTTTGTTCTTCTTACTGGTACGTCTGCATTTTTGTATACTATATGGAGCAGTTCATTAAGCCTTCCTGGTAATTTTGGTTTATTTTCTTTAATCCAAGTGTCTCTAGCTTTGCCTCCTTTCCAAGTTTTGGTAGTAAAACCTAAAACTTCAACTTTAATCCCGCATCTTTCTAAAGTCTTTGCAAGAATATCAGTAGAAATTGCTGCGATTGTAATTGGCCTTCCTCTCATCGAGCCAGAGTTATCAATTAATAGTGAGACTACAGTATCTTTAAACTCTGTGTCCTTTTCTTTTTTATATGATAAAGAACTCTCAGGTGAAGTTATTATTCTGGCTAGTTTTCCACTATCTAGGATACCTTCTTCTAGATCAAACTCCCACCATCTATTCTGTTTTGATAAAAGCTTCCTTTGGAGCTTATTAGCTAAAATTGTGATGGTTGAATCTAATTTTTCAGTCTGTTTATCTAGCTGCTTTCTAAGTTTTGAAGCTTCTTCAGAATCGCATAGTCTATCGGCTGAAGTAATAGTGTCAAATTTTTTAGTGTATATAGAATATTTAAAATGATTGTCTATATTATCTTCAAAAGCATTACTTGATGATGAGCTATAATCAGAGCTTTCTTCTTCACTTCCTACTTCATTAAGAGATTCATCATTTTCTAAACTCTCTGTGCTTTGAATTTCAGCTGTATCAGTTATTTCAAAGCTTTGGTACTCTTCAGTTTGTTCTTTTATTTCTTGATCTAGGTTTCCCTGGCTTTCATTATTATCATCATTTTTTTCATTATTATTCTTTTCATTTTGTACATTTTGATCTATGACATCGTCTATTAGTTTTAAAACTTCTATACTAAATTCTTTTTGATTAGAAATTTTATCTAAGATTTGTATATTTTTATTTTTTAATTGTTTATTTAGTGAATTAATTATTGGATCGCCCACTTCAGACAATTGGTTATACAGATTTAATCCCAGTATATTATTTTTTAAAAATAGCTTAAACGTCTCTGGTTTACTAAGTTTTATATTTTCAGTTATTTTTTGATTTATATATTCTTTATCAAAATCTAAGAGATTTTTTTTTATTCCGGGATACTTTATACTACCTAACAATTCGCATCTTAAGAACTCTATTTCATCAAAAATAACTTTAGTTTCTAGGTTTTCAGGTGACATTTTTTGATGAATTTTTTTGTCATGATATCTGTTAACTAGTGATGCGGAGTCACTCCTGCCTCTAATACTTAGTTTACTTTTATAGAGTTTGTCTTTATTAACCTCAGGTAAATTTACATTTTGGAAAGAACTTTTATTATCTGAACCGAATAATATATTAATATTAGATTTTTTAGATATCGCTTTTATAGTACTTTCTATTGATTTTTTAAAAGTATTAATATTAATATTTGGTTTACTCATTTATAATATTAGAAGAATCATTAATAACATTTACCCAACTACTTGGAAGCTCTAAGGCAAAGCATCTTTGATAATATTCAGCAATAATAGGCCTTTCAGCTTCATCGCATTTATTTAGGAATGTTACTTTAAAAGCATATTCTATATCATTAAATATTAATGCATTCTCAGCCCAAGTTATAACTGTTCTTGGAGACATAACTGTTGAGATATCTCCGTTTTTAAACCCTGTTCTAGTCAAGTTAGCTAAATTAATCATCAAAGATATTTTCTCTTTTTGATATATTTTTAAAAATTGTTTAGCTTTAGAACAGACAATATCAAATTCTTGTTTTTCACTCAAATAATTTAAAGTAGAAACTATATTCCATCTGTCCATTTGGCCTTGATTAATTTGTTGAGTGCCATGATACATTCCTGATGTATCACCAAGTCCAATAGTATTAGTTGTACAAAAAAGTCTAAATGAGGGATGTGGAGTGATTACTCTGTTCTGCTCCAATAATGTTAGCTTGCCCTCTAACTCTAGTATTCTCTGAATTACAAACATTACATCTGGCCTACCTGCATCATATTCATCAAAAACTAAAGCCACGCCATTAGCTAAGGCCCATGGAATAATACCCTCTTTAAATTTTGTTATTTGTGATCCATTTTCTAATACAATTGCTTCCTTTCCAATTAAATCAATTCTACTTACATGACTATCTAAGTTAACCCTTAAACACCTCCAATTTAGTCTAGCGGCGACTTGCTCTATATGAGTTGATTTTCCTGTACCGTGATAACCTTGGATCATTACTCTTCTGTTAAACTGAAAGCCAGCTAAGATTGCTAAGGTGGTATCTTTATCAAAAATATAATTAGTATCTACCTCAGGAACATATGAGTCTCTTTTACTAAACATATCTACCTCTATATCTGTTTCTATATTAAATAGCTTGGAGGCATTTATTTTATTATTAGGTTTGTCTAAAGCCTCAAGAGTATTGTTATCCTGCAAATGTTTCATGTATTCCTTTATTTTTTCAAAAACTTTAATAACTCTGAATATGCATAATTTAATTTTATAATATGTTCTTCATTATTATTCTTACTAACATCAGGATGAAATTTTTTCACCATTTTTTTATACTGGTCTTTTAAAGCAGATATTTTAACAGGCAACTTAACTTCTAATATTTCTGCGCAATATTCTACGTTAGTATTTTTTATTCTATCTTCTGACTTTGAGTCAGAAAAATCTAAATTTTCATTATTAAATTCATGAGAATTTAAAAACTTATACTTTTTAACTTTTTCCCATGTTGGTCTGTGCCATGTTGCATCTTTAGAAATTTCATTATAGATCTCATCAGTAGTTTTACCTTTAAAGTAATCCCATCCTTTATTATAAAGTTTAACATGTTCTAAACAAAACCATTTAAACTCTCTAAGCTTTTCTCTAGAAGTAGGAGCTTTATATTCTCCTTTTTTTTGGCAGTTACCCCATTCGCAATATTTAGTAAGAGCCAAAAACTCATCATCTTTTTCTTCAAAATAACAACTAAAGCTTTTTTTGTTTTTATACATAATTATTATAATATTATGTTATTTTATCTTATTAGCAATAGCAGGTATAATAATGAAAGAAAATTCAAGAAAAAAAAGAATTGAAACTATATTAAATAAAAATTTTTCTCCTACCATGCTTTTGGTAAGAGATGATAGTAAAATGCACGAGGGGCACAGTCAGGTTAGCAGAAATACCAAAGAAACCCACTTTTTCGTTAAGATGGTATTAAATAATTGTACTATGAGTAAAGTGAATTTACATAGGGAGGTATATAAGCTGTTAGATAGTGAATTTTCTAGTGGTTTACATGCACTAGAGTTGGACCTTAAAAGTTTTTAGGTTTTTTTTTTATTAAAACTTTTGTAATTCTGGTTTGGCTTCTAGATATGATATTGATTATTAAGTCTTTTATAACAAAATTTTCGCCTGTTTCAGGTATTCTTTTTGCGGTATTAATAATAAGACCAGCTATCGTAGAGGCTGAGTTTTCTGGGAGTTTAAAATTAAATTTCCTATTCAAATCTCTAATGGTTACATTTCCATTAACATAAATGTTACCATTATTATCATATAAAAGATTAGAGGAAGGAAAATCATGTTCATCTTCTATTTGTCCTACAATTTCTTCTAAAATATCTTCAAGAGTCACTAACCCTAATAGAACACCATATTCATCAACAACAAAAGCCATCTGCTTTTGTTTTTCTCTAAACTCATTAAGTTGGCCGAGTAGACTAGTTGTTTCAGGAACAAACCAAGGTTCTTGTAAAACTTTTTTAACATCAAATTTCTTAAGTAGCAGTGATCTTAATAAATCTTTTACATACATAATACCTATAATATTTTCTGAATTATTTTCCCATACTGGAAATCTTGAATAAGGTGTTTCATTTGCAAGTTTAGTAAAAAAGTCTTTATTTTCGTTGATATTAACGCTAAAAATATCTTTTCTATGTATCATAACTTCATGAATTTCTCTATCTTTTAAGTCTAAAATACTCTCTAACATGAATCTGTTATCTTTTATCATTTCTCCTTCTTTTGCTGCCAACAAAATAGCACCTCTTATTCTATCTTCATTATTATTATTATTTTTAACTTTTTTAAAGCTTAATAAAAAATGAATTAATTTTTGTATCAAAAGGTTAATAGGTGATAACAGCCAAACAAAAAACATCAACATAGGAGTATAAAATATTAATAAAGTTTCAGGTTTTCTGATTGCATAAATTTTTGGCAAAACTTCAGCAAAAATAAATATTAGAGATGTCATTACTAAGGTTGAATACAAAATTCCTATTGGTCCAAAAGACTTAATAAGAATATTTGTTGCTAATGCTGAGGATAGAATATTAACTAGGTTATTTCCTAGTAATATTGCACTAATTATAAGCTCTTTTTTTTTTAATAGCTTTTGAGTTCTTATAGCTTTTTTATCTTCTTCTGATACTTTTTTTTGTATTAAAGGTTCAGATATACTCGTGATTGCTGTTTCTGATGAAGAAAAAAATCCTGACAAAATTATTAAAAAAAAAATAATTAAGATTTGAATAATCAAATATAATTCTGGCATTAAGCTATAAATTCCTCAATTGTTTTTTTTACTATATTTTTATCAATATTTTTTTTTATAAATGCAGCACCTATACCTTTACACAAAATAAAATGAATATCCCCTTTATAAGTTTTCTTATCTTTTTGCATTTTAATTAAAATATTTTCACTTAACCATTTTTTTTTATTAGATAAATCTTTTAATTTAATTGGTAGTTTAGATCTTTTTAAATGATCTTCCAATAAATTAAAGTCATTCCTTGTAGCATAACCTAAATTAAAGGATAACTTCATAGCCA
>CABZPW010000018.1 GCA_902527765.1 Rhodospirillaceae bacterium
TAGATCTAATAAATTTACGGGGAAAGAGTCTTTAAATGTAGTTGATAAAATAAAAAATATTGATGATTTTGAACTTTTTAATACAGTTGATTTAAGTAACGAAAAGTTAGAAATTTGGATAAATAAAAATATAAAAAAATGGCATAGGTAATATATGTTTACAGGAATAGCTACAAATTATGGAATAATAAAAAATATTGAAGAAAAAAGAAGCAATGAATACACTATAGAAAGTGATATTGACCTATCAGAAGTGAAAATTGGAAGTTCTATTATGTGCTCAGGTATTTGTCTAACAGTAATCAATAAGAAAAATAAAAGTTTTGCGGTTAATGTGTCTGAGGAAACTTTAAATGTTTCTAATGCAATAAATTGGAAAAAGGGTACTAAATTAAATTTAGAAAAGTCATTAAAAGTAGGCGATGAGTTAGGTGGTCACATTGTTACAGGCCATATTGATGATACAACTAGACTGCTTAGAAAAAGAGTATTAAAAAAGTCATCAGAATTAATTTTTGAATTACCGCATAACCTGCAAAATTATGTTTGTAAAAAAGGATCAATAGCAATAGATGGAATCTCACTCACAATTAATAGTGTTGAAGAAAAAAGCTTTTCCGTTAGCATAATTCCTCATACTTCTGAGGTTACAACTTTAGGTAATATACAAAAAGATGATATCGTAAATATAGAAATTGATATTTTAGCCAGATACATAGAGAATAATATTAAAAAAATAAAGTAGGAATATGTTAAAACTTTCAAATATTGAAAAAATTGTAGAAGATGCTAGAAATGGAAAATTGTTTGTTTTAGTTGATGATGAAAATAGGGAAAATGAGGGTGATTTAATTTTTCCTGCTCAATTAATAACTCCAGATATTATTAATTTTATGGCAAAATATGGAAGAGGTTTAATATGTCTTGCTCTTACAAAAGATAGGGCTAAAGAATTAGACCTCAAAAAGATGGATAGAAGAAATTCAAGTAAATTTGATACTGCTTTTACGACATCTATTGAAGCTAAAGAAGGTATTACAACAGGAATATCAGCAGCAGATAGATCTACAACTATTCAAACAGCTATAGATGATAATAAAAGCAAAGAAGACATTAGTACTCCTGGACATATTTTCCCATTGATTGCAAGAGATGGAGGAGTACTCTCTAGAGCTGGTCATACTGAAGCAGCTGTAGATATTGCAAGACTTGCTGGTTTAAAACCAGCTGCAGTCATATGTGAAATTATGAATGATGATGGAAGTATGGCTAGACTGGAAGACTTAAAAGAGTTTTGTAAATCTCATAATATTAACATTGCAACTATTGAAGACTTAATAAGATGGAGAGTCAAAAATGATCCTATTGTAAAAGTAAAATATACTGATCAGTTAGTAACTAAGATAGCTGGTAACTTTAAATTTTTTTGTTATTCAAATTTAATTAATGATACGGAGCATTTCGCATTAGTAAAAGGAAATATTATAGAAGAAGATGAAGTCTTAGTAAGAGTACAAAAATTTAATTATATTAGTGATCTATTTCAAGGTGTTTTATTAAAAAATAATCATAATGAGAAGGATATATCTATTAATAGAATAATGCGAGAAATGCAAAGTGTTAAGAAAGGTGTTATTGTAATAATTAAAGATAATAAAGGCATATTTGAATGGAATAAGGATAAAAAAAATAATAATAGTCCAGAAAGTCAAGAGTTTAGAGAGTATGGTGTAGGCGCACAAATTTTAAGAGATATTGGAGTTAGAAAAATGGTACTTTTAACTAATTCAAAAAAAGCAATTATAGGATTGCAAGGTTTTGATTTAAAAATAGTAGGGCATAGGGAATTAAGGTATGAATAAAAAAAAAAATATTTTAATAGTTGGTAGTAATTATTATCAAGAAATATTTGAAAATCTAGTTAATGAAACTAAAGAAGAAGTAGAAAAACATAATTTATTCTGCCATCTTGAAACTGTTACAGGTGTATTTGAGATTCCATCAATTATAACTTTCTGTAAATATAAGTTTGATGGCTATATAGCATTAGGATGCGTCATTAGAGGTGAGACTACACATTACGATTATGTTTGCAATGAGAGTGCTAGAGCATTAATGAATATATCATTGGAGGGTTTTGCAATTGGATATGGAATATTAACAGTTGAAAATTATAATCAAGCATTAATTAGATCTAAAACTATTGCTAATAAAAGTATAGGCAAAGGAAAGGTGGCGGCATTAGCTTGTATCAATCAGATGAGCTTAAAAGCAAAATATACAGATGGAAGCTAGAAGAAATACTAGAAAAATTGCTGTTCAGGCTGTATTCCAATTTTTTTTTTCTAAAGAAGATGTAAATAAAATTTTAGAAGAATTCTGTAATTATAGAATAAAAGAATTTAAAAATTATAAAAAAAAGTATGATACTTGTTTTTTAAAAAAAGTTGTTGTAGGAGTTCATCAAAATGAAAGAAAAATCACTAAAATTATTGAATGTAATTTATCAGAAAACTGGTTAATTGATAGAGTGGATTTAACTATGAAGGCTATAATAAGTTTGGCAATATATGAATTAATGAGTTATGAGAAAATACCTTTACAAGTCATAATTAATGAATATGTGTCAATAGCAAATCAATATTTAGATAAAAGTAATACAGGATTTATAAATGGAATTTTAGATAATATAGCTAAAAATATTAGAAAATCATAATATGGATGAAAATTTTATAATTAATAAGTACCTTAAACCATTATCTAAAAATTTTAAAGAAGCATTAAATTTATCAGATGATGCGGCAATATTAAAAATTTTGAAAAATAAAAATTTAGTTGTTAGTGTAGACAATTTTATATATGGAATTCATTGTCCAAAATATATAAATATTTCTAGTGGAGTTAATCGTGCAATATTAGCTGCAATTAGTGACTTGTCTGCGATGGCGGCAAAACCTTATTGTATTTTTATTTCTATAACATTAAATAAGAATAATATTTCACCCAAATTACTTAAGGATTTAAAACATGGAATAAGTAAAGCATTGAAAAATACTAGAGCTGCTTTAGCAGGAGGAGATTTATGTTCCTCTTCAGGAGCAGTATCTTTTTCAGTTACAGTGATTGGGGAAGGCTTTAAAGATAACTTGTTATACAGAAAAGGAGCTAAGCCTAATGAGTTGCTTTGTGTTTCTGGAAATATTGGTGATGCTAAGATCGGGTTAGATGTATTATTAAAAAATAAAAAAGAAAGTAAAAATTTTAAAAATAATTATTTTATTAAAAAATTTATTAATCCACCTATAAGAAATGATTTTATAAGAATGATTAGTCATAAAGTTTCTTCTTGTATAGATGTATCAGATGGTTTGATTTTTGACAGCTTTAAATTAGCAGCAAACTCAGAATGTGGAGTAGAAATAAGTTCAAGAAAAGTTCCTATATCTTTAAAAGCGAGAACAATATTAGAGAAAAAGTATCTCTCTTTGAATGATTTGATAACTGCAGGAGATGATTATGAACTAGCTTTTTCTGTAAGTGAAAAGAATTTAGAATTTATAAAAAAAGTTGGAAAAACCAAAAAAGTAAAAGTTTCGGTTATAGGAAAGTTTACTAAAGAAAAAAAATTTTTATTAGATGGTAAAGCTTTTTCTAGAGGTTACTCTCACTTTTAATAAAAAAATTATTTAGACTATTGCAATAAAGTAGATCATCTGCCATTGTACAAAAAAATCAACAAAATAGGGGTAAGAAATGGAACAAATTTTTATTTTTTCATGTATAGCTGGTGCTTTAGCAATCATTTATGGCTTTATAACTGCTAAACAAGTTTTAGGTATGTCAGCTGGTACAAAAAAAATGCAGGAAATTTCCAATGCAATTCAAGAAGGAGCTTCTGCATATCTTAAAAGGCAATATTACACTATTGCTTTGGTAGGGGTAATAATATTTATCATAATTGCTTTTTTTTTAAATCTTAGTGTAGCTTTGGGCTTTTTAGTGGGTGCTATCCTATCTGGAATGGCCGGCTTTATAGGCATGCATATCTCCGTAAGGGCTAATGTCAGAACTACTGAGGCTGCTAAGAAAAGTTTAAATAATGGCTTAGGGGTAGCTTTTAAGTCTGGAGCTGTAACTGGAATGCTAGTTGCTGGACTAGCTTTATTATCAATTTGTTTAACTTATTACTTTTTAATTAATAGTGGGGCTTCTGGCAGAGGACTAATAGATCCCTTAGTAGCTCTAGGATTTGGTGCGTCATTAATTTCAATATTTGCAAGATTAGGAGGAGGAATTTTTACTAAAGGAGCAGATGTAGGAGCCGACCTTGTAGGAAAAGTAGAAGCAGGTATTCCAGAAGATGATCCAAGAAATCCTGCTGTTATTGCAGATAACGTAGGAGATAATGTAGGCGATTGTGCAGGAATGGCAGCAGATTTATTTGAAACATATGCCGTAACAGTAGTTGCTACTATGGTACTAGCTTCAATATTTTTTAATGGAAGTTTAGAAGTTTTATTAATGAATTTACCTCTTGCTATAGGTGGTGTTTGTATTGTTTCTTCAATAATTGGAACATACTTTGTAAAAATATCTAAAAATGGTTCAGTAATGGGAGCACTTTATAAAGGTTTTATAGCTTCAGCTATTCTATCTTTTATAGGAATATATCTGGTAATTGAATTTTTTGTAGGTATGGATACTATCTTTACTTATTCTGGTGGAAACTTTACATCAATGGATATTTTTCTTTGTTCAATAGTAGGATTAGTGGTAACAGCATTGTTTATTTGGATAACTGAATATTATACCTCAACTAATTATAGACCTGTTAGATCAGTTGCTAAGGCCTCTGAAACAGGTCATGCAACTAATGTAATTCAGGGTTTAGCCATTTCTATGGAATCTACTGCTGTTCCTGCTTTGATAATTTGTGTAGCAATTATTATTTCTAATACATTGGCTGGTTTATTTGGAATAGCTATATCTGTTACAAGTATGTTGGCTCTTGCAGGAATGGTAGTTGCCCTTGATGCATATGGTCCTGTAACAGATAATGCTGGTGGTATAGCTGAAATGGCAGATCTTCCAGAAAGTGTTAGAAAAACTACAGATAATTTAGATGCTGTTGGTAACACAACAAAGGCTGTAACAAAAGGATATGCAATAGGATCTGCTGGTTTAGGAGCTTTAGTTTTATTTGGAGCTTACAGAGAGGATTTAGATTATTTTATTTCTAATTCAGGATCTTATCCTTATTTTGAAGGGCTTGAAATAAGTTTTTCTCTTGATAATCCCTTTGTAATAATAGGTTTAATTTTTGGTGGTTTATTACCTTTTTTATTTGGAGCGATGTCAATGACAGCAGTCGGTAGAGCTGCTTCATCTGTTGTTTTGGAAGTAAGAAAACAATTTAAAGAAAATAAAGGAATAATGACAGGAAAAACTAAACCTAATTATAGTAGAACAGTAGATTTATTAACTAAATCTGCCATCAAAGAAATGGTTATACCTTCATTGCTTCCTGTATTAGCGCCTATTCTTTTTTATTTTATAATTGAAACAGTGGCTTCAAGAGCAGAAGCGTTTATAGCATTAGGAGCTATGCTGTTGGGAGTTATAGTTACTGGCTTATATGTAGCTATTAGTATGACATCAGGTGGAGGCGCTTGGGATAATGCTAAAAAATATATTGAAGATGGGAATCATGGTGGAAAGGGTTCAGAAGCTCATAAAGCTGCAGTAACTGGTGATACTGTTGGAGATCCTTATAAAGATACTTCTGGGCCTGCTGTTAATCCTATGATTAAAATTACAAATATTGTGGCTTTATTGTTACTAGCATTTCTAGCACATTAAGCTTAAGGGCCATTTAACCTTCTAGCGAAAATAGAGAAGAACTCTTTTATTAAAGAATTTTCTCTATTTTCGCTATATGCCTCCTTAGGATAACTTATATTTATTTGGGATGAATCGTCTTCTGTAAGAATTTTATACTTTTTTATTATTTGATTTTCATCAAATGTTATAACCAATATCCTATTTTCAAGGTTTGTAATTTCAAAGTATGCTTTTTCATGTTGAACTAAAGTGATATAATACCATACATTATCAGAAAAAGTAGATTTTAGAGTGGGCTCACCAAATATTTCGATCACTTCCGATTTATTAAATTTATTTTTTTTTATTAATTGTATATTTTCTGGATTAAAATAATTACCATGTTTTGTAATTCTTGGCTGACAAGATAATAATGTTATTAATAATAAAGGAATAATAACAAATGTAGATTTTTTTATAATATTCATATAAATAAGTTTACATAATAAATTTTTAAATAAAATGTTTTTCAAAAAAAAAAATAAGGAAATATTAGAATTATGTATTACGCTGTATAAACTGATCGTAAAGCAGGCAAGAACAAAGGAGTTTTACTTAAATTTAAAAATCCCTGATACTATTGACGGGAGGTTTGAGTTGATTATCCTACATTTTTTTTTGTTGGAAAGAACTTTAGATAAGGAAATAAAAAAAGATCAATTAATTTATAAAGAGTTATTAGAAATAATTTATAAAGATTTTGATGTGAGTTTAAGAGAAATAGGAGTAGGTGATTTATCAGTAGGAAAAAAAATATATCAAATGACAGAAGCTTTTACAGGAAGATTGTTTGCCTATAGAAAGTTTAATAATAAAAAAAATCTTGGCAGTATGGGAACAACTATAAAAAGAAATATTTATGGTACTGTTAAAAATGTTGATTCAAGGTATATAGAAACTATCAAATCATATATTACTGATTCTATGAAATATATAGATAAACCTTTAATTTATAAAGTTTCAGAAAATAGTTCTATATTTATTGATTTAAATCGTTATATTATAAAATAAATAAAAAGGAATTTAAGATGGCTGTACCTAAAAAAAAAGTTTCCAAATCTAGAAGAGGAAATAGAAGATCCCATGATTCTCTAAATTTTCGAACTATAGTAGAGTGCCCAAACTGCGGAGCTGAAAAACTACCACATCAGATATGTCCAAGCTGTGGTTTTTACAATAAAAAAAAAATTATCTCACTTACCAAGAGCACTGAAGACAAGCAAGCTTAGTCTTTATGACAATTAGAATTAACATAGCCATTGATGTTATGGGAAGTGATAAAGGCCCAGAAACTATAATTGAAGCATCATCTATTAGTAAGACTAGATATCCGGAAATAAAGTATACTTATTTTGGAGATGGTAAATTGATATTAAAATATGTTGAGAAATATAAAAACCTGATTAACTCCTATGAAATTATTCACACTGATGAAGAGGTTCTACCGGAAGATAAACCAAGCTTAGCTTTAAGAAAAAGAAAAGGTACTAGTATGGGACGAGCATTATCTTTTTTAAAAGAAAAAAAAGTAGAAGCTTTAGTCTCTGCTGGAAACACTGGTGCTCTAATGGCGATTGCTAAACTCGAGTTAAGAATGCTTGATGGTATATTGAGGCCCGCTATTGCAGCTACATTTCCTCATAAAAAAGGTGAGTTTGTAATGTTAGACTTGGGGGCAAATACCGAATGTAGTAAAGAGAACTTATTACAATTTGCAGTCATGGGCTCAGAATATGCAAAGGTGGTTTTAGGAAAGGAAGAACCCAAATTAGCTATATTAAATATAGGAACAGAAGCAGATAAGGGAAAAGTTTACATTAATGAAACAGCAAAAAATTTAGAAAAAAGCTATTTATCAAAAAATTTTGTGGGATTCATTGAGGGTAATGATATAGTTAATGGACAGGTAGATGTAGTAATTAGTGATGGGTTTTCTGGAAATATAGCACTAAAAACCGCAGAAGGAGTAGCATCATTGTGCAGTAATTATATTAAAAATATTTTTGAAAGCTCTATTTTAGGAAAGGTTTCTTTTTTACTTCTATCAAAAAAACTAGTTGCTTTAAAGGATAAGCTAGACCCGCGCAAAAGAAATGGAGCTTTGTTTTTAGGCTTGAATGGCATAGTAGTTAAAAGCCATGGAGGAGCCGATGCTTTAGGCTTTGCATCAGCAATAGATATAGCATACGAATTCGCCTATGAAGATATAGCAAAAAAAATAATAGGAAATATTTCTAAGCAAAATATTAAATAATTATGAAAAATAATTTTACAAGAAATAAACTTGCAGAAAGAATAAATGTGAAATTAGGTTATTCAAAAGAGGAAGCAAAAGAGTTTATTGAAGTTTTTTTAAATTATATAAAAGTTAATATTAATGCAAAAGAAAATATTAAAATATCTAAACTTGCCTCCTTTAAGGTTATTAGTAAAAAAGAAAGAATTGGACGTAATCCTAAAACAGGACAAGATGCAATCATCTCAGAAAGAAAAGTAGTATCTTGTAAATTTTCAAAAAATTTAAAAAATAAGATTAATAAAGATTATTAAATGAAAAATGCTCAAGCATATAAAACTATAGGTGAAGTAGAAAAAATTTTAAAAGTAAAGCCCCATGTGTTGAGGTTTTGGGAGGAGTCTTTTTCACAAGTCAAACCACTAAAAAGAAAAGGAGGGAGAAGATTATATTCCGAAGAAGTAATAAATATATTGAGAATTATAAAAAAGTTAGTAAATGATGAAGGATACAGCATAAAAGGTGTAAAAAAATATTTTTCTAAAAAAAAAATTATCAATATTAAAAAAGAAGGTGCAATTCAGATATCTGAAGAGCTAGATATCAAGTTAGATAATATTGAAAAGTATTTAGAAAAAGCTAAAAGTATTTTAATAAATGAGTAATATAAAATTAAAAATTTTTATATTAGCCATATTTTTGGTAGTCTTAGGAATAATTTGTATAAGCGTTTTTAGCTTAAATAAAAATGAAAGCCTGTATTTATCTAAAAGTGTTGATAAATTTAAGCTAATTACACATTCTAATGAAAAATTTGATAATAAATTTTTTTCAAATTACCCTTCTCTTATTTTTTTTGGATTTTTAAATTGTCCTGATGTCTGTCCTTTCACTTTAACAAAAATTTCAGAAATTATTAATAAATTAAAGGATAAAAGTGATTTTATGAGATTTTATTTTGTTACAGTAGATCCAGAAAGAGATAAGTTAGAAGAATTAAAAGAATATTTAAATGCTTTTCATCCAAAAATTATTGGTGTGACTGGTTCAAATATTGGTATAAAAAATTTCCTAAAATATATGTATGTATACAAAAAAGAAATACCGTTAGATAACGATAATTATACGATAGATCATAGCTCTCAAATATTTTTATTTAAAAAAAATGGAAGCTTTTTTGGTACCCTATCTACTGATGAAAAAGATACTAATATTTTGGGTAAGATAAATGAACTAATAAACGGTGCGTAGCGCAGCCTGGTAGCGCACTAGTCTGGGGGACTAGGGGTCGTAGGTTCAAATCCTGCCGCACCGACCAAAAATAAATTACTGTTTTTTTAAATTTTTATCAAATAATTGAATTAATTTTTTCCAATGTATTTCTGCTGCTTCTTTTACATAAGTATTTCTTTCTGGAAATGCAAAACCATGATCTGTTGAGGGGTATACTTCAATAAAACAGTTTTTATATTTAGAAAAACTTTTTTTAATTTTTCTTAAGGTAGCTTTAGGCACCCATTTATCTTTTTCTGCAAATGCCAAATATAATTCTCCTTTTATTTTATTAGCTAGTAAGTGAGGAGAGTCATTTCTATCAGTAAAAATATCTACTCCATAAAAAGACGCAATTGCTAAAATTTTATTAGCATAGGAAGCCCCACAGCTCACAACAAATCTTCCACTCATGCAGTATCCTACGATACCAATTCCAATACGATTATCAAAATTATTGTTGATATAATCAATAATATATTTTGTATCATCTATAATCATATTATTAGTTGTATTATTCATAGTAGAAATCATTTTATTTAACTCTTCTTTTGATTTTTTATAAAGTAATTGGTTAAAAGGATAGTCTCCTTCTGTTCCTACTCTATAAAATAAGTTAGGAAGTAATACGTTATAACCATTCTTTAGAATTCTTCTACACATAATTTTTAATTCTTCCCTAATTCCAGGTGCGTCCATATAAAAGATAACAGTAGGAGCATTCATATTGCTATTTATGAAAACTCTACAATCTAAATTGCCATCTTTTGTTTTTATGATTATATTTTTTTCATGCATAAATTTATATATATAAAATCTAAAAAACTTATTATAGTTAATCTAGTTTTTTTTTTACTTAGCTCCTTTGTTAGTTTATATTCTGAAGAATGTCAAAACTTTGATACTAAATTAAAAGAAGCCAAAGAATACTTTCCTATATTTAATGAAATAGTTTTGAATTATTCACTGAGAAGTGCATTCATAAAAAATTACAATAAATTTTCAAAGGAAGAGGAAGAATTAATTGCGGATGAGGTAGTTTTACTGGCATTATTAGATAGGAATGAATGGTATATATTCGCAGCTAAGGATGATTGTTTTGTTTTTTGGGTTAGTCTCGAACCAGACAGATTTATAGAGCTAATAGACGGAGGGTCTATTGCAAAAGATCAAGATATATGGAGAAAAGATTAATTAGTTTATAGAGTTATCTATATCTAATATAATATCTTCAACATCTTCTAGTCCAATTGATAGGCGAATTACATCTGGTCCTGCTCCAGCCTTAATTTTTTCATCATCTGAAAGTTGACTATGAGTTGTAGATGCAGGATGTATAATTAAGCTTCTAGTATCTCCCACATTAGCAACATGTGATAATAAATTAGCTTTTTCTACCATAGATACACATGCATTATAGCCATTTTTTAGCTTAATTGTAAAAATTGATCCTACTCCATAAGGAAAATATTTTTTTCCCAAATTATAATATTTATTATTTTTTAAACCAGCATAAGAAACAGAACTTACTTTTGAATGATTTTGCAAATATTTAGCTACTATTAATGCATTATCTGAATGTTTTTTCATTCTTAAATTTAAGGTTTCAATGCCATTTAAAATATAAAAAGCATTTTGAGGAGATAAAGTACAGCCAAGATCTCTTAATGTGTCTGCTTTTACTTTCATAGCAAAACCAAAATCTCCGAAGGTTTCTGAAAATCTTATGTTATTATAAGATTGATCAGGCTGACTTAAACCAGGATATTTGTTATCTTTTAGAAAATTAAAATTTCCACAGTCTATAACAATTCCTCCCATACTAGTACCATTCCCACAAATAAATTTTGTTAAAGAATGCGTTATTATATTAGCACCCCAATTTGCAGGGTTATGAAGAAAAGGAGTAGCCAAAGTATTATCAACTACAAGAGGAATATGATATTTTTTAGCTATTTTTGCTACAGCTTCTATATCTACTATTGAACCATCAGGGTTTGATAATGTTTCTATAAAAATTAATTTTGTATTATCTTTTATTTCATTTTCAAAGTTTTTTACATTATCAGGATCAACAAAAGAGCATTCCCAACCAAAATTTCTGAATGTTTTATTAAACTGATTAATTGACCCACCATATAATTTATTTGAAGCTATGAAATGATCATTATTACCTAAAAGAGATGTAAAAGCTAATTGTTGAGATGCATGACCAGAAGAGCAAGCCACAGCTGCTCTACTATTTTCTAAATTAGCCAATCTCTCTTCTAGTACTGAAACAGTTGGATTAGTTAATCTGCTATAAATGAAACCAAAATCTTCTAATTTAAAAAGTCTTTCAGCATGTTCAGTATTTTTAAAAACGTAGGATGTAGTCTGAAAGATAGGTGTATTTCTTGCTCCAGTTATAGGTTCTGGAGCAGCACCTGAATGAATAGCTCTAGTAGCGAAACCATATGAATTTTTTTTTTTAGTCATTTTTAAGCAGTTTTCTCTTATTAGAAATCACATTAGAATTTACTCCAGCCCACCCTAATTCACCTGAAAACTTAGCATACTCAATTTTAGGACACCTATTCATTATAAAATTAATATTTGCAGAATTTGCAATTTTTTCACTTTCTTTATCAATTAGTCCTAATTGTAACCATATTGTTTTAGTTTTAATTTTAATAGCTTCTTTGACAAACGATAATATTTTTTCTTTTTTAACAAATAAATCGACCATATCAGGAATAAACTCTAATTCAGAAATACTTTTATATACTTTTTCTCCCAAAATTGTTTTTTTATCTGTTACTGGATTCACTGGGATTATTTTATAGCCTCTATTTTTTAAATACTTTGCAGCAAAACTACTAGGTCTATTTTCTTTATCACTAAGACCAACTATAGCTATAGATTTGGTAGTAAAGAGAATTTCTTTAATATAATCGTCAGCATAATAAATATTATCTTTTAAACTCACTAATTTTTCCAATTCGGACTTCTTTTTTCAATAAATGCTTCTATTCCTTCTTTTGCATCATTAAACCCCATATTTTTTGTCATTACTTGGGAGGTATATTCGTAAGCTTTTTCTATACTCATGTCTAATTGCTTATAAAAAGCTAATTTTCCAATCTTTATAGATTGGTTAGATTTTTTTGTAATTTTGCTAGCAATATTTATAACTTCTTTTTTTAAATCTTTTTTTAGGAACACTTTATTGATAAGTTTGATTTTTTCTGCTTCTGAAGCTGAAATTTTTTCCCCAGAAAGAAGCATATACATCATATCTTTTGATGATATTTTTCTTGATATAGCAACCATAGGCGTTGAGCAAAATAAACCAATATTCACTCCTGGAGTCTGAAAATAAGAATTTTTAGACGCAAATGCAAGATCACAACTAGCCACTAACTGACATCCTGCAGCGGCAGCTACCCCATCAACGCAAGCAATAACTGGTTGCGGTAAGTATCGAATTGATAACATCATCTTACTACACGCTTTAAATAAATTTAAAAGCTTTATTTTAGATTTTGCATATTTATTAACTTCTCTTAGATCATGACCAGCAGAAAATGAAGGTCCTGTGGACTTAATGATCACGACTTTTATTTGTTTATTTTTTTTTATGTAATCAAATTCATTTTGCAAACTTTTAATTAACTCTAAAGAAAGAGGATTTCTTTTTTTTGGATTATTAAGTTCTATTATATAGATATTATCTTTTTCTAATTTAGTATTTATTAAGCCCATTTTTTTCATTGAAAACTTTATTAAAAAAAATATTATAAACTATTGATTATTTTTAATAAAGCGTATATCTATATTTATTTGTGAAAAATATGTTAACAACTTGGGTAAATAAAAAAAACGTACAGAAAAATTGGTACATTATTGATGCTACTGATCTAGTTTTAGGAAGGTTAGCTTCTTTCTTAGCAATTAGGCTCATGGGAAAGCATAAAAGTAATTATTGTCCCAATATAGATTGTGGAGACAATTTTGTTATTGTTAATGCCAAAAATATTAAGATGACAGGAAATAAGTTAGAACAGAAGATGTTATATAAACATACAGGTTATCCAGGAGGATTAAAGGAAACTTCTTATAGAGATATTTTAAATAGCTCAAGTCCTGAGAAGTTAATAAAACTATCAGTAAAAAGAATGCTGCCTAAAGGAGTTTTAGGTAGAGAACAATTTAAAAAACTTCATGTATACTCGGAAGATAAGCATCCACATGAAGCACAAAAACCAGAAAATATTGATTTCAGATCATTAAATAAAAAGAATATAGTTGGTGAAAATTATGCAAGCAAATAACACATTGGAAGATACAAACCAAAAAAATATGGACTCATTAGGTAGATCCTATTCAACAGGTAAAAGAAAATCTTCTATTGCTAGAGTTTGGTTAAAAAGAGGAACAGGCTTAGTTAAGATAAATGGTAAAGAAGAGGATAAATACTTTTCTTCAAAATCTCACAGGATATTGTTAAATCAACCTTTAGTTCTATCACAAAGAAAATCAGAAATAGATATTACGTGTACAGTTGTAGGAGGAGGCTTATCTGGTCAAGCCGGAGCTATAAGACATGGAATAGCTAGAGCCTTAGTGAAGTTTGAACCAGACTTAAGAAAAAATTTAAAAAGTAAAGGACTTCTTACCAGAGACTCTAGAATAGTTGAAAGAAAAAAGTACGGTAAAGCAAAAGCTAGAAGAAGTTATCAATTTAGCAAAAGATAATTTTTTAAAAAAATGATTTCAAAAAAAAAATCTAAATCTGTTTTAACAGCAGATTTAAAAGTTGCTATTATAGGGCCTTCTGGATATACAGGACACGAAATAATTAGAATATTACTGAAGCATCCTAAGGTTAAAATTAAGCTTTTAATTGGAAACAAGAGTGAAGGAAAACAAATTTCAGAAATCTTTTCCTCTTTTTCTCACATTAATTTACCTAAAATAAAAAGTCTAAAAGCTGCAAATTTTTCTAATATTGATATTGTTTTTTCTTGTATGCCTAGTGGTAATTTAGATAGTATTATACACCTAATACCAAAGAATTTAGTGGTAATTGATCTTTCAGCAGATTTTAGAATAAAAGATGTAAAATTGTTTGAGAAGTACTATAAAAAACACCAAAATACCAAGTATTTAAAAAAGTTTACTTATGGTCTAACAGAATTTAATAGAAATAAGATTAAAAGAAGCAGATATATAGCTTGTCCTGGTTGTTATCCTACATCAGTGTTAATTCCAATTATACCACTTATTAAAAAAAATATAGTTTCTAATAATGACATAATAGTAGATTCTAAGTCAGGTTTATCTGGAGCAGGAAGAAATACTAAACAAGGTCTACTTTTTAGCGAAAATTATAATTCTTTTACAGCTTATGGTGGCGGAGATCATCGACATATACCTGAGATTGAAAACTGTATTTACGATCAAACCTCAAAAAAAGTCAACATAATATTTACACCGCACTTGATACCTATTAATAGAGGCATACTAAGTACTATATATTTAAAAGGAAATGCCTTATTGATTCAAAAAACTCTATTAAAGTATTATGAAAATGAAAGCTTCATACAAATTAATAACTTAGGAGAGATGCCTAAAATATCAGATGTTGTTGGTAGTAATTTATGTAGAATAGGAGTTTTACAGCACAATAAAAAAAATCATGTTATTATTACTTCAGTAATTGACAATCTGTTGAAAGGAGCTTCAGGGCAGGCTGTTCAAAACATGAATTTGATGTTTGATATGCCAGAAGAGTTAGGACTTGATCAACATTCAATCTGGCCTTAATATAATTTTATGAAATTTTATTTAAATATTTTATTTTTAATCTTTTTGTCTTTTTTTACGATTAGTTGTACTACTATGAATGACTGGGATGTTTCTAAAATAATTGATAAAACGGAAAGATGGTTATTTGATATAGAAGATGATTCTGAAGAAAAAGAAGTTAGTATTGATGAATTTAATGAACAACAGCTTATTGAAGAAAAAGCTGAAGTAGAAGAAGTTTTTCCGGATATCAATGATGTACCTCAAACTAAACCTGATTTTGAAGAGATAGATAATGACTTTTTCGAAAATGAAAGTAAAGAAATTGAAAGCAGTGAAGTAGATGATAACAATGTTGAAGTCAGTCAAATAAATCAAAGCGATATTGTTAAAATAGAGGATAAGTTAAAGAAAAAAAATATTTCTGCAGTTTTAGAATTAAGAGAAAATATTAGATTTAAACTTACAAAAATGTTATTAAACTCTGATCCTCCTGTAGATCAACAGCAACCACTTATTGACAGCTCTTCCTCTGATAATATCAAAGTTACTAAAGTAGCAATAATCCAATTTCCCAATAATTCTATTATACCTGATGACAGTGCAGAAAAAGTGTTAAATGAAATAGTTAAGTTTAAAGATGAAAAAAAACTTAGGTTAGTTGGACATGCATCAAAAACAGGAAGTGAAAAAATAGAGGGAAAAAGAATTAATATGGAAATATCTATTTCTAGAGCACAAACAATTAAAAATATGTTAATTAATAAAGGTTTTGACGGCAATAAAATTGAAATAATTGGTAAAGGTGATTTAGAACCATTGCAAGCAGAAGAAGAACAGTTTGGAGATGCAGTAAATAGAAGAGTAGAAGTTTTTTTTATTTCTAATTAATCATGATTTATGAAAACTAAGTTTGAAAGGGTATCTTTATTACCACCTTATGTCTTTGCAGAGATTAATGACTTGAAGGCTAAGGAGAGGTTAAAAGGAAGAGATGTCATTGATTTAGGAATGGGTAATCCCGATAATAGTACTCCCAAACATATTGTCGAGAAGCTAATAGAAACTATTAAAAATGGAAAAACTCACAGGTATTCTGTTTCTAAAGGAATTTTAGGTTTAAGAAAGGCACATTGTAATTATTATAAAAGAAGATTTGGTGTTAAACTTAATTTTGAAGATGAAGTAGTTGTAACTTTGGGCTCTAAAGAGGGTTTGGCTAACTTAGCCTCCGCTATTACCTCTAAGGGAGACATTATATTAGTGCCAAATCCAAGTTATCCTATTCATCCTTATGGTTTTTTAATAGCAGGAGCTCTAGTAAAACAAATTAGAATGACAGAAGAAGAGTTGTTCTTAAAAAACTTAGTAAAAAGTATAAGTAAATATAAAAATAAGATAAAAGCTATCGTCATAAACTATCCTAATAATCCAACAACTAAAATAGTGGAATTAACCTTTTATAAAGAATTAGTAAAGATATGTAAAAAAAATGATATTTGGATATTATCTGATATAGCCTACTCAGAAATATATTTTAATGAAAAACCTCCTCCATCATTGTTACAAGTAAAAGATGCAAAAAAAATAGCTGTTGAGTTTTCTTCAATGAGTAAAACTCATAATATGCCGGGCTGGAGAATAGGATTTGCAAGTGGTAATAAAATATTAATATCAGCTTTAGCACGAATAAAATCATATTTAGATTATGGTGCTTTCACTCCTATTCAAGTTGCGGCTGCCACTGCATTAAATAGTTCACAGGATCATGTAAGTCATATAAGAAAAGTTTATAAAAGCAGAAGAGATGTTTTAATAGAATCAATGAAAAGAGTTGGGTGGAATATTCCTAACCCAGAAGCTACAATGTTTGCTTGGGCTCCTGTTCCAAAAAAATATTTAAGTAAAGGCAGTATTTATTTTTCTAAAATTCTTTTAAAAAAAGCATCATTAGCTGTTTCACCTGGTATTGGATTTGGATCTTATGGTGATAAACATGTTAGAATTAGCCTAGTTGAAAATGAACAAAGAATCAGGCAGGCAGCAAGAAATATAAAAAATAATTTAAGCTTTTAAATGGTCAA
>CABZPW010000019.1 GCA_902527765.1 Rhodospirillaceae bacterium
TGATCTTACAGATTTATGGCCCTCTGGAAATACTGAAGAAGAAGAAATTGTAATTAGAGAAATTCCCGGTGAATCTTTTGATCCTGAAGATTCTGAAGAAATAACCATCACAGAAATTGAAGACTCCGATGAATTTACTGAAATAGATATTATAAGTGATGAAACAACAATCAACGATGCTAATGAAGAAAATTTAGATAATTTGTTGGCACAAGATGAAACTAACAGCTCAGAGGATAGCGTACAATCTACAGGTAATGGGAAAATAGCTCCTATTTTCACTTACGTAGGACAGAGAATTTTAGAAATGCAAGAAGAGTTTAATAAATTAGATGCTGATATAAAGCAAGGAGAAGACAGCTTTGAAGAGTTAAAGTTTAGCGGTATAAAAAGTGCTGAAAATTATCACTCTATAGTTGCTGCAATAGCTGCAAGATTACAAATTGGAACCACTCCAGGGAATCCTATTCTTTTAAATCAGTATGAACAAGCACAGACAGAGTTAGCTGAAGTAGGGGCTCAAGGACAAAATTTAGTTGATGTAGGCAACCAAATAGCACTCTTTTCAACTAGGGTTTCTTACTTATTAGAACAAGCTCGATCAGCAAAAAAATTAAGAGGCGCTGTAGACGAGGATCATAGAAATTTATCTTCTTTTCAGGATGCTCTAAAAAGAAGAAATGTGGATGTACTTAGAACTTTAGAAGACCTAAATGAGACGGTTAGAAGAAGAGATATATTCTTAGCAGCAGAAAGAAGAAGGCTTACTCAGCTTGCTAATGCTATATCTGTTGGCGAATCTTTTGGATTAGGTTTGGGAACTTTAGGTTCATTACCTGCTATTAATGATAATGAAAGTTCAGGACAAGGAAGAAGATCAGACAATATTAGTGTTTCTCCTAACCCTATAGCGATCTTTAGGATAAATGAGCAAAATAATTTTGAACAAAATCTTTTTGGTGCAATCAGTGCGACTTTAGATAAAGCTCCAGAATCAAAATTTACACTAGTAGCTGTAAGTTCTTCAGCAGGAAATCCTAGCGAGCAAGCAGAAAGAGCAGCTAATGCAAGAGATGATGTGAGTAAACTAATTAGCTCTTTAATTTCCATGGGTATGCCTGTAGATAGAATTTCTGTTAGTTCTTTATCAGTAGCTAACGTTGAAAATACTGAAGTTAGGCTTTATGCAGATTAATTCAGCTTATAATTATCAATTAATCTTACACCATCTACATAAACAGCAATAAAAACTCTTAGAGTCTTTCCCTTAACAACTTTTTTAGGATGTAATAGGTTGTTAGAGTTTCTTATTTCAAGATATTCTATATCATTTAGTCCGCTTTTCTTTAATTTTTTTTTTAAATAAAGCTCTAAATCTTTAGCATACTTGTAATCTAAATATTGTATTTTTTTAATATTCAAATATATCTGTTTAGCGATGTCTAAACCTTTAGCATTTAACAATTTATTTCTAGAGGATAGTGCTAAACCATTAGAATCTCTTACAGTAGGAATACCAATTATTTTGACACCTAAATTTAAATCTTTTACCATCTTTTTAATAAGAAATAATTGTTGAAAGTCCTTTTCTCCAAAAAAGGCCGCATAAGGCTTTACTATTAAAAATAGCTTTAGTACAATAGTCAATACTCCAGAAAAATGATTCTTTCTATATTTGCCACATAAAATATCACTAAAATTTATTTCTTTTATGTACGTACTGTACCCTAAGGGATACATTTGTTTTGCCTTAGGAAAAAAAACTAAATCTACATCGTATTTTTTTAGTATCTCTAAATCTTTTTTTTCTTGTGAAGGATATTTTTTTAGATCGTTTTGATTATTAAATTGGGCTGGATTTACAAAAATAGTAACTACAGTAAAATACTTTAATTTCTTACTTTTTTTTATCAGTTCCAAATGTCCATCATGAATGCACCCCATAGTTGGCACTAACCCCACTTTTTGATTTTTTTTTAAATTTTTTAGATTTTTTTTTAAATTAAGTAAACTTCTAGCAATAATAGTTTGCACAATGTATATTCCTACATAAGGAGAGTGTTATCAAAAAAAGTCTTTTAAATTTTATCAAATTTATATTGCTAGCACAAATTATTTACTCGCATCAAGTAATTGCTAACCAGTTTAATAAAAGCAATCCCGAACCTTCCTCTGGAATATCCCAATCACAAAAATCTCTTTCTAAGAAATTTATGATTGTCACTGCTGATAAAAGAGCTTCCTTAGCTGCTAGGGAAATACTTCTTGCAGGAGGAAATGCTCTCGATGCTGCCATAGCTGCACAAAATGTTTTATCTGTTGTAGAACCGCAATCTTCAGGCTTGGGAGGAGGAGGATTCTTGCTTTTTTATAATAATAATGATCAGAAAATTTATGCTTATGATGGAAGAGAAACCTCAAGCTCAATAGTTAAAGATGATATGTATTTAATTAATAACAATAAAATGAAATTTATTGAGGCTGTACAAAAACCTTTTTCTGTAGGAGTTCCAGGCTTATATTCTATGTTAGCTGATGCTCATAATAAATTTGGTGTCTTAAAATGGGAAAAATTGTTTGTTTCCGCTATACAATATTCTGAAGGTTTTAAAGTAGGAAAAAGATTAAATAAGCTTTTAAATTGGGCCCCTCATATTAAGAAAAATAAATTCGTAAATGATACTTATTTTAATAAAGAGGAAGCAAAAAAAACAGGAAGTATAATACAAAATCTGGATTTAAAAAAATCACTAAAGATTTTATCTAAAAATCCATATTCAATAAATAAAGGTATACTAGCCAAAAAAATATCAGATAAGCTTAATAATGAGCTTTCTTTAAATGATTTACGAAAGTGGGAAACTTTAGAAAGAGAGCCATTATGTAAAGTAATTAACTCATACAAAATATGTGGTTTTCCTCCGCCTACCTCAGGTGGCGTAGGTCTTATACAAATTATTAGCATATTAAATAATAAAAAAAATTTTATAAACAACCAAGACCATTATTTAGCTAAGCATTTATTTATTGAAGCAGCTAGGTTAGCTTATCAAGACAGAAATCTCTATATTACAGATCCTTTATTTTTTGATGTACCTACAAAAGAATTAATATCAGAAAAGTATTTAAAACAAAGATCCGATCTGATTAATAATAATAAAAGCATACCAAACTTTGAACCTGGAAAATTAAAAGGTATTAAAAATAAAAAAATTAAAATAGGAAAAAATTTTGAACAAAAGTCGACTACTCATATTAGTATAGTAGATAAAGATGGAAATGCTGTAGCATTAACAAGCAGTATAGAATTTGCATTTGGGTCAGGTATTACAACAGAAGGGTTTTTCTTAAATAATCAGATAACTGACTTTTCTTTTTTTAATAAAGCCCCCGAAGGTCAACTTATAGCTAACAGAGTTGAACCTAACAAAAGACCTAGATCTAGTATGTCACCTACATTTATATTTTTTAAAGATGATCTTATAGGTATACTGGGTTCTCCTGGTGGTAGTAGAATAATATGTTACGTTTCAAAAGTTGCTTTTGAAATTTTATTTTTAAAAAATGATCCTTTGTCTGCAGTAACTTCCCCTCACTATTGTTCTAGAGATAATTTTACAGAACTAGAAAATAATAATATCAATAATGATTTGCAACAATATTTACAAAAAAATAATCATGACATTAAGTACAAAGATATGACTAGTGGGTTAAATATAATTTGGAAAAATAATCAATTTTGGCAGGGAATTGCTGACCCTAGAAGAGAGGGTTTTGCAATTGGATATTAGAGAAAACTAATGGGAGCTTAATATTTTTTTAAAGATAATTTTTAGTATAGCAATAGTTATTATTTTAAAATTAGTTTTTCCTACTTTATTAAAAGGATTAAAAAGACTAATAATTGTGTTGATAATAGCTATAGTGTTTTTTAATGTAGTTTTAAATAATAATTTTTATTTATAATGAAAAATATAATAGCAATAACAAATAGAAAAGGAGGAGTAGGGAAAACAACTGTTGCGGTGAATCTAGCTGCAGCCCTTGCTATCAACTTTAAATTAAATTGTGTATTAATTGATGCTGATCCAATAGGTTCCTCTTCTTTATGGATAGAAGAAACCTCAATACAAAGACTCAGGTTAAAAAGGCTTACGCTACCAAACTCTCCTAGCAATAAATCTCATGCTTTGCAAACCTGGGGTGCTAGTTTGTCCAGTATAGCATTAGAGTGTGATATAATTATAGTTGACTTACCTCCTATTGATTTAGGGGTTTTTAGTGAACTCATTCATCAGGTAGGCTATATTATTATTCCTGTAGGGTTAAGTTCCCTTGAATGGGAAGCTTCTTTTCCTCTGATAGAAAGAGTAATTTCTGCATCTAAAGACAATAAAAAAACTAAAGGCATTATTGTTCCCTCAAGAATACACCCTCAAAAAATACTGCCAAGAGATAAAATAAGTGAAGTGCTTCCCTCACAATGGGCATTAGCCCCTCAAATATCACTAAGATCTGATTTCCATAAAGCTGCTGAACAAAAAGATTGGATTGGAAATACTGCAAAAAATAGTATTGCTCACAAGGAAATAAATAAATTGTCAAAATTTATTTTCAAAATAATTTAAAAATAAAATTATAAATAATTATCAATTTTTTTATTGATAAAAGCTATGACTGAACTTACTTCTTTTATGGCACCTCCCATTGTCAAAAATCCATGCATCAATCCCGCATAAACTTTTATTTCTACTTTCACATGATTTTTTTTAAGTTTTTTACCATACAGTAGACCTTCGTCATATAAAGGATCACACTCTGCCAAAACTATCAAAGTGTCTGGCATACCTTTCATTTGTTTATTTTTTATTGGTGATAACCTTGGATCATCAATATATTTTTTTCTAATCTTTTTTGGGCAATAGTGATCTTCAAACCATTTCATTAATTTCTTGTTAAGAATAAGACCTTCATACTTATTTTTTGAATCATATTTACTAAACATGTGGGTAGCTGGATAAATTAAAACCTGAAGAATAACGTTAGCTTTTAGAATATTTTTGTTGTAATTAGCTAAAACAGTGGCTATGTTACCACCAGCACTATCACCGCATAATATTATTTTATTATTATTAATTTTTAAACCGTACTTATTTTCAGAAATACTTTTTAATATTTTTTTACCCTCGTTTATAGCCTTAGGGAAAATTGCCTCAGGAGCTAAGCTATACTCTACTGCAATTAAATCATACTTTCCCTCGTTAACTAAAATACTGCATACTTGGTCATGAGTATCTGCATTACCTAGTACCCAACCTCCTCCATGAAAGTAAATCATGATAGGTAGTATCTCATTTTTAGATTTATTCTTTCCTCTATAGTATCTAACGGGAATATTTTCTACTTTAAAATCTTTTTTAACTAGGACGTCTATCTTTTCTTTATATGCAAAGTGTGCTCTTATTTTAGAAAATTCAATTCTAGCTTCTTGTACTTTTAAGTTTTGTACTTCCATAATTAAGCCTCTTTCTTTTAAACTTTTTAAAGTACTAATTACTCTTGATGATGATTTGCTTAAATTAAATTTTTTATTAATCATGTAATTATAATATACCTAAAATATGGATTATAATATAAAATTAACACATGCCTTTTATAAAAAATATATTAGAAAAAAATATAATTTCTTATTCTTTAATTCTTGCTATTTTCATAAGTTGCATAGGTCTATTCAACTCTAGCTGGTACTCTTTAATATTGTATCAATCTTTGTTTCTACTTTTTTTTTCAGCTAAAATAAATTTTAATCAGAAATATTGGCTCATATTAGCCTTCTTGATTCCTATTACTATTCTTACGAAGCAAAGCCTCGAAATTCCAAAGATCCTTCAAGGTAGCAATGTTTTTATTGGCGGAGAAAATTATAATAATAGTATTTTTAAAGAAAAGCTTCCAAAAAAGATCTATGCTAAATTAAATACAGATTTTATAAAAACATACCCAAATTCAATTTCAGGGCCTGATATAAAATTATATCACAAATCGGTTTCACAAATTTTTCTTGAAAGCCCAGAGACTAAATACGTAGAAAATATATATTGGAATAATAGACATCAATTACAATTAGGTGCTTTTAATAATACTAAATATAATGCATATGGAAGCCAGGAACCTAAAAGAACAAATCTTCCTTTCTTTATTAAATATTCATTTCCATCAGAATATTCAAATAAGAATGCTAAATTTTGTTGGGAAGGCACAGCATATATAGGAAAAGAATTAGTAAAGAAAGAATTTACCAATATGGAATGTATTAGTTTTAACAATATAAAAATTAATTCTGCAGATTTTTATGACATATGGCTTTTAGAAACAGGTGATTCAATTCCTTTAAAAGCTAAACTAGTTCTTCCTTTAAAATATAAAATTTTTTATTATTTGAAACATATTATTAGTGTACTAACTTGTTTATTAATTTTAGCTATTGCTTTTAAAAAAATTAATTTCAGCAATTTTTCTATTTATACTATTTCATTTTTAATTAGTCTGACACTGTCTTTTTATTTTTATCCAAACTTAATTAATAAATTTATAATCTTTGAAGGTGGCAATGATGGCTTACTTTATGTTCATTTTGCCCATTTAATTTCTGACTTTCTGTCAATAAATGATTTTACGGGCGCCTTTATGGGAGGTGAGAAAGCTTACGATCTTATGCCTTTTTACAGATATGTATGGGTGCTAAATTTTATATTATTTGAAGAGTCACCTTGGATGCTTATTTTTATCTTAACTTTTTTTCCTATAGTTATTTATAAAATTTTTGCAGAAATATTAGGAAAAAAAATTGCAAAATATTTTCTAATATTTTGGTTTTTTATTCCAATATTTGAAGCTTTTGGGTTTTGTCATTTTTATTATGTAAAGCTTACTCTAAGAGGCTTTGGTGAACCTCTATCATATCTTTGCTTTTTATCTGCCTTACTATTTTTGATAAAATTTAACAAAAATTCTAATTTTTTAAATTATTCCAATTCCTTTATATTCGGACTGCTCTTAGCTTTATCTATTGGACTTAGAGCAAACATTTTACCTGCTTGCTTAGTAATGATAGTATTCTATTTAATTTTAGCATTTAGAGTGAATTATAAAGTTTTTTTATTTCTGTGTATAGGGTTTAGCCTTGTTTTAATTATGCCAATACATAACTATATCTTTACAAATAAGTTTATTCCTCTAACAATTGCTGCATATAAGGACTGGAATTTAGGTGCTAGGCCTTCCGATTATTTTATCCTATTTAAATCCTTATTAACATTTTCTTTAAACCTGGCTGTATTAGAAAAAATAATAAATCATGTTCATGGTGAAATTAAGCTGTATGAAATTTGGTACCACTTTGCTATAGCAATAAGTATTTTCTATGCTGTAAGAAGACGATCACCTTTTATAATAAGGTGTTTAGCAATATCCTCTATAAGTTTAATATCATTATTACTCTTTTACCATGTAGGAGGCAGATATAGTTATTTATCTTGGACTTTAAGTTTAATCGTACTATCATATTGGTTTAAAGCTAGTTTTTTACCTTATATAAAAAAAATACAAAATTAAATGCTGCTTAGTATAATTTCTCCTACTTATAATGAAGCTGATAACATAATAAAATTTGTAAATTCAATTGAATTAATTCTCAAAAAGTATGATTATGAAATCATTTTTGTAGATGATAATTCAAGTGATAAGACACATGAAATAATAAAAAACCTTTCTTCAAAAAAACCCAATGTAAGATGTTTAAGAAGAATAGGTAGAAGAGGGCTGTCCTCTGCAGTAATTGAAGGTTGCCTTTCTAGCTCATCAGATTTACTTCTAATAATGGATGCTGACTTGCAGCATGATGAAAAAAAGATTCCATTGATGCTTGAACTTATTGAAGAGAAACAATTGGATTTAGTTATAGCAAGTAGGTTTCTGAGTCATAAAAACGTATTAGGATTAACTAAATACAGAAACGCTTTGTCAAAATTTGCTAACTTTTTAGCTAATACAATATCTAAATCTAGGCTTACTGACCCAATGAGTGGCTTTTTCCTAATTAAAAGAACTGTATTTGATCAAATAGCTCCAAAATTATCTGGGTTAGGTTTTAAAATTTTATTAGATATTTTTTCTTCTTCTAAAAATAAGCTTAAATATAAAGAAATCTCATTTACTTTTAAAAAAAGAGTTTACGGAGAGTCTAAACTAGACTCATTAGTGCTATGGGAGTATTTGCTATTATTATGGCAATCTAAATTTGGTAATGTTATTTCTGCAAGATTTTTTTCCTTTTGCTTGATTGGAGGCTCTGGTGTTTTTGTACATATTGTAGCTTTATATTTTTTTATTAATTTTAATTTAAGCTTTCTTTATGCTCAAACACTTTCTACATTTGTAGCAATGACATCAAACTTTTTTTTAAATAATATGCTTACATATAGAGATAGAAGGAAAAAAGGCTTTGCTGCCTTCAAAGCTCTATTAATTTTTTATTTAACCTGTGGAATAGGCGCATCAGCAAATATTGGTATTTCTAATTTACTATACGTAAGTAATGTATCTGGTGTGTCTGGAATATGGTATTTTTCTGGCTTTATAGGGGCAATCGTAGGCTCTATATGGAACTTCTTAATGTCTTCATTAGTAACTTGGAAAACTAAATGATAGTTATCTTGTTATTTCTTTAAATAGATCTTCAAGAGTAGTATCTTTAATTGAGATATCTTTTACTTTAATATTGTATTTTACAACTTCATTTATAAGCTCATCAATAGAGTTTCGTGAAGGTTTATAATCTATTGAGATTTCGTTGCTGTTATGTTTTTTAAAACCTATATTTTTAAGACCACTTGGTAAGTTTTTTAATTTTTCAGAATAAACTTTTAATATTTTCTTATCTATTTTTTTTACTAATTTTTTAATATTTCCATTAATTACTATTTCACCTTTATTAATAATTGCAACATCTTCACATAGAGCTTCAGCTTCTTCTAAATAATGTGTTGTTATTAAAATTGTAACACCTTTCTTATTTAAGTCTTTTATGTTTTGCCATAGTAGTTCTCTCAAACTAACATCCACACCAGCAGTTGGTTCATCTAAAATTAAAACTTGTGGAGAATGAACCATAGCTTTAGCTATCATTAATCTTCTCTTCATACCTCCTGATAAATGCCGTACATATGCTTCTGCTTTATCCTCTAGCTTTAAGTTTCTTAATATCTGCATAGTGATCCTGTTTGATTTCTTTATTCCATAATACCCTGCTTGAAATTCTAGAGTTTCTTTAGGCGTAAAATAGGGATCAATTACTAATTCTTGTGGAACAACACCTATTGATTGTTTAGCTGCTCTTTCTTCTAATTCAAAATTG
Source organism: Rhodospirillaceae bacterium (assembly GCA_902527765.1). Lineage (GTDB taxonomy): Bacteria > Pseudomonadota > Alphaproteobacteria > TMED109 > TMED109 > TMED131. Next base: position 9,416 of record CABZPW010000019.1, read on the forward strand.
TTCCCATTAATAAATACATCACCAGAAGTTTTGTTTACAATTCCTGCTAGTATATTAATTAGTGTAGATTTTCCAGCTCCGTTTGGACCTAAAAGAGCTAACATTGAACCTTTCTTTACTTTTAAAGAAATATTTTTAAGTGCTGTTACTTTATTCTTTTTGTCATCAAAATATGTTTTGTTTAGTTTTATAATTTCAATATCATTATTTTTATTACACTTCATTTCAAAATATAACCTCTAAAATATACTAAAAATGTACTAATTAAACAAAAAATAGCCATTATTAAAAAACCTATACCATTGGAACCATTATTAAAAGAAAATCCAGCAAATATTGTTAGAATAGTCATCATAGTACCAGAAGATAATGCGTGGTAAAGTGATATAGCTAATAACTTATTATTCTCACTTATATTCGTATGTACATAATATATAACTAAATAGTGAGATAGCCCAAATGTGAAAGCATGTAATGATTGAGTAAGTACAAGCAAACTAAAATTAGTAAAGAAATATGTCATTATCCATCTTAAAGAACTTATAATTCCTACAAAAATAATTGCTTGGAAAAATATATTGCGTATTTTTACTTTATCAATTAAAAGAAAAAAAATAATTTCTGCAAACACTCCCCAAAACCATAAAAAGCCTATCTGAAAAAGACTGAATTTAAGGTTTCTCCAATAAATTGCAGAAAATGAATAATACATTGCATGACTTGCTAAAACTAAGCCACAGCCAAATATTACTAATAGAAACTTTTTGTTTTTTAATAAATCTATAATATTACTTTTATATTTTAGTTTTTGTCTTTCTTCTTCATTTGGTATCAAAAAAGTACTCATGAGAAAAAATAAAGAAAAGAAAATATATAATTTAGGAAAACTGTTTGTTCCAAATTTATCTAAACAAAACCCCGCTAAAAATACTCCTAGACAAAAAGCTATAGACCCACTAATCCTTAATTTTCCATAATATTTAAAAGAACTATTATTAATAGATGTATTTATATTTTCAATTATTGGGAGCAAAGGCGCAAATATTAAAAGGATAAAAAAAGATAAAAATGTTGCTAAAGTAACATCTATATTTTTTTGTAGTGCTATAAAAATAAAAGAACAAAATATAAAAAATGTTAATAATGCTGTAACAAGTCTTTTAGCCCTAAAAGTTTTTATATTTTTTGTTATTAAAAAATTTGAAAGGATTTTTAAAAATCCAACCAACCCTATTAATAATCCAATTTGTTGCGTATTTAAATTAATGACTTCATTAAGCCAAACTGGCAAATAAACTGTATTTAAACTTACTAATATGAATATAGTGAAGTAAAGTGAAACAATTCTATGATTGTGAGTAATTTTCATTAATGTAATATAAGTATTATGAAAAAAAATAACAGTATTTCTTTGGTCGATGGTTCAGGTTTTATATTTAGAGCATATTATGCATTGCCCTCATTAACAAATAGTAACGGTACTCCAGTTGGAGCAGTTATGGGATTCTGTAATATGCTATTTAAACTGTTAGAGGAAAAAAAATCTAAAAAAGTAATTGTAATTTTTGATACAGCCAGAAAAACATTTCGTAATACTATCTATAAAAACTATAAAGCTAATAGAGGAGACCCTCCTGAAGACCTAATTCCTCAGTTTGAATTAATAAGAAAAGCAGTTGATTCCTTTAGTGTATCTAGACTAGAAATGCCTGGCTATGAAGCAGATGATTTAATAGCTACTTATTCTAAATTTTTTACTAAAATAAACTGGGATATTTCAATAATTTCATCAGATAAAGATTTAATGCAACTAGTAGGTGATAAAGTGCATATGTTAGATCCTATTAAAAATAAGCTAATTAAAAGACAGGAAGTAATTGAGAAGTTTGGTGTTCCTCCTGAAAAAGTAATAGATGTACAAAGTCTTGCAGGAGACAGCATTGATAACATACCTGGAGCCCCTGGTATAGGTTTAAAAACTGGAGCACTTCTTATTAACGAGTATGGTAGTTTGGAAAGTCTTCTATTAAATTATTCAAAAATTAAACAAAATAAAAGAAGAGAGTCCATAGAGAAAAACCTGGATGCAATCAAAATATCAAAAAAGCTAGTAACTCTTAAAGACGACATAGAACTAAATATTGATATTAATAAAATATCAGATTGTGAAATTAACACTAAAAAATTAATTCCTTTTTTAGAAGAGCACGGCTTTAATAATTTAAAAAGTAGGCTGATGAAAAAAGCTGATACTATTGCAGATCATACACAACAGCTATCTAAAACAAAGTCTAAATATTTTACTATTCAAGACGAAAAATCTTTAGAGAAAGTTATTAAAGAATTAATAAAAACAGATGTAATTTCTATAGATACTGAAACTAGTTCAATTAAACCGTTGGAAGCAAAGTTAATTGGAATCAGCATATCGTATAAAATAGGAGAGGCGTTTTATATTCCTATTAATCACAACATCAAGGATAAAAAAAAACAATTATGTCTAAACCTTTTAATTAAAAAACTCAATCCTTTGCTTTCTAATCCATCATTATTAAAAGTAGGACAAAATATAAAATATGATTTACAAATTTTAAAAAATAATGGGTTCGGGAAAATTCACCCTATAGATGACACGATGCTTATGTCCTATACATTATCTGCAGGCCTGCATAATCATAATTTAGATTTTTTATCAGAAAAATATTTTAACTACAACAAAGTTAGTTATAAGGAAATTGTAGGTACAGGAAAAAAAGAAGTTGAATTCTCAGAAGTAGCTATTGATAAAGCCAGTTTTTATGCCTGCGAGGACGCTGACATGACACTGAAGTTATGGCATACACTAAGAAAACTTTTAATAAAAGAAAAGTTAATAAGTGTATACGAATATATAGAAAAGCCTTTAATTGAAATTATTGCTGATATGGAGAGTAATGGTATTAAAGTAAAAAAAGAAAACCTTCTACAGTTATCCGAAAACTTTTCCAAACAGTTATCAAAACTTCAAGATAAAATATTTTTTTGCTCCAACAGTGAATTTAATATTAACTCTACCAAGCAGCTAGGAGAGATAATTTTTGATAAACTAAAAATACCAGGAGCAAAAAAAAATAAATCTGGAAGTTATTCTACAAACTCTGAAGTTTTGGAAACATTAGCGGAACAGGGATATGAGATTGCATCATTAGTGCTATCCTGGAGAGAAATTTCAAAGCTTAAAAACACTTACACAGAGAGTCTTACAAATAATATTTCTAATAAAACAAATAGAGTACATACCACTATTCAAATGACAGGAGCTCAAACTGGAAGATTTTCTTCAACAGACCCTAATCTTCAAAATATTCCTATAAAGTCAAAAAATGGTAAGGAAATTAGAAAAGCATTTGTATCTGAAAAGGGTAATAAATTAGTCTGTTTTGACTATTCACAAATAGAACTAAGGCTCTTGGCAGAAATCGCGAAAATAGAAGAACTCAGAAAAGCCTTTAATCAAGGCCTTGATATACATAAATTAACAGCAAGTCAAATTTTTAATGTTGAGGTTTCTAAAGTAAATAATGATCAGAGAAGAAATGCCAAAGCTATTAACTTTGGTATAATATATGGATTATCGGCCTTTGGTTTATCAAAACAATTAAATATATCAAGGACAGAGGCAAAAAATTATATAGAAGCATATTTTTTAAAATACCCTGGCATACAATTATACATGGAGAAAATGAAAGCATATGTATCTGAACATGGATATGTAAAGACTCTTTTTGGAAGAAAAATTAATATTAACGGATATAAAGATAAAAACCCAATGGTAAGAAATTATGCACACAGACAAGCTATCAATGCACCCATACAAGGAGCTGCGGCTGATATAATAAAAAGAGCTATGATAAAGTTTAAAAAAATAGCAAGAGAAGATGTATTTAAAAACACCAAATTGCTTTTGCAAGTACATGATGAATTAATTTTTGAAATTAAAAATGACTCATCTCTTCCATTAGTCGTAAAGAAAATTTCTAATCTAATGGCCAATGCACATTTACCTGTAATTTCATTTAATACACCCATTGTGGTCTCTGTAGGGCAAGGAGAGAACTGGGATGATGCTCATTAATGATATCAACAGATAACAACGTTACATTTATTCTTGGGCCAACCAATACAGGAAAAACATTTATGGCAATTGAGAGAATGGTCTCCTATGAAAATGGTATAATAGGATTACCATTAAGACTTCTTGCAAGAGAAGTGTATGATAAAATAGTTGTAAAAAAAGGAAAGCTAAATACTGCATTAATAACTGGAGAAGAACAAATCATACCACCTAGAGCTAGATATTTTATTTGTACTGTCGAGGCAATGCCAACTGATAAATTGGTTGATTTTATCGCAGTTGATGAAATTCAACTTTGTAATGACTATGAAAGAGGCCACATTTTCACAGAAAAGCTTTTATATGCAAGGGGCAATATTGAGAGCCTGTTTTTAGGCTCTGATAATTTAGAGCCCGTAATTAAAAAGTTATTTCCTCGATCAAAAATAATAAAAAAAAAAAGACGCTCTAAACTTAGCTATATAGGGAAAAAAAGTTTTTTTTCTTTGCCAAAAAGATCTGCAGTTGTTGCTTTTAAAACAATTGATGTATATAACATTGCAGCTAGGATTAAGGCACAAAAAGGAGGGGCGGCCGTTGTACTAGGCGCCCTAAGTCCACAAACTAGGAACTCGCAAGTAGGTATGTTTGAAGCAGGTGAAGTTGACTTTATAGTAGCCACAGATGCAATTGGAATGGGGTTAAACTTAAATATTGATAATGTATCTTTTGCTTCATTGGAAAAGTATGATGGAAAGAAAAAAAGAAATTTAAAAAAAAATGAAATTGCTCAAATTGCAGGAAGAGCTGGTAGAAACGAAAAAGATGGCTACTTTAGTAATACACCTCAAACTGGTCAGCTTTCAAAAGAATTAATTGATAGCATAGAACAAAACCTTTTCGATCCGATTAACTTTCTATATTGGAGAAATAAAAGTTTGGAATTTACTTCTGTAGATTCTTTATTAAAATCCTTAAACAAAAAAAGCAATAACCCTCTTTTAATCAAAACACTAAATATAAGAGATGAAAATATTCTTAAGCACCTCTCACTCAATACAGAAGTAATAAAGTATATATCTGATTACGAGTGCATTAAAGTACTTTGGGAAATAAGTAAAATACCTGACTACATGAAAAGTATAGATTATGAAAATAGTGGCTTGTTAGTAAAACTTTTTTTAAACTTAGTGCAAAATGGAAAAATTGATTATAAGTGGGTAAAGCATGAAATTATTAAATTACAAAGTTTAGAAGGCTCTATTGAAGAATTAACCTACAAACTATCTAAGACCCGTTTTTGGAATTATATTTCTAATAAAAATCAATGGTTTGATAACAATTTAGATTTAAAAGAATTTGCAAAAGAAACAGAAAATATTTTGTCTAAGGCTTTACATGAAAAACTGATAACAGAGTTTGTAGATAGTAAGTTAAATATATTAGTTAAAGAAATTTCATTAAATAAAGATCTTGAAATTACTATTAATAATAATAAGGAAATAGTATTAAATAAAAAAATAATTGGAAAAATTATAGGAGTTCAAGCAAAAATATATGAATTAGATTCATACAAAAAAAATAAAATTATTTATAACAAGGTTATTGATAAAATATCATATGCAATAAATAAGTATATTATTACTAAGCTTAAAAATAAAAATTTTAAATTACACATCAAAGAAGACTTGTCTATTTTTTTTGATGGGTATAAAATCGCATCTATTTACAAAGGCGATGAAATATTTAAACCTAAATTAATTATTTCAAATAATCAATTTATAACAAAAGAAAATTATGCCCTTTTAAAAGAAAAAATTCAGGATAAATTAGGATTTATCATTAAAGAAGCATTTAAAGAGCAAACTATAAATATAAAAACGAATAATCAAAATCTAAAAGCTATAATTTTTTCTTTAAAAGAAAATTTGGGTATTATTAAAATCAGCGAAGTAAGACAATTTTTTAAATCATTAAAGCCCGATGATTTAATTGTTCTGAAAGAAAAGAATGTAAAAATAAGCACTAACTTTATTTACTATAATCCTTCTAACTTTAATAAAAAAAATAAAGCTATTAGATGGGGTTTAGTAAACCTGTTTATGAAAAAAAAAGACTTGAATATATTACCTAATAAAAAAATATTCTTGAATAAAAATAAAATTAGCAACCTAGCTTTAAATGCTATAGGCCTAATAAAGCTTGAAAATTTCGTAATAGAAATATCATTTTTAGAATATATATTTAATTTGTTTCTTTCTGAAAAAAAAGAAGTATATCATTTTAATTTTTACCATGTGAGAAAACTAAAAATATCTTTTGCAGCCTTCTATGAAATACTACAATACTATAAATTTAAAAAAATTTCTGGAACAAGTTTTCTGACTTACTGGAAGAAAATAGAAGAACCCTTTTACATTAAAAAACAATATGATAAAACTAATCCTTTTTATATGCTAAAAAAGTTGCAATAAATTTCAAAATGTATATATAAATTTTATGTTCAAGTCATTTTTTAAAAAAAAAGCTAATAATGAGTTAAAAAAACCATCCCCTATAGATGATAATGTATTCACTATTGTTTGCGTTTTAGTTGAGGCGGCATTAGTTGACAATGATTTTGGGAATGAAGAAAAAAACATAATAATTAAACTACTGCAAAAACAATATAAAATTACAAATATTGAAGATATTAATGGTATTTTAGATAAAGCAGTTAAAGCCTGTAATGAATCCTCGGATTTAATTACTTACACAAAAAAAATAAAGCAAAACTGGGACATAGAAAAAAGGATAGAAGTTGTTGAAATGCTTTGGAAAGTATGTTTAGTTGATGGTGTATTAGAGCCTTATGAAGATATGCTAATAAGAAGAATATCTGGATTAATTTATGTTGATGATAAAAATAGAAATTTAGCTAAAAAAAATGCTATTGAAAAATTAGATAATTATAAATAGAAAGGAAAATGTATGCCGTATGTTGTAACTGAGTCATGTATAAAATGTAAATATATGGACTGCTGTGAAGTTTGCCCCGTTGATTGTTTTTATGAAGGTGAAAATATGTTAGTAATAAATCCAGATGAATGTATTGATTGTGGTGTCTGTGAACCTGAATGTCCTGCAGAGGCAATTATTCCTGATAGTGACAGTAATTCAGAAAATTGGTTATCATTAAATGAAGAGTTTTCTTCTAAGTGGCCAAATATAGTTAGAAAAGGAACTCCACCAGAGGATGGAGAGAAGTTTCAAAATGAAAGTGATAAGTTTAAAAAATATTTTTCAGAGAAACCTGGAGTAGGTTCAGAAGAGTAATAATAAAAATCACAAAAAAACTTACTTCAACACAACTTGCTTTCTTTAGTAATTAAATTATACTTATTTTTCTTTAATTTACTTAATTTTTGTATGGTAAACCATGAGTTTATATGAAGCATATCTAAAGAATATAGAAGAAAGAGAGAAAATAGGATTAAGCCCAAAACCTATTGATAGCGGTGATTTA
>CABZPW010000020.1 GCA_902527765.1 Rhodospirillaceae bacterium
TTACATTATTAATTTATTAGGGAGAAGTAAATGAGTAAAACAAAAATAAATGCAAAAGCTATTAAAGCTAATAGAAAAAGAATTTTTAAAATTGATGCTGAAGTAATGACTAATAAGGCCAATGCATATATTTCTAGATCAATGATAGAAGAAAATAGGCTAATGATTTTAAGTAATTATTCTGCAGCATTTCTTGGTAACAGACAACTAGCTAACAGTAATACTGATGAGGTCTTTGAAAACAGGAAAACAATTTTAGATAATTACAATGCTCAAAATGATGTTGAAGAAAATTATATAAATGCTCAAAAAAATAAAGCAGCATTGGACTTTCTTAAACATAGATCGGCTTTAAATACTTCTGTCTTAAAGATTAGTGAGGAAATGGCAACTATTAATGCTAAATTAATAGCTATAAATAAAAAAATAATGGATGCTAATCAATTAATAGTAGATTTTAATTCAAAGCAAATAGCAGAAAATAAAAGTTTAATAAATGGAAGTCTAAATCCTAAAAAGGCAAATCCTGCAAGTAATGCTAAAATAATTAAAGGTAATTCTAGTAATATGAAGCAATTGGAAAAAAATGTAAAAAATAATAGAAAAATGATGACGGATTTAATTTCTAAGTCACAAAAGAATGCAGATGATTTAATGAGTAATAAAAGTCAGATAAAGCAAAGAAGAAATTCTGCATTAGCTAATAGAGCTAAAATCTTAGCTAATAAATCCTTAATTAAATTCTAATATTTATAACATATTAATTTTTCCTAACGGGCCTATGCCCGTTAGGATATTATTCTATATTTTTTAGTTATGAATAAGACTTTTCAAATAGATTAATTTACTTATTTTATAGCAGTCACACGGTATATGTAAGCATTATAATAATCTTGTTTTTTAAATAATTTTTGCAATTTATTATTTACATCTCTTTTAATAATATCATAAGTATTTTTATCAATCTTATTTTCCCTAATCATTCCAGCACCTACTCCTATTCTCATCATAATATCAGTTTCAGTTTTTATTTTGCTTAGTTTTAACTTAGTTATAATATTGTCTATAATTATCTTTCTAAATCCACTTTTTTTTAATAACGTTTGTATATATGATTTATCTTTTAAAGAAAATGGGCCAGGTTTATTATTAAATTCAGGTATATCTATTTTAGTCCTTTTTTTTACGCTATTTGCAGGTATAGTGAAGAATTGATTGCATCTAAAGTTTCTCCAACAGACAAAAGTGAATGTTCCATTCTTTTTAAGTGCTTGATTAGTGTGTGTAAAAGCAAGCAAAGGATACTCAAAAAACATTACACCAAACCTGGATATAGCATGATCAAATATATTTTCTTTAAATCTTGTTTTTTGTATATCTTTTTTTAAACAAGTTAAGTTTTTAATATTTTTATATTTTTTTTTAAATAAATTTAATAAAGGTGTAGAAATATCTATTGCCGTTATAGTTCCATTTACGCCAACTTTTTTTTTAGCGGTATAACTTGTTTGTCCTGTACCACAACCTATATCTAAAATTGATTGATTTTTTTTTAAACTTATATTTTCAAATAATATCTTGCTAATATTTTCAAACTTATAATTCATATCATTGTTGTATTTTATCCAAGCTGAAACAGACTTTTCATTCCAGTAGTAATACTGCTTATTTTTTAGTAGTATCATAAGTTTATGATACTAATATAAACCATTTTTTATGAAACAGTTATTATTTATTTTAATCTATACTTTTTGTTTTTATTTATACTCTTTTAATCTTGAAAAGGTTATTAATTTAAATGATGGCTGGTCAATTTTCTTTTTAAATGAAAATAATATAATAATTACTGAAAAGAAAGGCTCAATTAAGCTATTTGATATTAAAAATAAAAGAATTAAAAATATAGAGCATAATTTAAATATTTTATCCTCAGGTCAAGGAGCTCTTATGGATATCATTAGTCATAATGGAAAAATATTTGTTAGTTATTCAGAAAAGATGTCTAATGGTTCTACTACCTCACTGGCTACTGGTACAATAAAAAGTAATCATATAACCTTTAATAATATTTTTAGGGCCTCACCTGTTATTCAATCTAATTATCATTATGGAGGAAGGTTAGTATTAATAAGTGATCATATTTATTTAACAGTAGGGGACAGAGGTCAAGGTATGATAGCACAAGATTATGAAAAGCATCCAGGAAGTATTATTAAAATAAAAATAGATGGTGGGTTAGTTTTAGATAACCCTAAATTTGAAAATGAAAAATTATGGTTACCAGAGATTTTTCAAATTGGTTTAAGAAATCCACAAGGGTTAGAATATTCTCCGTTAGATAATAATATATATATAACCAATCATGGAGCTAAGGGTGGAGATTGGTTTGGTGTATTAAAAAAAGGAGAAAATTATGGTTGGAAAGTATTAGGTTGGGGAGGAAAAAATTATATAGGTACTAAAATTGGTCCCAAATGGGCTCCAGGCTATACAAAACCTATACATTATTGGGTTCCATCTATAGGTATTAGTTCATTAATTATATATAAAGGTCAAGAATTTAAAGAGTGGAATGGAAATGCTCTAATTACATCTTTAAAAGATCGGTCATTAAGAAGAATAGTATTTGAAAATAATCAATTTATTAAAGAAGAAATTATATTTAAAGGTAAAATAGGTAGAATTAGAGATATTGAATTAAATCCCATTGATGGAAAAATTTTTCTTTTAGATGAGCATGCTTTATGGAAATTAAGCAAATAAAAAAAAAAGTTATAATATTTACAGATTTAGATGAAACTTTATTAAAAGAGAATAAATATCATCATAACATCTTGAATAATTTTATTAAAACATTGTTGAAAAAAGAATATGAAATTATTCCTGTTACTAGTAAAACATACTTAGAAGTAATCGATTTACTTAAGCAAATTAAATATAAATTACCTTTTTCAGTTGAAAATGGAGCTGCCTACTATATTCCAGTTAATAACAACAAAAATTATTTATATAAGAAAATAGTAAATTCAAATGCTATTAAAAAGAACGCTATAAAAAAAATATTAAATAAGAGGGTTTTTAAAACATATTTGCATAATTTAAAATATATAGAAGAATTATCTAGTGAGGAACAAAAAAAAATAACAAAACTAAACAATAAACAATTAGAAGGCTTTAACTCTAGAGAATATAGTATTCCCGTATTGATATCAGGAGATAACTATTTTAAGAAAAAATTTGAGGAAACTCTTTTTAAATATAATCTTAAAATAGTATTTGGAGGAAAACTAAATAATATATCTGGTTTGCATAGCAAACTAAATTCATTACATTTTTTTTCCTATAAATATAAACAAAAATTAAAAAATACAAAAATAATAATCATATCATTAGGAGATAATAAAAATGATATAGAAATTTTAAATAATTCAAATTATTCTGGTATAGTAAAAAATAATACTTATAAAATTGTAAATTTAAAAAAAAAGAAAAATATATTTAGAAGTTTTACTGAAGCACCCTTTGGGTGGATTGAGGTATTAAAAAAAATAATAATTAAGATGGAGAGAGATTATCACTGACTTTTATCAAAATGGAATTGTGTCTACTTTACATAATTTTAATAATTTAGATACTAATGTTTTAGCTCAAGAATTAGATCTAATTGCTCAAGAAAAACCAATGGAATTAATTTTGCCATGCTTATTTTCAGAATTAAAGTCTGATGCCCTAAGAAATATTTTAGAAAAAATAAATAATGTTAATTTTTTACAACATATAATCATAGGTTTAGATAAAGCTAATAAAAGTGAATTTGAGTATGCAAAAAAATACTTTTCAATCTTGAAGGGGTCTCATAGTATTTTATGGAATGACGGGCCTAGATTAAAAAAATTACAGAATGAATTAAATGATGCTGAGCTTGCTAAGGTAGAAGACGGTAAAGGTAAAAATGTTTGGTATTGTATCGGTTATGCAATAGCCAGAAACTCAGCTGAAGCAGTAGCTTTTCATGATTGTGATATTAAGACTTATGATGAAAATATTCTGATAAAATTATTTTATCCATTATTAAATGATAGTATGGGCTATAGTTTTTCTAAAGGTTACTATCCTAGGTATGCGGATAACAAATTTAACGGACGAGTAACGCGTCTCTTAGTAACACCCTTAATAAAATCATTAATAAAACTTTTCGGAAATAATGATTACTTGGAATTTATAGACTCTTTCAGATATCCATTAGCTGGAGAATATGCACTAAAGAAAAATTTATTAAGAGATTTAAGAATACCAAGCGATTGGGGTTTAGAAATAGGTATTTTATCTGAATTACAAAGGAATTACTCAAGTAAACTATGTTGTCAGGTTGATTTAGCTGATCATTATGATCACAAACATCAAGATTTGTCTGAAGATGATAAATCTAAAGGTCTATCAAGAATGACTATTGATATAACAAAAGCCTTTCTTAGGAAAATGGCTACACAAGGTTACATTTTTACTGAAGAAAGTTTTAGAACACTAAAAGCCACTTACTTTAGAAAAGCATTGGAATATATTGATATATATAAAGATGATGCAAAAATTAACGGATTATCTCTTGATATTAATTTAGAAGAAAAGACTGTAGAGTTATTTGCTGAAAATATAATTTCAGCAGGAAAAAGTTTTCTAACTCAGCCCATGGAAAAACCTTTTATTCCTTCTTGGCAAAGAATTGAATATGCTTCTCCAGGGTTTATAAAAAAATTAAGACAGGCTGTTACTGAAGATAATGATTAAAAATGCAAATAAAATATCTAAAAAAATTTTCAATGATGTTAATTCAGTTTATTCATATATTTTGTCATCAGATGAGATAAAAAAACTTTCAAATGATATATTTAAGCTTTTAAAAGTTGATCATAAAAAAAGTAAAATAAATATCAATGAAAAAGATGTGCTATTAATAACTTATGCAGATACAATAAATTCAAAAAAAAAAAAGCCCTTAGTTGTTCTTAATGATTTTTTAAAAACTTATATAAAAAACTCAATAAATATAGTACATATCTTACCTTTCTATCCTTCAAGCTCCGATGGTGGATTCGCAGTTACTGATTTTTTTAATATTGATAGTAAATATGGAAGTTGGAGTGACTTAAAAAGGATATCCAATAATTATAAAATAATGAGTGATATAGTATTAAATCACGCTTCCTCTCAGAGTAAATGGTTTAATAATTTTTTAAAAAATAAAGGAGCAGGAAAAGACTTTTTTTTACAATTTGATAAAGATATTAATATTAAAAATGTTATAAGAGCTAGATCTCATAAATTAATTCAAAAATATGATACTATTAATGGTAAGAAATATTTATGGTGCACATTTAGTAGAGATCAGGTTGATTTTAATTTTAAAAACAAAAAGGTCCTATTAGTTTTTGTAAAGTTAATTTTATTTTTACAAAAGAAGGGTGTAACATTTTTTAGATTTGACGCAGTAGCGTTTATTTGGAAAAGAATTGAAACTAGTTGTATTAACTTAGATCAAACGCATGCTATTGTTAGATTATTTAGAACTATTCTTAATTTTACTAATAAAAACTGTAAAATAGTAACAGAAACTAATCTTCCATTTCATGAAAATTTCTCTTATTTCGGTAATTCAGATGAAGCAAATATTATTTATAATTTCTCATTAGCTCCTTTAATTATTAACACTTTGATTAAAGGAAATAGTGCTGTATTTAGAAGATGGAGCATGAGTATGCCCCCGGCAAAAGATAACAATTGTTATTTAAACTTTTTAGCCACTCATGATGGAATTGGGCTCAGACCTTTAGAAGGAATTTTAAAAAATAAAGACTTAAAAATATTATTGGATACATTGAAAAGTTTTGGTTCAAAATTTACGTTTAGAAAAACAAAAAATAATAAAAAAGTAGTATATGAGGCAAATATAAGTTTGTTTGACTGTTTTTTGGGAACAATACATGGTAAAGATGATTTTGCTTATAATAGGTTTTACAGTGCACATGCAATTATGCTTAGCTTTGAAGGATTACCAGCTTTTTATATCCATTCTTTATTTGGAACAAGAAACAGTATTGATTTACTAAAAAAAACTAAACTTAATCGCTCTATTAATAGGAGTTCTTATTCTTATGATTATTTAAAAAAATTATTAAATAATACAGATTCTCATAGTTATAAAGTTTACAGAAATATTTTAAATTTAATTAGTATTAGAAAAAAACAAATTGCCTTTCATCCTAATGCCACTCAATATACATTAAACCTTGGTAATAATTTTTTTGCTATATGGAGACAAAGTATAGATAGAAAACAAAGTATATTTGCCATTTATAATGTTACTAATAAGTATCAAAAATTAAAAATAAATAAATTAAACATATTAAATTTAGAAAATTGGACTGATTTAATCTCTCTTAAAAAAATAGACGCTAAAAAAATGTTTATTCATTTTGAACCATATCAGTTTAATTGGTTAACTAATAAAACTAATTAAAAAGGTTAAATTTACAATTAAAGAATAATTTGCTAAAATACTAATAGGGAGAAATATTTTGAATATAGGAAGACCAGTTAGTCTTAACAGATACAATGTATCTGAGGTATGCTTACATATTTATTGGAAGCAAGGAATAAGTAATATTTCTTATAATGATGTTATTAAAACATCAAAGCTCTCTAAAGGAAGTTATTATAAACTTTTTGTTAATGAGGATGATCTTCATTCTGAAACTTTAATTACTTATCGTAGAAATGATGATGTAAATTTATTGTATAATGAACTAATAAAAGCAGAAGATTTATTTCAATTACTTAGTAAACAAAAAAATTGGAGGTTTAAAAATGGTTTGAAGCATTGTTATTTTTTTGCTTCATATCTTGAAAAGTATAGACTAGGTATAAAAACTAGAAAAACAATTAGTAATTCAGAAAGAAAATATAAATTATTACTAAGTAGTATTACTAAAAAACATTTCAAAAAGTATGATATTAAAAAAAGTGATGAAAATATAAATCAGATCGCAAACTTTATTTTTAACGGATTTGTATTAATAAATTTACTTTACCGCAATAAAAGTTCTAAAGCTAGCATTAACTCATATAAAAAATTTTTATATCAATTTGTATCTGATATTACATTATAAGAAATAAATAAATAATTTAAATTATTTCTTTGTCAATTATATTCGTATTAAATTTTTGTTTTATTTTTTCTATTTCATCATATTCTATAATTTTATTTCTTGCTTTATCTACTTTATGTTTTATTTCAGAATTCAATTTATTTCTACAATATAATAACCAAAATTTAAGCCTAAGTTTTGTTGGATATATTAAAACTTGTCTTTTATTAGTACTATCTACTCTGCTTTCTAACCATCCTTCTTCAATTGAATCATTAATTATTCTTTTAAGAGATGTTCTAGATATAGCTAACTTATTCAGAATTGTAATAGAGCATTTTTTAGATTTATAATAATAAATTATAATATTTCTGTGTACCACATACTTTGGGAAAGTAGAATATATATATTTAATGAAACGCTGATGCTTAAGCATTAATTCTTTGTCATTATTGTAAAAATTTATATCTTTATTAATAAATCCATTGTAATATTCCATACTTTCAGACTTTGCTAATTTTTCTGCATAATCTTGTTCTAAAAATTTTCTATAATTATTCATAATAATTTTAATATAATATACCAGCAAGTATTTTAAATACAACATAATGTACCTGGTGGTTTATTAATATAATAACTTAGTTTTTATATTACATAAAATATTGTGTTAAAAAGCAGTATTTTAGTATGAGTATGTAACTTTACTTTGCGTATACAACAATTGTTTAATGTAATAATTTTGTATCAAATCAAAAGGAGAGATTAATGAAGAAAACTATTTTATTAGGTATTTTTACTTTATTATTTGCTGTCAGTAGCAATATTAAAGCAGATATGTCTTTATCTGGATATGCAGAATTTTTTGCAGGTTCAGCAGACCAAGAAACAGCACTTGGTACTACAAACCATGGATTAGATAAAGCTGGCTTAGATAATGGAACTTACACGAGAATAGTCGCTGATTACAGTTCTACCTTAGACAATGGTATTGACGTCAATGGAACAATGGCTGTATCTACTAGAGACTGTTCAGGTGACAAAACTGATAACTGTAATGTTACAGATATGAACTTTGTTACTTTTTCAGGTGGTTTCGGTGCATTAAGTTTCGGAGAAAGATTTGCTGCTGGTGCCGCAATGCTGTCAAGATTAACTGCTTCTGGTCCATCAGCGGAACCAGATGGTGGTAACATTGGTGCATTTTATACAGGCGGTAGTGGAAACTACGGAAGAGTAAATGAAGTTAATTATGCTGATAACGCTATGAAGGTTTTTTATTCTTCAAATGTTTTCAGTGGTTTTTCTTTTGCTGCAAGTTATGCTTCAAACACAAGAAACACAGGTTTAGCTTCTACAAGAGGTGGTCAGCCAACATCTGCTGCTACAGATAGTGGTTTTGGAAACTTTAATGATTTAATTTCTGTATTCGGTAAGTATGCAATGGATATTGACGGAATTGGATTAGAATTAGTTTACGGTCAGCAAATGGGTAACGCTGGTAGAATTGGCGCAACAGATTATAATGATCTAGACGAAACTGCTTATTCAGCTCTAGTTACTTATGGCAATCTTGCAGTAGACTACAGAAAAAATGACCAAGGCAATTCTGGTAGACCTAAGAATGATGGATCTGGAAATGATGAAGGAACATCAGTTTGTGCGACATATACTATGGGTAACTTAGGTTTAGGTGCTTGTAGTCTAGATTCAACATTCACTACATCAAGTAATACTACTAATACTTCTGAAACGACTACCTTTTCTGCACAATATGATTTAGGTGGTGGTATTAGCGTAGCTGCTACTTATTTTGATGTTGAGCAAGAGCAAAATTCAGTAGTTGATACAGATGTTGACGGTATAATGACAATGCTAATGGTAGGCTTCTAGAGAGATTTTTTTTAACTCCCGTTAAAAAAAATATAGGTGCCAGAATATTTTTCTGGCACCTTATTTTAATATAAAAATACTATAATTTTACTTTTATTTACAATAATTATTACTTCATATTTTTTAACTTTGTAGTAAAATTAAGTTAATTAATTTTATGTATATTAAATGTTTAGTCTTAAAAAAAGTGAAAAAAAACCTTATCAGTTTTTGGCATGGTTCTCTACTTTATCTATTCTAATTGGTGCTCTAATTGCAAGTTTAGCACCTGAACTATATCTACATCATTTTTTCTTTATGTTTGGTAATGGTCTTTTAGCTATTACTGCTTTTTTATGGAAAGAAAATTCATTATTAGTATTAAATAGTGGATTATTTTTAATATATGTATGTGGTACATACTATGAATACGTTTAGTTTGTATTTTAAAAAAATATTATTAGTACTTTTATTTTTATTTAGTAATTTTTTAATTGCTAATGAAATTAAGCGTATTTCATTCAAAGATGCTGGCTTTTCAGAAGAGCGACTAACAAAAATTGATGAAACCTTTATTAATGCTATTCAGAATAAAGAAATCCCTGGTGCTGTTATAGCAATATCTAGGTATGGAAAGATTGTTTATAAGAGAGCATTTGGCATGCAAGATCCACAAAAGCAAATTCCGATGACTGAAGATTCAATTTTTAGAATTTACTCTATGACTAAACCAATTCTTAGCACTGCAGCTATGATGCTCAATGAAGATGGTTTAATTTATTTAAATGAAAATTTACATAAATACCTACCTGAGTTTAACAATATGACTGTTTCTACCACATATATAGATAAAAAGGGGCAAAAGCAAGAAAGAGTATTAGAGGCTAAAAATAAAATTAAAATTTATAATTTATTAAATCATACCTCAGGACTAACATATGGAACTTTTGGAAATTCTTTTGCTAAAAAAAGATTAATGTCCTCAAAAATAAGTAAATTAAATTTAGAAGATATTAGCTTAAAACAATATGTAAATGAATTGTCTAAATTTCCACTAGCATATAATCCAAACACAGTTTGGGAATATGGTAGGTCTATTGAGGTTTTAGGTAGAGTTATAGAACTAGCTACTAATAAAACATTAGATGTTTTTTTAAAGGATAGAATTTTCAATCCACTTGATATGATAGATACTGCATTTTACGTAAACGAATCTAAATGGCATAGAATTGCTGAACCTTTTAAGGATAAACAACCTAAATTAATAAATATAAGAGATAAGCCAAATTTTCTTACTGGTGGCCATGGACTTGTTTCTACCATAGATGATTATATGAAATTTTGTATGATGTTTCTTAAAAAAGGAAAAGTGAATAACAACAGTATCTTATCTAGAAAAACTATTGAATATATGACTTCAAATCATTTAGGAAATAATATAAGTAGAGATACACCACTATATTTACCTGGGCCAGGGTATGGCTTTGGTTTAGGTTTTGCTGTAAGAGAAAGTAATGGATTATCATCATGGCCAGGTTCTAAAGGGGAGTATTTCTGGGCTGGGTATGCAGGAACATATTTTTGGATAGACCCTAAAGAAGAATTAATAGTTATCTCTATGACTCAATCTGTTACTAATAGAATGAAATTTAGACTTCTACTTAGAAACTTAGTTTATCAGGCTATAATTAACTGATACTATAATGCTACAAAAACATGAAAAAATAAATATTAGAACTAATGGTATAAATCTTTATGAAATTACTAATAATATTAGAGATTGGATTAATAAAATTAATTTATCTAGTGGTTTGTTAAATATAAGTATTCAGCACACTAGTGCATCTTTATTATTGCAAGAAAATGCCGATCCTACTGTACTAGAGGATTTGAAAAATTATTTTTTAAAATTGGTACCGTTTAATGATAATTATTTACACGCTACAGAAGGATATGACGATATGCCTGCACACATAAAGACGTCTTTAACAAATACTAATATTACTATTAGTGTAATAGACAAGAAATTAAACCTTGGTACTTGGCAAGGTGTTTTTTTATTTGAGCATAGAACTTCTCCTAAAGATAGATTTATAAATTTACATTACATAGGTGATTTAATTAATTTATAGTAGTTATAAATTATTTTAACTAGTTAAATAGAAATATGAACTTAGAAAAGTATATTAAAAATGAAATAAAAAGTTTAAATCTTAAATTTTTATCAGAGGAAACTAGAAACTTTATTCCTGAAATTAGTGGTAACTTTATTGAAGATAAAAAACTTTTTTCAAACTTCTGGAATAAAGTAAAACTAGAAAAACTTAGTTTAAAAAAAGAAAAAAAAATTACTAAAATTAATATTAAAGAAATAAATACATTCTGTAATATAACTAAAAAAATTTTTCTTAATAAATACTCTGCATTGATATACAGAGAAATTACCAATGATCTTAAAACATTTATTAGAGTAGAAGAATTGTGTTCAAAAGCAAGTACTGTAGTGGACAACCTTTTACCTTCATTTGAAGACTTAGAAAAGGAAAATAAATTATTTCTTAAAGATAAAGAAGGGTTAGAAATTCAGCAGGGAATTTTTCTTTCTGCTTTATTAAAAAATGAGGTTGAAGGCCTTCATCTTTGCAAAAGCATGTTATTGCCAACCAAAATGGCTAAAGATAGGATAGAAGATTTTGAAAAAAATGGTAAAGTCTATTTTGATGGGGCAAGTATTGAAAGTTTTGAAGATTATGATTTAGTCACCTTGAAAAACTCAGAGTTCTTAAATGCTGAAGATAATAGAACTTTATTACCGCTTGAAGCTGCTATAGATATAGCTATTTATAGCAAAAAAAATAATATATGTGTACTAAGAGGTGATAAAGTAACACATCCTAAATATAAAAATAAGAATATATTTGGTGCAGGTATTAATCTTACTCATTTATACGAAGGGAAAATTCCTTTTTTATGGTATATAACTAGAGATATGGGTGCAGTTAATAAAGTTTTAAGAGGTCATTCTGATATAAATTTTGATTTAGAAGATTCCTTATTTCCTCATAAAAATAAAATATGGTTTGCTGGCCTAGAAACATTTGCAATTGGGGGAGGTTGTCAATATTTACTTGTCATGGACCATATTATTGCAGATATTAATAGCTATATGACATTACCGGCAAGAAAAGAAGGTATTATACCAGGGGCAGCAAATTTGAGATTATGGAGATTTATTGGAAATAGAGCTGCAAGGCAAGCAATTCAACACGGTTTAAAAATACAGAGTAACTCTACAAATGGGAAAAATATATGCGATGAATTAATTGATATAAATGATATGGATAAGGTAATAGATCAAAGAGTAAAAGAATTTAAAAATTCTGGAGTAGTTGGGGCAGCATCTAATAAAAGGGCTCTTATCCTAGGAGAAGAAAGTATTAATCAGTTTAGAGAATATATGTCTATATATTGTCATGATCAAGCTTATTGTCATTTTAGTAAAGATTTGATCAATAATTTAGAAAAATATTGGCATAAGGCACACAAAAGAAATTAAATGTTACTAAGATTTTTAATATTATTGCTATTAAATTTTACATAAGAACAGAAAATGAAAATATATATTTATTAATTATTATGAAAAAATTTATAAATTTATGCATAATTCATTAATTAATTTAAAGGTAATTTACTTTGCACTACTGGTTAAAATTAAAAGAATTTTTAATTCTAAGTATGATCCATATAAACCTTTAGAAAGTAATTATAACCTTAGTCCTTCAAATATTATTATAGAAAATTATAAGAAACCAGCCCTAAAGTTATCTTTTTCTAAAAATACTATTGATCCTTTAAAATGGCAAAATTTAGCAAGAAAAAAACTTTCAGAGCTATCTGGTTATGATAGCAAAAGAGAAATAACAAAAATAGCAAAAGAATTTAATGAAAAAATCATATTCAAAAATATATATAAAAAAAAAATATATTTAAAAATATCATCAACAATTATAATTCCTATAAATATAATTTATAAAAAGCCCATTAAAAAAAACCTAAAGGTTTTTATTTTTTTGGCTGGATCTACCTCTGGTGTGCATGTAGGTTGGGGAGAGGCTAAAGTTCCTATTGATCATCAGAGAATATTTATTGGAGCGGATATGGCTAAACAGGCTGCTGAAAAAGGTTATTTAGCTGTTACTTTTGAGCAAGCGGGTTATGGAGAAAGACTAGAGAGAAGACTTCCAAAACAAACGAATAATAGAACTATTGATTTTGCAAATCATTTATTGTTATTAGGTAAGTCTTTAATAGGAAATAGTGCAACTGAAATATCCTCAGTTATTGATTGGTTATGTTCAAAAAATAATTTTTTTTGTATTAATAAAAGAAATATATATCTTTATGGACATTCTTCAGGAGGAACAATAGTTCAGTTTGCAGCAGCTTTAGATAAAAGAATAAAAGGTACGTTAGCAAGTGGGTCCGTCGGCCCAGTTCGTCAAACTATTGGTGCTAGAGGCTGTGGCTCTGGAGATGGAATAGTACCAGGATTTTTAGAATGGTTCGATACAAAAGATATCATATCTTTAATTGCTCCTAGGTTATTTATTGCTGTAAGTGGGGATCAAGATCATATCTTTCCATATAGTGGAGCAAAAAAAGTCATTAATGGTGCAAGTACTATTTATAAAAAGCTAAATGCTAAAGAAAAAATAATATGCATAAAGGTTGAAGGAAAACATCAATATTATAATAAAGAATCATGGAAAGTTTTAGATAAGCATATGAAATATTAATAATTAATATTTACCTAAATACTTATTAGCCAAATTAAACTTTTGAGTATTAGAATGAATTAAATCTAATAACATATTTTTTTTCATTTCTTTTGTAAAATTATCTTCATCAGGAAAGTTATGTAATGCATTAGTAAACCATGATGAAAAGTTTTGTGTCTTCCAGACTCTAGATAAGCATTTTTTGGAATAATTTTTTAATTCCTCTTCTGACTTTCTATGAAAATAACTTTTAAATGCAGAACTTAAACAGTTTACATCACTTAAAGCCAAATTAAGTCCTTTTGCTCCAGTTGGGGGAACTATATGGGCAGCATCTCCTGCTAAAAATATATTTTTATAATTCATAGGTTCTATAACATAGCTTCTTAGTTGAGCTATACTTTTTTCTATAGAGGGCCCTGTCTGTAAAGTATTTTTAATATCACTAGGTAATGTTTTATATAAGTTTTCCCAAAATCTATCATCTGACCAGTCCTTAATTCTTTCTTTATTTGAACATTGTATATAATACCTACTTCTGGTCTTAGACCGCATAGAACACAACCCAAATCCATTAGTATTATTAATATAAATTAATTCAGGAGAAATAGGTTTTGTATCACTTAATAAACCTAACCAAGAAAAACTATATTCTTTTTCATATATTTTTTTAATATTTTTTGGAATAAAATTTTTGGTTATTCCATGATATCCATCACATCCAACAATAAATTGACTGTTTATTTTTATTTTTTTTGAATTGTGTGTAAATTCAACTTTAGGTTTAATAATGTTTAGTATTTTTATATTATTTGCTTTATAAAATATTTTTGTATTAATTTTAGCTAATTTATCCATAAGATCTTTAGTTACTTCTGTTTGGCCATATACTGTTACAGTATCATTTGCTAATTTTTTCATATTTATATGATAAATTTTATTATTAAAGGATATGTTAAAACCATTATGTTTAATTCCTTCTTTACATAACCTTTTACCTACACCAGCTTTTTTAAGAATTTTTACGGTTCCTGGTTCTAGTATTCCTGCTCTAATTCTATTTGCTACATGTAACGCTGTATTTTTTTCTAATATGATATTATCTATATCATTTTTTGTAAGTAAAAGGGAAAGAAGAAGGCCTGAAGGTCCACCACCTATTATTAATACTTTAGTATCCATTAAATTATTTATATAATAAAATATGTTTAATTTATATAAATATTATAATTAGTTATGTTAAAAAGTTATTTATCAAACCCACCACACTTTTTCAAAGATTATAAATCAAATATAAATAGAGCTCCTAGGAAAAAGTTTTTTCAAATTACTAAAGCTATTAATAAAGGAAGTGGATTAAAAGTATTATCTAAAAACTTTGATATGAATAATAATTTATTATTATTTAAAAAAAATAAAAACCCTATAGGTCAAAAAATTATAATTAAAGGAAAAGTAATTGATAGAAGCGGCAATCCACTAAAAGGTATTATAATTGAAATTTGGCAAGCAAATGCCTCTGGAAAGTATAGAGATGAAAATGATACACATGATGCAGCTATTGACCCTAACTTTTTAGGTTACGGTGCAACTAAAACAAACTACAATGGATATTATAAATTTAAAACTATATTGCCAGGGGCATACCCTTGGGGAAATCATAAGAATGCATGGAGGCCTAAACATATCCATTTTTCAATTATTAACGAAAATATTTTTAATAGGTTATGTACACAAATGTATTTTCCAAATGATTTTTTATTAAATTATGACCCTATATTTAATTCAATTGCTAAAAAATATAGAAATAGTTTAATAGCTAAATTTGATAAAAAGAATAATATTGTTCCCAATTACCTTGTATTTAACTTTGATATTGTCTTATAATGACTAAAAATAATAAAATATACTTTAAAACCCCATCTCAAACTGTAGGGCCTTTTTTCGGAAATTATTTAAATTTTACTTTTAGTAAAAAAACTGATGCTAATTTTAAAGAAAAAATTGAAAATAAAATCATTCTAAACCTTAACCTAAAGGATAAAAAAAAAAAGTTAGTGAAAGATGCGTTTATAGAATGTTGTCAAGTGTTACAAAATAATAACAAACTATTACATTTTGACAGAATTAACTATAGTACTAAA